>NZ_JAMDGW010000018.1:0-166983 GCF_028656995.1 Pseudomonas sp. TNT2022 ID642 | reverse complement strand
ATCAACCCCAGCCCTCTCCCCCCAAGGGGGGCGAGGGGGAAAGGGAGCCGATCTCCGTGCCATTCAAAACCTGAGTTCGACTCCATATTTCAGATCACGGTGATGCTTTCAAAACCTGAGTTCGACTCGGTGTCTCACGTCACAGGGAAGCTTTCAAACCTGAGTTCGACTCGGTATCTCACGTCGGTGTACCTCTCCCAAACAACGCGGTCAGTCCCCTCTCCCTCCGGGAGAGGGTTAGGGTGAGGGGCTTCTCAAAGACTCACCGCCGAGGCAACTCGATCACCACCTTCAGCCCGCCCCATTCACTCTCCCCCAACACCAGCAACCCGCCCCAGGTCTCGACAATATCGCGGACAATCCCCAGCCCCAACCCATGCCCGTGGGTCTGCTCATCCAGCCGCGTGCCCCGGCTGAACACCTCAGTGCGCTGCTCTTCGGGAATCCCCGGGCCGTCATCTTCCACGCTCAGGGCAAAGCCATCCGTACGCTCAATCACACTCAGACGCACCTCGGCGTCCGCCCACTTGCAAGCGTTATCCAAAAGATTGCCGAGCAACTCGAGCAAATCCTCACGATCCCACGGCAGTTGCAACCCCGCCGGGGCGACATAGCTCAGCGCCAGATGCTCGCCATGAATCATGTTCAACGTCGCCAGCAACCCCGGCAGTTCCGCGTCGCAATCAAACAGCGCCCCCGGCAACGCATCACCGGACAGCCGCGCACGGTTCAACTCGCGATTGAGCCGCTGCTGCACCTGCTCCAGCTGTTCCTTGAGCACTTTGCGCAGCTCAGGATGCGCATCGAGTTTTTCACTGGACGCCAGGCTCAACAGCACCGCCAGCGGCGTTTTCAACGCGTGCCCGAGATTGCCCAAAGCATTGCGTGAACGCTTGAGGCTGTCTTCAGTGTGCGCAAGCAAATGGTTGATTTGCGCCACCAGGGGCTCGAGTTCCACCGGCACCTGATCATCCAGTTGTGAACGCTGCCCCTGCTGCAATTGCGCGATCTGTTCGCGAGCCCTTTCCAGCGGTTTCAGCGCGCGGCGCACGGTCAATCGCTGCAAGAACAGAATCAGCAACAATGCCGCCAGACCGAGGCCGAGGCCGATCTGGCGCATGCGCTGAAAGCTCTCGCGCACCGGCGTGTAATCCTGCGCGACGCTGATCGAAATCGATTGGCCCAGACGCCGATAGTCCGAGCGCAGCACCAGTAATTGCTGACCGTCCGGGCCCAGTTGCAGATTGCTATGCAGACCGGGGTGGTCGAGTAGCGGCAGATCCTGATCCCACAACGAGCGTGAACGCCAATGGCTGTCGGCAAAATCAATGCGGAAATAGTGCCCGGAAAACGGCCGCTGATAGGCCGGTGAAAGATGACGTTCATCCAGCTGCAAACCCTGCGGGCCGCGGACTAACGCGACCAACAGGCTCTCGCTGTCATTGCGCAGACCGGCTTCGAGATAACGCTGCAAACCCACTTCGAACAACCACAGACTGGTTTGCGCCACCACTACACCGACGACCACCATCACGCTGATCAAACCCAGGCTCAAACGGCGCTGGATCGACCTCACGAAGCTTGCCCGCCGAACAGGTAACCCTGGCCGCGACGGGTTTCGATCACGCTTTTGCCGAGCTTGCGGCGCAAGTGATTGACGTGAACTTCGAGGACGTTGGAATCGCGCTCGGTTTCGCCGTCGTAGAGGTGTTCGGCGAGGTGGCTTTTGGAGAGGATCTGCTCCGGGTGCAGCATGAAATACCGCAGCAGGCGGAATTCCGCGGCGGTCAGTTGAATGTCGGCGCCATCGCGCACCACGCACTGGCGGCCCTCGTCCAGATGCAAACCGGCCGCCTGCAATGTCGGCTGATTGGCCTGGCCTTTGGAGCGGCGCAACAACGACTGAATGCGCAGTTGCAGCTCTTCAGGATGGAACGGTTTGGTCAGGTAGTCATCGGCGCCAGCCTTCAGGCCTTCGATGCGTTCGGCCCAGGAATCGCGCGCCGTGAGGATCAGCACTGGAATCGCCAAGCCGCCGGCGCGCCACTGCGCCAGCACTTCGAGCCCCGGCACGCCGGGCAGGCCGAGGTCGAGAATGATCAGGTCATACGGCTCGCTGCTGCCCTGATACAGCGCATCGCGGCCATCCGCCAGCCAATCCACCGCGTAGCCTTGGCGTTGCAGGCCGGCGAGCAGTTCGTCGGCCAGCGGTACATGGTCTTCCACCAATAGCAAACGCATCGATCAATCTTCCTTGTCTTTCACAAGTTCGCCGGTATCGGCCTTCAAATGCAGCTCACGGGCGACACCTTCGACGGTGAGCAACTCGACTTCATAAATGTAGACGTCGTGTTTTTCTTCCAGCTCGACTTCCAGCAGTTTCGCGCCGGGATAGCGATCCATCGCCTGCTGCAACACTTGTTCCAGCGGCAGGATCACGCCCTGCTTGCGCAAATCAAGCGCTTCGTCCGGGCCGAGGTCGCGAGCCATCGCCGTCGAGCAACACATTACCAGCGCCAACGCCGTACGGCGGGTGGCGCGAACATTAACCTTCATTACGTATCCTGATGATCCTTGAGAACCTGCCCAGTCACCGCGTCTAATTCCAGATCCCAATTGACGCCCTGCGTATCACGTATTTCGATCTGGTAGATGTACTTGCCGTACTGCTCTTCCAGCTCGGTGTCGGTGATCGTCGAACCCGGGTGTTTGGCTAACGCGGCGGCGTTGAGCTTCTCGAAGGAGACGATAGTACCAGCGTCGCGCAGACGCAGGGCTTCGTCAGGGCCGAGATCGCGGGCATGGGCGAGGCTGGCGGTGCAGCCGATGATCGAGGCAATGGACAGGGCAGTCAGGGTTTTCATGGAGTCTCCGTATTTTTATGTGTTGCTTACGGTGGGCACCTTAGCGGGATGAACTTAACTGAAACTGAATTGCCATCATTGCCCCAGCTCAATACATGCCCCCGTGTAGGAGCTGCCGCAGGCTCGGGCCGCGTTCGGACGATCTTTTGATCTTGTCTTTTAAAAACAAAATCAAAAGATCGCAGCCTGCGGCAGCTCCTACAGGATTTTGCAACATGTGCTTATAATTGTTCGCTTGCTAACGATCGAGACCGGTATGACCGCCATCCACATCAAATTCCCCGCCCTCACCCTCAAGGCCGGCCCGCGTGCCATGGCGCGCATTCGTGCGCACGGCCTGAACGCCGCCGACGTCGGCACCCTGCCCGGCGCCGCCGGTGGGCCGAAGGCGTTGGGGATTCAGGGACTGGATCTGGCGCTGTTCGGTGAATGGCTGCCGAGCGCACCGCGTGAACGCTCGCTGATCGGCGCCTCGGTCGGTTCCTGGCGCTTCGCCAGCGCGTGTCTGCCCGACGCCGCCGAAGGCATTCGCCGTCTCGGTCATCTGTACGCCGAGCAGAATTTCAACAAAGGCGTGACCATGGCCGAGATCAGTCAGAGCTCGCAGCGCATGCTCAATGACCTGCTCGACGGCCGCGACGCAAGCATCCTCGACAACGCGCATTACCGCCTGAACATCATGGTGGTGAAAAGTCAGGGACGTCTGGCCGATGACCATCGCGGCCGCCTCGGACTGGCACTGGGTTCGGTGATTGCCGACAACTTACGCGGTCGCGCGCGGCTGTCGCGGCACTTTGAACGGCTGATCATCCATGACCCGCGCCTGGCCCCGCCGGTGAATGCGCTGAACGATTTCCCGTCGCGCTTCGTTGCACTGAATGCCGGCAACCTGCGTCAGGCGCTGCTGGCTTCGGGTTCGATCCCGATGGTCATGGAAGGCGTGCGCGATCTGCCGGGCGCCGGTGCCGGCACGTTCCGCGATGGCGGTCTGCTCGATTATCACCTCGACCTGCCGTACAGCGGCGACGGCATCGTGCTCTATCCGCACTTCACTGATCGGGTGATTCCCGGCTGGTTCGACAAGACCCTGCCATGGCGCAAGGCCTCGGTGGAGCGCTTGCAGGACGTGCTGTTACTCGCGCCGTCGAAGGAATATCTGGCGCGCCTGCCCTACGGCAAATTGCCTGACCGCAACGACTTCAAACGCTTCATGGGCGATGCGTCGAGCCGGCAGAAATACTGGCACGCGGCGATGAGCGAAAGCCGTCGCCTCGGTGACGAGTTCCTTGAACTGACTGCCAATGGTCGCCTCGCCGAGCGCTTGCTGACCCTTTAGTCAGCACGGCCAAACACAAGCTGATAAACTCGCCGCCTGCCCGAATCGCTGCGGCGAACGCCATCTGAACAGAGCTGAAAATACCGTGGAAATCTTCAAAGAATTTACCTTCGAGTCCGCCCACCGCCTGCCGCACGTCCCGGACGGCCACAAGTGCGGGCGTCTGCACGGTCACTCGTTCAAAGTGGCGCTTCACCTCAGCGGCGACCTCGATCCGCACACCGGCTGGATCCGTGATTTTTCCGAAATCAAAGCGATCTTCAAGCCGCTGTACGAGCGCCTCGATCACAACTACCTGAACGACATTCCCGGTCTGGAAAACCCGACCAGCGAAGTGCTGGCCAAATTCATCTGGAATGAAATGAAGCCATTGCTGCCGGAATTGAGCGCGATCCGTATTCACGAGACGTGCACCAGCGGTTGTATCTATCGCGGTGAATAACCTGGGATAGATCTCCCTTGTAGGAGCTGCCGAAGGCTGCGATCTTTTGATCTTGGTTCTTAAAAGCAAAATCAAAAGATCGTCCGAACGCGGCCCGAGCCTTCGGCAGCTCCTACAGAGGGATTGGTTTTTTGCCAGAGAACAGCCTTCACGGCTGTTTTTTTACGCCTATGCTTTTTGGCTCTCACCCGCCAAGAGGACAGGCCCATGACAGACTGGCTGCTGGATCAGGTCTTTGACTTCAACGGCCGACAGATACGCTACGCCGTACACGGCGACGGCCCGCCGCTGGTGTTCGTGCATGGCACGCCGTTTTCGTCATACGTGTGGCACCGGATCGCGCCGCACTTTTTCGCCACGCATCGCGTGCATTACTTCGATCTGCTGGGCTACGGCCGCTCCGAGCACCCTGACGCCGATGTCTCTCTCGGCGTGCAAAACCAACTGTTGGCGCAGTTGCTCGATCACTGGAATCTACAATGCCCGGACGTGGTGGCCCACGACTTCGGAGGCGCCACCGTGTTGCGTATGCATCTGCTCAACGGCAAGGATTACCGCAGCCTGACGCTGATCGATCCGGTGGCGCTGACGCCGTGGGGTTCGCCATTCGTGCAGCATGTGCGTCAGCATGAAGCGGCGTTCAGCGGTCTGCCCGACTACATCCAGCGCGCCATCGTGCCGACCTATATTCGCGGGGCGATTCACCGCGATATCCCCGACGACGAACTCGCACCCTACGTGCAGCCGTGGCTCGGCGATCCCGGGCAAGCGGCATTCTATCGGCAGATTGCGCAGATGGACGAGCGCTATACCCGTGAAGCAGAAAGCCTGTACCCGACGATCCGCTGTCCGGTGCAGATTCTCTGGGGCGAAGAGGACCAGTGGATCCCCATCGAGCGTGGCCGAGCGTTACATCAAATGATCCCGGGATCACAATTCCACCCGATTGCCAACGCCGGCCACCTCGTCCAGGAAGACGCCCCCGAAGCCATCGTCGCCGCCCTGCTGCGCTTCCTCTGACCTTGATCGTTCCCACGCTCTGCGTGGGAATGCCTCAACGGACGCTCCGCGTTCGGCTTTGAAGTGGGGCGCGGAGCGTCCCGGGCAGCATTCCCACGCAGAGCTTGGGAACGATCAAAAACAAGATAAAAAGATCGCAGCCTTCGGCAGCTCCTACATTGGGGCTCCGGTGTATTCAGGTGCACTGTTTTCGCGCTTGCCGACGCGACTCGTCTATACATAACCCGCGCCATCCGGCATTTGGCACGACCACTGCAACCCTCCCCCGCGTCTTCCCTACTCCAGCAAGGACCGCCCCATGACGCAGAACGATCCCGGCAACGATTACCCCCTCAGCGAAGTCCCGATGCACGCGCGCAAAGGCCTGGCCTCGACGGCGATGGTGTTACTGGGCTTCACGTTTTTCACCGCAACCATGTTTGCCGGCGGCAAGCTGGGCGTGGCGTTCAGTTTCGCCGAGATGATGGCGGTGATCATCGTCGGTAATCTGCTGCTCGGTCTCTACGCGGCAGGCCTTGGCTACATCGCCTTCAAAAGCGGCCTCAACTCGGTCCTGATGGGCCGCTTCTGCTTCGGCGAAGTCGGCAGCAAGCTCAGCGACCTGATTCTCGGTTTCACCCAGATCGGCTGGTACGCCTGGGGCACGGCGACGGCTGCCGTCGTGATCGGTAAATACTTCAATCTCGACGAAAGCACGGTGCTCGGCCTGATGGTGCTGTTCGGTCTGCTGTTCTGCGCCACGGCCTACGTCGGTTATCGCGGGCTGGAAATCCTCTCGTACATCGCCGTGCCAGCGATGATGTTGCTGCTGATGCTGTCGATGTGGGTGGCGACGGTGAAAGTCGGCGGTATCGAAGGCTTGCTCAGCGTCGTGCCGACAGGCTCGCTGGACTGGTCGACCGCAATCACCCTGGTGTTCGGCACCTTCGTCAGCGGCGCCACGCAGGCGACCAACTGGACACGCTTCTCGCGCTCGGCGCGGGTGGCGGTGCTGGCCAGCCTGATCGGATTCTTCATCGGCAATGGCCTGATGGTGCTGATCGGTGCGTATGGCGCCATCGTCTACCAACAACCCGACGTGGTTGAAGTGCTGCTGTTACAAGGTTTCGCCATGGCCGCGATGGCCATGTTGTTGCTGAACATCTGGAGCACCCAGGACAATACCATCTACAACTTCGCCGTCGCTGGTTGCAATCTGCTGCGCACCGGCCGACGTAAAACCGTGACCCTCGCCGGTGCGGTGATCGGCACCCTGCTCGCACTGCTGGGCATGTACGACATGCTGGTGCCTTACCTGATTCTGCTCGGCACGGTGATTCCGCCGATTGGCGGGGTGATCATGGCGGACTTTTTCTTCCGTTGGCGCGGGCGTTACCCGCGTCTGGCCGACGCACGGTTGCCGGCGTTCAACTGGCCGGGGCTCGGGGCCTATGCGGTCGGCACCGTTGCCGCGTTCAACTCGCCGTGGGTCGCGCCGCTGGTAGGGATCGCCGCTGCCGCGCTAACGTATGTCATCGTTACCGGCGTGCTCGGCGCTCGCAGCGCGACCGCGCCACTACAAGACCTATAAAAAAGGATTCGCCTGATGCACATCATTAACGCCCGTTTGCGCAACCAGGAAGGTTTGCACGAATTGCACCTTGAAGACGGCCTGATCCGCAGCATCGCCCGGCAGACCGAAGCACCGACCCTTGGCCCGAATGACCTCGATGCCGGCGGCAATCTGGTGGTGCCGCCCTTCGTCGAACCGCACATCCACCTCGATGCCACGCTGACCGCTGGCGAGCCACGCTGGAACATGAGCGGCACGCTGTTCGAAGGCATCGAATGCTGGGGCGAGCGCAAGGTCACCATCACCGAAGAAGACACCAAAAACCGCGCCAAGAAGACCATTCAGACGCTGGCGGCCCACGGCATTCAGCATGTGCGCACTCACGTCGACGTCACCGACCCGCAACTCACCGCACTGAAAGCCATGCTCGAAGTGCGCGAGGAAAGCCGTCACCTCATCGACCTGCAAATCGTCGCGTTTCCGCAGGAAGGCATCGAGTCGTTTCGCAACGGTCGCGAGTTGATGGAAGAAGCGATCCGCATGGGCGCGGACGTGGTCGGTGGGATTCCGCATTTCGAATACACCCGCGATCAGGGCGTGAGTTCGGTGAAGTTCCTGATGGACCTGGCCGAGCGCACCGGTTGCCTGGTCGACGTGCATTGCGACGAGACCGACGACCCGCATTCGCGCTTCCTCGAAGTGCTCGCCGAAGAAGCGCGCAGCCGCGACATGGGCGCCCTCGTCACCGCTAGCCACACCACGGCGATGGGTTCTTACGACAACGCTTACTGCGCGAAACTGTTCCGCCTGCTCGGGCATTCCGGAATCAGTTTTGTCTCCTGCCCGACCGAAAGCATCCACCTGCAAGGACGCTTCGACAACTTCCCGAAACGCCGGGGCGTCACCCGTGTAAACGAACTGCTCGAAGCCGGCATGAATGTGTGTTTCGGCCAAGACTCGATCGTCGATCCGTGGTATCCGCTGGGCAACGGCAACATCCTGCGGGTGCTTGAGGCGGGGCTGCACATCTGCCACATGCTCGGTTACCGCAACCTGCAAAGTGCGCTGGATCTGGTCACCGATAACAGCGCCAAAGCCATGCACCTGGGTGAGCGCTATGGACTGGAACAGGGGCGCCCGGCGAACCTGCTGATTCTGTCGGCGGACAGCGATTACGAGGTAATCCGCAGTCAGGGCTTGCCGTTGTATTCGATTCGCGGCGGCAAGGTGTTGATGAAGCGGCAGATGCCGGTGGTGGAATTCAGTACCGCGCTGAGCTGAGACTTGTGTTGACGCCGATGGCCCCATCGCTGGCAAGCCAGACTCCCACAGGGTTTGATGCTGAACACAAAACTGAGTACAGCCACTATCCACTGTAGGAGTGAGCCTGCTCGCGATAGCGGTGTATCAGGCGATATTATGTTGAATGTATTTCCGCTATCGCGAGCAGGCTCACCCCTACAGGGTTATGTGTTTGAACATACTATTTGTGTTCACCACAAAACCCTGTGGGAGTCTGGCTTGCCAGCGATGGCGGTTTTGAATTCAGCCCATCAGCCGTGCCGTACCAAACAATCTGACCCGCACTAATTCTCCGTCCGCCTCTACCAGCAAAATCGGCGCCGTGCCACCGGGCATGACCACTTGCACTTCTCCCGCCGCGACCCAACCCACTCGCCACGCCGCGCAAGCCACCGCACTGGCGCTGGTCCCGGATGAAGCCGTCGGCCCTTCGCCACGCTCGAACACCCGGGCGAGGATTCGCTGCGGCGACTCCAGCACCGCCCATTGCAGATTGACGCCCGCCGGGCACGGATCACCGCCACCGGTGGGCATGGCGTAGGCGATTGCAGTCAACCCTTCGCTCAGGGGGGATTCACGCATCGGCTCGTTGCCCGGCAACGCCGCTTCGTCGGCGAGCAGGGTTACGCAATGCGGGTTGCCGATGCGCACGAACTGGCTGTGCGCCCACTCGCAATCAAGTTGTGCCAAGGGCGCGACGTGGCTCACGTCCCGACCGTTGAACTGAAGGCTTTCAACCACCTGCGCGCCCACGGCATCCGGCCCGAATCGCGGTTGGCCGAGATCAAGCCAGAAACCTTGAACGCCTTCGACTTCAGCCGGTTTCACCGAAGTCTCCACCGCGCCACCCTTGTCGTGATGCACGCGCAACAACACGCTCTCCTCTGGCATCAAGCCTTGCTCGGTCAGCGCCTGCGAGAAAATCGTCAGGCCATTGCCACTGCGCTCGGCAAGTGTGCCGTCGGTGTTGACGATCAATACGTCGAACGGCGGCGACGTCTGGAACGGGCCGATCAGCAGGCCGTCGCTGCGATGGGATTTGCTGTTCGCCGGGCGCTGGCCTTCGGGCCAGTCGCAGCAGAGTTTGATTGCTGCTTCGCTCCACGACTGACGCGAAGAGGCGCATTCGGTGGCGCTGGCAGGCAAGGCAAGGCCCGCGTCGCGCAGTGCCTGCGGCGCAATCACCCCGTAAATATTGCCCCGTGCATCGTAAAACTGCGTCATCAGTTTTTGTCCCTGTTACAGAAGAAAGCCAATGTAAACCGCAATCTATTGTAGGAGTGAGCCTGCTCGCGATAGCGGTGTGTCAGACAAAAAATATCGACTGACAGTACGCTATCGCGAGCAGGCTCACTCCTACAGGTTACGATGTTGCCTGTACTTCCCCGAATGGCCGGCGATCGAACCTCGTCGCTGAATCACTGTCCTTCGGGGACGCGAAGTTTTTTGCCAAGGATCGATATGACCAGCCTCAACTCCCAAGACACCTTCGTCCCCGGACGCCTGCAACAAATGTCCACGCGCATCGCCTTTTTCATCGCCGGACTCGGCATCGCCGCGTGGGCGCCCTTGGTGCCGTACGCCAAGGCACGCGCCGGGCTCGACGAAGGCACGTTGGGGTTGTTGCTGTTGTGCCTCGGCGTCGGTTCGATTCTGGCGATGCCGCTGGCGGGGATTCTGGCCACGCGCTTCGGCTGTCGGCGCGTCGCCACCGGTGGCACGTTATTGATCTGCGCGGCGTTGCCGTTACTGGCGACGGTGTCGTCGATACCGGCGTTGATCGCCACGCTGTTCATGTTCGGTGCGGGCCTGGGCACGGTGGATTCGA
This sequence comes from Pseudomonas sp. TNT2022 ID642, assembly GCF_028656995.1. Taxonomy (NCBI): domain Bacteria; kingdom Pseudomonadati; phylum Pseudomonadota; class Gammaproteobacteria; order Pseudomonadales; family Pseudomonadaceae; genus Pseudomonas; species Pseudomonas sp. TNT2022 ID642. The sequence goes on along the minus strand of NZ_JAMDGW010000018.1, from coordinate 156,639 downwards.
CCGTGAACCTGCAAGCGGTGATTGTCGAACGCGCCAGCGGCAAGAACATGATGTCGGGTTTCCACGGTTTGTTCAGTCTGGGCGGGATTGTCGGCGCAGCGGGTGTCAGTGCCCTGCTCGGCCTGGGTTTGACGCCACTGGCCGCCATGCTGGTGGTGGTGGTCGTGCTGATCGCGGCGCTGTTCAAGTGCGTGCCGCACATGTTGCCTTACGGCAGTGAAAGCTCGGGACCGGCATTCGCCATCCCTCATGGCATCGTGCTGTTTATCGGCGGGATGTGCTTCATCGTCTTCCTGACTGAAGGCGCGGCGCTGGACTGGAGTGCGGTGTTTCTGGCACAGGAACGCGGGATCGACACGGCGTACGCGGGGTTGGGCTACGCGGCGTTTGCCCTGACCATGACCGCCGGACGTTTGCTGGGTGACCGGATTGTGCGGATTGTCGGTGCAACGCGGATCATTTTGTTTGGCGGTCTATTGGCAGCGGCAGGCTTGTTTCTGGCGACCTTCGCCCCGAGCTGGGAAGCGGCGCTGGTCGGTTATGCGCTGGTCGGCGCTGGCTGCTCGAACATTGTGCCGGTGCTGTACACGGCGGTGGGCAAGCAGACGGTGATGCCGGAAAGCATCGCCGTGCCGGCCATTACCACGCTCGGTTATGCAGGGATTCTGGCCGGGCCGGCGGTGATTGGCTTTGTCGCCCATGCCAGCAGTCTGAGTTTCGCCTTTGGCTTGATGGCGGTGCTGTTGGTGGCAGTGGCCATCGGCGGCAAAGTCCTGAAAGTCTGAAGCAAAAGATCGCAGCCTGCGGCAGCTCCTAAAGGAACGCATTCCAATGTAGGAGCTGCCGCAGGCTGCGATCTTTTGATCTTATGCTTTAGAAGCCGACGCTGGCCTGCACAAAGAACGTGCGCGGCGCGCCGACATACATCCCCGAGTTGTTGTCGCTGGAGCGGGTGAAGTACTGCTTGTCGAAGATGTTCTTCACCCCGGCGCCCAGCTTCAGGTTCGACACCTGCGGCCCGAAGTCATAACCCCCACGCACGTTCCAGGTCACGTAACCCGGAATGTCGCCGTACTGCCCGTCCGCCGTGCCGTCGGTGATGTAGTTGCCATTGAAGCTGCCGTCGGCGTTGACACCGGTGCCCGGCGAGCGCTGTTTCGACTGGGCGAAACCGTCGAGGTTGTAGGTCCAGCGGTTGATGTCATAACGCAAACCAACGGTCGCCACCTTACGCGAATAGAACGGCAGATCACGGCCCTTGAAGCCCGGAATCTCACCTTCATAAGTGGCGCGGGTGTAGGTGAAGCCAGCGTTGGCGGTCAAGCCATCGAGACGCGGATCCAGTGCCGCCATGTCGTAGTGCACCGACGCTTCGATGCCTTGGTGCTTGGTCGCGCCGAGGTTGGTCCAGCCGACATCGTTGCTGATGTATTGCAGTTCGTCGTCGAAGTCGATGTAGAAAAGCGTCACTTCCCCGCCCCACACATCGTCGTTGTAGCGTGTGCCGATCTCGTAGGTCTTGGCCTTTTCCGGCTCCAGACCATTGGCGGTCTGATCACCCGAACCACCTTGGCCGAGCTGGAAATACTGCAGGCTGCCAAACGAGGTTTCGTAGTTGGCGAACAGTTTCCACGCGTCCGACAGGTGATACATCACGCTCAGCGCCGGCAGCGGTTCGTTGCTTTCGATGCTGCGGTTTTTCGCCTGCACCGGTTTGCCGGCCGTGTCGAGCACCGCGCGGTCATGCCAGTCGGTGCTGATGTGTTCGAAGCGAATGCCAGGGGTGATGGTCCAGTTGCCGACGTCGATCTTGTTATCGATGTAGACCGAGTTGGCCTCGGTACCGCCCGTGCGGTCCTGGAATACATGACCATCAGACGTCGGCGTGAGCACCGGCTGGTTGTTGACCAGCGCCACTCGGCTCGACGATTCGTGCATCGCCTCTTTCAAGTAACGGTAACCGACGCTGACTTCCTGGGTGGTCGGGCCGACATCGAATACCCGCGACACCCGTGGCTCGATGCCCAGCGTGTAATACGAACGCGGGTAAGAGCTGAGGGTTTTCTGATCGCGGGCGGCGATGGTGCTGCCACGGAAACTGTCGGTGTAATAGGTGAGGATTTCCGCCTGGGTGCGTTCGTCGATCTGACGGATCCATTTGAACGACACGTCTTTGCGCCGACCGGTGAATTGGTCGTAGTCACGCACCGAGTCGTACGGTTTATCGTCGTACTGCTTCTGGGTCAGACCGCCGGGCATATCGGCCGTGGCGTCGTAGTAGTGGAAGTTGAGGCTGAAATCGTCCTGGTCGGTGGGCGCCCAGTGGGTCTTGAGCAACACGTCATCGATATCGTTGCCGTTGTTGCGCTCGCGGTAGCCGTTACCGTTGACACCGGAATACAGCAGCGCCACGCCCATGCCGTTGTCGGCAGTGCCGCCGAGGAACGCGGTGTCGATGTGTTTCCAGCCACCGTACTGAGTGGTTTCCAGGGTGGTGCCGATTTCGCCGGTGGCTTTTTCCGGGATCGCCCGGGTGACGAAGTTGATCACCCCGCCGACGTTTTGCGGCCCATAACGCACCGAGCCGGCGCCACGTACCACGTCGATGCTGTCGAGGTTGCCCGAGGAAATCGGCGCCATCGACAGTTGCGGCTGGCCGTAAGGGGCGAACGCCGCCGGCACGCCATCGATCAACACGGTAGAGCGGGGCGACAGGCGCGAAGTCAGACCACGCACGCCGACGTTCAGGGAAATGTCACTGCCGCCGGTACCGTTGGAGTCCTGCACCTGCACACCCGGCACGCGCTTGAGCACGTCACTGACGTTCATCGCGCCCTGCTCGACCATCGCTTCGCGGCGGATCACCGTGCGCGCACCGGGGTGGTTCTGCACCACGGCGGCGTTGGCATCACCGAGCCAGTCGCCGACCACTTTGATGTCGGTCACGCCCAGCTCCAGTGGGCCGTTACCGGCGGCGGAAATCGCGGCTGGCGACAGCGTCACCGAACCTTCGTTGATCTGATAATCCAGACCACTGCCCTGCAGCAATTGGCGCAGCGCCTGCTCCGGGGAGATATCGCCGTCGACCGCCGGCGCCTGTTTGCCGGCGACCAGGTCCGGGCTGAAAAACACTTGCAGCGATGTCTGCTGACCGAGTTCGCTGAGGGCCTGACCCAGTGGCTGTGCGCGGATATGGATCGCTTCGCCAGCGAAGGCCAGCGGCATCGCAGCGTTGACCGCCAGCGCGAGAGCGAGCGGTAACCAAGGGGATTTTTTGTTGTTGGCAATGGTGTTTTTCACGTCGTACGTAGTCCTGTGGATCGCAAGAGTGTGCGGCTGTTAATGCAAACCAGTTGCAGTTGAACAGGAAGACGATGAACTCGAAAAAAACCTGAATTTTATTTTGCGATTATTTCCTGACTGCCATCTGCGAGGGTGCGAACGGCCACCGGCAGGATGCTCGGCAAGGCTTTGAGCAAAGCGTCGGTGTTGTCGGATTTGAACACGCTGGTCAGGCGCAGACTGGCCACGGTCGGGTTGGCCACGGTCAGCGGCTTCTCACGATAGCGCGACACCTCGGCCACCACTTCGCTGAGGCTGGCGTTGTTGAACACCAGTTTGCCACCGCGCCACGCCGTCAGTTCCGCCGCGTTGACCGCATAGGCAGCGGCGACTTTGCCCTGCGCGTCGACATAGGTGCCGAGGCCCGCTGTCAGGTTGATGAACTGATCATCCGCTGCATCACGCCCCTGCACTTTCACCGTGCCCTGCTCCACCGCCACACGGGTTTGCGTGACATCACGGCGCACATCGAAACGCGTGCCGGTGACCGTGACTTTGCCATGGCCGGCCTCGACCACAAACGGTCGCGCAGTATCGTGCGCGACGCTGAACATCGCCTCGCCTTCGCTCAACTCGATGACTCGGCGATCTTTTTCATAGCGCACCTGCAAGCGGCTGCGGCTGTTCAGATCGATCACCGAACCGTCCGGCAGCGCCACGTGTTTACGCTCGCCCAACGCCGTGGCGAATTCAGCGCGGTAACCGCCCGGATGATTCAAACCACTGAACAAACCCAGCCCAATTGCTACCGCCAGCACACTGGCGGCCACTGCATAACGCAACAACGGACGGCGTTTGCGACGGCTCGGCGGTGTTTCGACAAGCGCTTGGAGGCGTGGCGCCGGCAGCAAATCCGCCGCAGACCACAAGCCCTTCAGCAACTGGAATTCATCACGGTGTTGCGGATGTTGATTCAGCCACGCGTCGAAGCGCTGCTGCTCGTCGCCATCAATAGCCGGCTCCTGCAAACGCACAAACCAGCGAGCCGCGTCATCGCGCACCGTTGTTTGCCCGCACGCGCAATCACGCGTATCCATCATGGAATGTCCTGTTTGGCCGGGAATATAAATACACACAGCCCTCTGTAGGAGCTGCCGAAGGCTGCGATCTTTTTGCCATGACGCACATTCACGATTGCAAACCATCCAGTCGATCACGCAGATGCCGCAGGGTGCGGATCATATACTTTTCGACCATGTTCTTGGACAGCCCCAGGCGTTCGGCGATTTCCGCCTGGGTCAGGCCCTCGATCTTCTGCCAGACAAAGATCTTGCGACAATTGACCGGCAGCTCGCTGAGCGCCCGCTCGATGGAGTCGGCCAGCTGGATCGCCTGCATGTAATGCTCCGGGTCGCCGGACGACGACTCACTGTGATCGATGGCCTGCAACTCCATGGCGCCGCGCCGATCCTCGCGCCGATAGCCGTCGACCGCGATATTGCGCGCGGTCTGGTGCAAATACGCCCGTGGCTGCTGCACCGCCGCCGAATCCGACTCAAGCACCCGTACAAAAGTGTCGTGCGCCAGATCCTCGGCCTGCGCGCGGTTGCGCAGGCGACGAGTCCAGGTGCCGATCAACTCTTCGTAATGCTCGAAAAAGCCGGGTCTGCGGGGACGCATGGGGGTTTGGGCGGCGTGCTGAGGAAAGGGCGTGAATAGTAATGGTTACCATTAAGCCGAAGCAATGGATTCCTCGACCGACTGTCCGCGCAGCAACTGAAGATCAGCGTTTTAGCGCAATCACGCCGCTCATGTATTCATGCAGATCGCGCAGATCCTTAACGCTCCAGGCGTGTGGCGGTATCTTTACCCCGTTCTCCTGCAACGTTTTCGGAATCAGGTTGCCGTTCGGCCGAAGGATGATCGACGACACAATCACGCCCGGATATTCATTCAGGCGTTTTTTGAACGCAGGCGTTGTCAGGTCAGGAGTGGGCGGATTGCTTTTGTGCGCCAGTGGCCCTGTTCCTTTGATATCGGCGCCGTGGCACACAGCGCAGCGCTGTGAATAGAGGTTTTTGCCGTTGCTGTTATCCGCGAAGGACACGGATGGTTGGGCGATCAACAAAGCCGCGAGTACAGCGACGAATGCCGTTTTCATTGTTTGCCTCCCTGGCGTCTTTAAGGTCGCGCATGATGCGCGAGATTTAACGCCCGGCGCAAAACAATGTGGGAGCGAGCCTGCTCGCGAAGGCGCTACATCAGTCACTTAATGCATCGACCGACCGGACGCTTTCGCGAGCAGGCTCGCTCCCACAGGGTTCGGTGATGGATGCAGGTTCAAGTGCATCCACCACTGGCCATTGGATCAGCCTTTTTCGTCGATCCCGGCTTGCAGGGTCTGGGTGTCCAGATGCCCGCTCAGGGTGACCGGGCCGACTTTCAGGTTGCCGTTTTCCAGGGAAACCTTCGGTGCGTTTTCCTCGGGTTTATGCGGCAAGTCCAGCCCGGCCTTCACGCCATAATCGCGGTTGCTCAGATCGGTGCTGCTGACCTTCGAACCACCCAGATCGACCTTCCCTTGCGTCGCCGAAATCCGCGCGCCAGTCAGTTGCGTGCCGCCGTCAACCGCGAGGTTCACGCTCTGGCTGGCATTGATCGCGGCGGCTTGCGCCACGCTGTCTTTGTGGGCGTACTCACCCTGCGCTTTCAGCGTCGGTTTGTAGTCGGTGCTGGCGAGTTTCTCTTTGTCGCTCGGTGGATTTTTCTTCGCAGTCAGGCCCAGATCGACATCGACCTTGGCGTGGTTGCTTGAGTCCTGACGGCTTTCGACGCTCAGATCACCCGCGACCTTGCCGCTGACATCTTTAGCGTCGATCCGCGCACCTGCCAGCTGTGCATCACCGGCGCTGTTCAGCACCACGCCGTCAGCCTTGATCTGGCTGTTCTGCTGCGTGCTGCCTTGCAGGTAATCGATACCGACTTTCGCCCCGGCATTGAAACCGTGATCGCTGCTGGCCTTCTCATCAGCGGCAGTCGGGGTTTTGCTGCTCAGGTTGCCGCCGGCGTTCAGCGCGACATTCCAGTTATTGCGGCTGTCGGTGGACTCCGCCGACTCCTGCACATAGCCGCCCTTCTGCGCGTCGATGCTGACGTTCGGTGCGCTGACTTGCGTGCCTTGCAGATGAATCGAATCACCGCTCAGCGCGACGCCGCTCTGGCTGCTGAGCTGGCCACCGGTAAGGGTTTTCGACTCCTCGTTGACCCGACCGATGTTGAAGTTGCCACTCAGATTGCCGCCCTGATCACGGCTCTTCTCGCTGCTGGTTTTGCTGCCGCCGCCCTTCAGGCCGCCGCCGAGGTTACTGCCGGTCGCGGTGTGAGTGTCGGTTGCGGCTTGCAGATCGAGCTTACCGTCAGCGTGCAGATCGATGGCGCCAGCACTGTCGACTTTCGTGCCTTGCTGCACCTGATTGCCGCCGCTGCTCAACTGCACCGGACCGTTGCCTGAGATGTTGGCAACGTGGGCTTGGGTATCAGTGGTCTGCTTGCCGGTGTGATCGAGCTGGAAACCGGCGCCGAGGTCGACGTTGGTGCCATCGGTGCCCGGCAAGGTGCCGACCGTCAGCGAGCCATTGCCGCGCAGGCTGCTGTCATTGTTGCTCTGGCGGTCGTTGGCCTGATTCAGCGCCAGATCACCGCCGGTGTTGATGCTCACACCGCCCTGCCCGCCATTTAAACGGCTGCCTTCGAACTGCGCATCGCCGCCGACCTTGATGTTCACACCCTGGCTGCCGGCGTAACCGCCAACCACCGCGCTGGAGTTGTCCTTGCTCGACGCACTGCTGCCACCCGCGCCACTGCCGGCGACATTCACGTCTTCACCGGTCTTGGTGTAGACGCGCACATCGACCTTGGCATCCACCGCGTTAGCGCTGCTGTTGTGTGTGTTGCTGGCGGCATCGGCAAGCAGTTGGTCAGCGCTGATGTTCACTTGGCCGGCGCTGGCGTTGTATTGCGTGCCTTGGTCGTGCAGCGTGCCGGTGGTTTTCACATCGACAGTGCCGCCGTCAAAACGGCTGACCACAGCGTTGTTGTTTTGCTCGGTTTTGCTGGTGCTGCCATGACCGACTGCGACGTCTATGCCGACATTCGGCTGACCGAGATTGGCCAGCGAGTCCTTGTCCGGCACCTTGCCGTTGAGCACGTCTTTGACTGCGCCCGCGATCGGCCGGGCGATGTCCTTGTACTCGACGTTGGCGCCGATGTCCGCCGACCAATTGCTGTCGTTGTGCGTGCTGCTTTCGCTGTTGCTGGCCGCGCGATTGTCGATCTCGTTGGCGGCAACATTCAGACCGTTGCCAGCCTTGAGCTGCGCGCCTTCGGTAGCGAGTTTGTCGGCATTGATCGTCAGGCTGCCGCTGCTCTGTACGCTGCTGGTTTGCGCAGTGGTTTTGCTGGTCGAATCCTGCGCCGTGCGGTGGGCGAAATCGACGCCACTGCCGGCACGGTCGAGGCCGCCGGTGTAGTAGAAACCGCCACCGGTGCTGGAGGTGTCGGTGGAGGTTTTGTGGCTGTCGGCTTCCGCGAGCAACGAGACGTTTTTGCCGCTCAGCGTGGTATCGCCAGCAGTGGATTTCACTTGCGCGCCTTTGAGCGTCACGTCACCGCCCGCCTTCACCTGCACACTGCCGCCGCTAAGGCTGGAGCCTTGCTGGGTGACGTCGTTGCTAGTGACGGTTTGCTGTTTGTCTTCGTAGTGAATCCCGGCGCGATACTGCTCCGGCGCTTGCTCTTTGGCGTACGCATCGAAGCCACGGGTTTGCGTGGTGTCAGTGCTGTCGTGAGTGTTCTGCGCCGAATGCACATTGACGTCACCCGCCGCGTCGGCCGTCAGCGCCCCGTCAGCCTTGACCGTCGAGCCGGCCACTGCAATGTCCTTGGCGCTCTTGAGCTTGAGGTTGCTGTCGGACACCAGTTCACTGCGCACGGTGCTGCTGTCTTTGCTGTTCTGCCGCGACTCGTCCTTGGTGATGCCGAAGAACTTGCTGTCCTTGTCGTGGTTGTTGCTGTGCGAGGAGTCCTGCACGCCGTCGATGATCAGCGAACCTTTATCGCTGATCACGCTGGCGTCGGTGCCGCCACGCACCTGGCTGCCGCTGATGCGCACATCGTCAGCCTTGACGATCAGTTTGCCGCTGGCGTTGATTTTGCTGCCCTGATGCTGGGTCTTGCCCTTGTCGGCATCGCCGGTCTTGCCGAAGAAACCACCGCCAACCAGGTCACCAGAGTAACGGTTGTCGCTGCTGCGATGGGTCCGTGTGGTGGTGCTGATTTCCACTTGTTTACCGGCCAGTTGCACGTCGCCAGCGCTGGTCAACTCGGCGCCTTCTGAGCGCAACAACGCGGCGGTTTGCAGGGCAATGTTGCCGGCCTTCAACTGGCTGGTGACGCTGCGCTGCTCTTCGCTGCTGCTGTTCCAGTCGGCTTTCCACAGGTGTTTACGGTGGTTGCCTTGATCGGTTTGCGTGTGGCTTTCAGTGGCGGCGGTCAGGCGCAGATCACCGCCGCTTTGCACGTCGAGACTTTTCGCGGCTTCGACCTTGGCGGCTTTCAGCTCGGTGTCTTTACCGGACGACAGTTTCGCATCGCGGCTGGCGATAATCTGGCTGCCATGCTGCCGCGATTCGCTGTCGGTCTGGGTGCGATCGTAAGTTTCCCAGGTGATGCCGATGGTGCTGTTGTTCCAGTTTTCGCGCTTTTCCTGAAGCTTGCGGCTTTCGACCGTCGACAAGGTCAGGTTGCGTTTCGCGTCAACGGCGACGTCGCGAGCGCTGACATCGGTAGCCGCCAACGTCAGATCCTTGCCGCTGTGCAAAGCGACATCGCCCTGACTGCTGCGGATACCGGCGCGGGTCACGTCGAGGCTGTTGGCCACCGCTTCACCGCTGACACTGAGGTCACCGGCCGAGCGAATCTGCACGCCGTCACGCCCGGTCACTTGCACCGCGCCCACCCGCACGCCGGCACCTTCGGCGGTGCTGACAATATTGATGCGCCCGGCCTGCATTGCGCCGAACAGGCTGGCGTCGATGCGTTGATCAGATGTGTTGCCCGCCGGATCCACGGCTTTCACCTGACCGCTGGCGTAATCCACCTGATTGCGTCCCACCGTAAGGTTCAACTGATCGCGCGCAGTGATCGCGCCCTGACTGTCGATACGCGGCGCGATCAGGTTGATCGAGCCCTCGCCATTGCGCAGGCCACCGTTTTGAATCTGCAACTGACCGCTGGCGTCGCGGCTGTTCAGGCTTTGCAGTTTGCCGTCATTCAATTCCGGACGACCGACCACCAGATTGGCGTTCGGCGTGTTGATGAAACTGCCGCCATTGACCGAGATGCCGTTGGGGTTGGCCAGCACGTAATCGGCTGCGCGGCCGAAGATCTCCTGCGCGCCGTTGATGGCGGACGGGTTGCGACTGATCACTTCGTTGAGGATCACGCTCGCGGCCTGGCCTTGCAGTTGCGGGTTGGCCGCCAGTTGCCCGGCCAGTTGCGACTGCCCGGCCTGCAGGGCGTTGTTCAGCACCAGGCCTTGGCGGTCGACGTTGTAGTCGAGGAATTGGTTGTGCGACAGGCCCGAACCGTTGGGCGCAACGATGTTGACGATGGGCACACCGCCCTGGGTCTGCAATTGCGCGGTGCCGCCGGGTCCCGGGGCGACCACGACGCCACCGGCGAGCGCGCTCGGCAGGTGCACGGCGAAGAACAGGCTGGCAATCGCCCAGCGCAATTTGCCCCGAGGCGAAAGATGAAATGCAAAGGTGTGTGCTGGCATAAAAACGTCTCCATGTGAGTACGGCATCACGTTGCGCGTTTAGTCTTGGCCGTGGCTGACGCGCTCAGATCCGACGGCTGTTTGTTCACTGCGTTGTTCAGATTTGCAGGCCCACGCGCATCAGCCAGGTTTCAGGCTCGTGCTGCAGACCGTTCGGCGTGTTAAGCGCGCGTTGGTAATCGACATCCACTTGCAGGTTCTTCCAGCCCAGATTCACGCCGACACTGGCGCCACTCAGGCGCTGGCCCTGAGCGCCGTGATCGGCCTTGATCCAGCCGTGGTCGAGGCCCGCGCGCGGGGTGATCTGCACCGGCCACTCAGTGCGCAAAGGCAAGCGCAAGGTGTTGCGCCAGATCGCACCGCTGGCGCCGGAGGCACTGCTGACCCGATAACCGCGCACCGCCGAATCGTCGGTGCCGAGCAATTGTTCGATGGCCGGCAACGGATCCGGGCTGTACTGCAAATTAAGCTGGCTCTGCCACTGCCAGACCTGCGCGCCAAGCTGACCATTGCGCCACTGACTGAGGCCGGCGCGGTACTTGCGGAACTGCGCCTTGGGCAGGTTGTTGATCTGCTGCTGTGAATCGTCGTCGGCGCCAAACCAGCGCAGCCCCTGGGCGTAATTGACGTCGAGGTTCCACACCGCGCGGTCGAGCCAGAACAGATTGAGCCCAGCCTCGGCCACAGTGAGGGTCGGGCTCTGAATACCGAGGCGAACGTCTTGCAGATAGCTGTCGACATCCTTGTGCGCCAGTTGCAGGTTGGCGCTGAGCTGGCGACTCTGGTCGCGCCACAGCACGCGGTCGGCGCGCAGGCTGACCTGATCGGTGATGCCGGTGCTGTGGAAAGTCACGCTTGGCAGTTTGAACGGCGCACGGTATTCGGCGTGGCTGGCGAACACGCTATAAGTCCAGTAGCCGTAAGGGATCGCGTAATACAGGCTGGCATTGCGGTTGTAGCGGTCACCCTGATTGAGGGTGTCGCTGGCGCTGAGGCTCAACAGGTCGTTGAGTTGCAGCGGGCTATCGAGACTGAGGCTGACGGTGTCGCGGTCGCGCCCGGTACTGGCGCTGCCGAGGTTGTCGATCCCTGCGTTCAAGGCCCAGCGCGAATGCGCGGAGGTGCGCGAACGCAGGATGATCCGCGAGGCACCGGGCTGGCTGCCGGGAGCGATATCGGCGGTGAGATCGATCGAGCGCAGGCGATTCAGTTGATCAAGGCCCTGCTCCAGATCGCGCAGGTTCAGCGGCTCGCCGAGCATGTTCGGAAACGCGCCGCCGAGGGACACCGGCAGACTCTGATCGGCCAGTTCGATGGACTCGATGTAGCCTTCGTCAACGCGGATATCCAGTGACTGCCCGGCTGCCGGTGCGCTGACCAAGTATGGGCGGCTGGCGATGTAGCCCTTCTCGACGTAGCTCGCGGTGATGGTCGCCAGCAGATGATTGATCTGGCCGACGCCCATGCATGGCGCCAGCAGCGGTTTGATCCGCGCATTGAGCTTGTCGCTGTCGATCAGCGTGACACCACCGATGCGCGTACCGCTCAATGGCCAGCAACGTTCATCGGGGGCAACGGTTTGCGGGATGGCTGGGGTGATCGGCGTCGGGCCGAACGCGCCACGCTCCAATTGCCGTTTTCTCTGTTCAAGTTGCAGTTGTTGCAGATCGCGCTGTTGCTGTTGCTGCTGGCGCAGCACTTCCTGGCCCGGCGCTACAGGTTCGGCGGCTTCAATCGAGGAGGCACACACACTCAACACAAAGGCCGACAACAGCGGGCAAAGCGGGGAACGACGGCGAAAAACAGCGCGAAACGGAAACGGCACGCAACATCCTTGCGATCATCAAATGGCGTAATGCCATGTCATCAATGATCGTGATAGTCGGAGCCATCCCACACAAAAGCAAGACGCTTCCTACAGCGCTTACATTTCTTAAACAATTGCTTTGCCTGGCTTTATTGTCAGCAGCAAGGCCACGGTGCTGCACGCTATCAGGGTTTCCCCGAGGGCTTGAAACCAGCCGGCGAGCATCAGCCCCGCGCCGATCAGCAGGTAATACATCAAGCCCAATAACGCCCCGGCGGTGCCCAGCCGATCCGCGTAATTCGCTAACGCCGAACCGAGCACGTTCGGAATCGCCAGGCCAAACGCCAATACCACCAGCAGCATCGGCAGGACGAACGCGACACTGTTCTGCAGCGACCACACGCCGATACCACCGAGCAACGCGGTGCCGCCCGCGAGGCGAATCAATTGCATGGGGTTGAAGCCGGCGGTTATTAAACGCCGGTTGAGCCATGCTCCAAAACCTGAGCCCAACGCGAGGATCACGCCGCTGTAACCGAACACACTGGCGTCCACCCCCAGCCGCTGAAACATGAACGGAGCGAGGCTGTAATAACTGAACAACGCCACGTTGAATGACGCGATCCACAGCGCCGAGCGCCAGATTCCCGGGTCACGCAACATGCGCCCGAGGGTTTCGAACAGACCGACATGGCCGGTTGGCGCTGTCCGGGTTTCCGCCAAGTTGTACCAACTCCATAGCCACAACAGCGTTGCCAGCACCAGCAACGCAGCGAGCACACCGCGATAACCGAAGGCCTGAACCAGACTGGCGCCAGTGAACAAACCAATCGCCGGACTGGCCGCCAGCGCCATGCCCACCAAGGAAAACACCTGCGCCAGTTCTGTGCCGTTGAAGCGGTCGCGCAACACCGTTTGTGTGACCACCGAGCCCACAGCGGCACCGAACGCCGCCAGCATCTGCGCCAGTAACAAGCCGTTGAAGCTGTTGACCCGCAAGCCGAACAGCGTCGCTGCGGCATAGATCGCCAGACCCGCGAGCATCGCCGGGCGCCGACCGATGCGATCACATAAACGCCCCCACACCACCACACCGACGGCGAACGCTAGGAAATAAACCGATAACGTCTGCGCCGCCGCTTGCGGGCCAACATTAAACACCCGCCCTATATCACCGAGCGCCGGGCTGTAGAGGGTTTGTGCGATCTGCGGAAACATCAGCAGCGCAATCGCCAGCCACAGGAAATGTCTGTTGTTCATTCTTCATAACTCCTCGCATAAACCGCCGAGGATTTTAAGAATCGCTGAGTGGCGTATTATCCGAATCCTGCCAATTTATCGATGAAATCGGACAACCCATGGCTTGGCTCGATACCCACGCAACATTTGACGCTGATCGCTTTCAGGCACCGGTAATCGGTATCGCCTCGACCCTGGGCAATCACGACTCCGGTTTGCACCGCCATCAACGCGGGCAACTGCTGTACACGCGACAAGGCTGCACGCGGATTACCCTGGCGCAGCAACTGTGCCTGTTGCCGCCGTCGCGGGCGGCGTGGATTCCGCCGGGTGTCAGCCATCGCGCGGTGATGCAGCAGAGTGTCGATTACCGCTCCATCTACTTGATCCCCGAGCTGTGCGCCAAGCTGCCGCAACAAGTCTGCGTGATCGAAGTCAGCCCTTTGTTGCGCGCCGTGCTCGAACCGATGGCGCTGGCCGATTTCGCCACCGATTGGCAGCTGGGCAAATTCGCCCACCTGCTCGGCCTGTGCCTGAGCGAAATCGCTGAAGCGGCGCAGCAACCGCTGCTGTTGCCGTTACCTCAGGACAAACGCCTGGCGCCATTACTGAAAACGCCCGAACGGCTGCCGCCGGAGCTGCAAGTGCTGGAGCAGCAGATCGGCGCCAGCAGCCGCACCATCGGGCGGATCTTCCAGCGCGAAACCGGCATGAGTTATCAGCAATGGCGCCAGCAGTGGCGCTTGATGCGCGCCATGGAGTTGCTCGCCACTGGACGCAGCCTCAGTTACTGCGCTTTTGAATCGGGTTTTGCCAGCGACAGCGCCTTTATCGCCTTCTTCAAATCCATGACCGGCAGTACACCGGGCCACTGGCTCAAGTGAGCAACTGACGATCGGCATCAGAAATAATTTGCCACCAAATATTACCTACGTCATATTACAGCCGTAATAACGATCCGCTTACTCAGGTAATCCGCCATGACCAGCATGCCCACCCTCGAACCTGTTGTGGTGAAGACCAGGCCTCCCCTGCTCAAACGCTTGCTGCTTCCCGGCGCCGGATTGCTCGCGCTGATCTTCGCCGGTGTATACGCCGTGCACTGGTGGGGCGCCGGGCGTTTTCTCGAAGAAACCGACGATGCCTATATTGGTGGCGACGTCACGGTGATCGGGCCGAAAGTCGCCGGTTACATCGACGAAGTGCTGGTCAGCGACAACCAGCACGTCAAGGCTGGCGACGTGCTGATTCGTCTCGACGCCCGCGACTATCGCGCCAACCTCGCCAAGGCCGAAGGCGCAGTGGCCGCCGAAGAAGCCCTGCTGGCCAACCTCGACGCCACCGAACAACTGCAACAAGCGGTGATCGGCCAGGCCCGCGCCGGCATCGATGCTGCCGGTGCGGAAACCGCACGTTCACGGGATGACAACGCGCGCTACAAACGCCTGGTGACCACCAATGCCGTGTCGGTAGAAAGCGCACAACGCGCCGACGCCACCTTCAAAACCGCGCAAGCCCTGAGCGCCCGCGCCCAGGCCGAACTGCTCGCCGCGCAACGCCAACTGGCGGTGATCGACACCCAGAAACAACAGGCCCGCGCCGCCCTTCAACAAGCCCGCGCCGAACGTGATCTGGCACAACTGAACCTCGGCTACACCGAACTGCGCGCGCCGGTCGATGGGGTGATCGGCAACCGTCGCGCACGGGTCGGCGCCTATGCCCAGGCCGGTTCACAACAGTTGTCAGTGGTGCCGGCCAGCGGCCTGTGGGTCGATGCCAATTTCAAGGAAGACCAATTGGCGCGGATGAAACCCGGGCAGCGCGTGAGCATCCGTGCCGACGTGCTCGCCGGTCAGGAATTCCACGGTCGCCTCGACAGCCTCGCCCCCGCGACCGGCTCACAGTTCAGCGTGCTGCCACCGGAAAACGCCACCGGCAACTTCACCAAAATTGTCCAGCGCGTGCCGGTGCGCATCCTCCTCGACCCGGCCGACGGCGTGCTCGGTCACTTGCGTCCGGGCCTGTCGGTGACGGCAGAAGTCGACACCCGCGCGCAACCGGAAACCAGCGCCGTGGCCGTCGCGCCATGAGCAACGCCCTCGCCGCTCCCGCACAACCATTCAATGCGGCGGACATGGAGACCGCGACCAAGGTGTTCGCCTTCGCAACCATGTGCATCGGCATGTTCATCGCGCTGTTGGATATCCAGATCGTCTCGGCGTCGCTGCGCGATATCGGCGGCGGGCTGTCCGCCGGCACCGACGAAACCGCGTGGGTGCAGACCAGTTACCTGATCGCCGAAATCATCGTGATTCCGCTGTCCGGCTGGCTGTCGCGGGTGTTTTCCACACGCTGGTTGTTCTGCGCTTCGGCGGTCGGCTTCACCCTCGCCAGTTTGCTCTGCGGTGTGGCCTGGAATATCCAGAGCATGATTGCCTTTCGGGCGCTGCAAGGTTTTCTTGGCGGCTCGATGATCCCGCTGGTGTTTACCACCGCGTTCTTTTTCTTCACCGGCAAACAACGGGTGATTGCCGCCGCGACCATCGGCGCAGTCGCGTCACTGGCGCCGACATTGGGGCCGGTGATCGGCGGCTGGATTACTGATATTTCCTCGTGGCACTGGCTGTTCTATATCAACCTGGTGCCGGGGATTTTCGTTGCCGTTGCGGTGCCGATGCTGGTGAAAATCGACCAACCGGAATTGTCCCTGCTCAAAGGCGCGGACTATCTGAGCATGGTGTTTCTCGCGCTGTTCCTTGGTTGCCTGGAATACACCCTCGAAGAAGGCCCGCGCTGGAACTGGTTCAGCGATCAGACCATTCTGACGACCGCGTGGATCAGCGGCCTCGCCGGATTGGCTTTCATTGGCCGCACCTTGCACGTGGCCAATCCGATCGTTGATCTGCGTGCGTTGAAGGATCGCAATTTCGCCCTCGGCTGTTTCTTTTCGTTCGTCACTGGCATTGGCCTGTTCGCGACGATTTACCTGACGCCGCTATTCCTCGGCCGGGTGCGCGGCTATAGCGCACTGGACATTGGTCTGGCGGTTTTCTCCACCGGCGTGTTCCAGATCATGGCGATTCCGTTGTATGCCTTTCTGGCCAATCGCATGGACCTGCGCTGGATCATGATGATCGGTCTGGGCCTGTTCGCGGTGTCGATGTGGGAGTTCAGCCCGATCACCCACGACTGGGGTGCCGGCGAGTTGATGCTACCGCAAGCGTTACGCGGAATTGCCCAGCAACTGGCGGTGCCGCCAGCTGTGACATTGACCTTGGGAGGGTTGGCGCCGGCACGTTTGAAGCATGCGTCGGGGTTGTTCAATCTGATGCGCAATCTGGGTGGGGCGATTGGTATTGCGGCGTGTGCGACGATTCTCAATGACCGCACCAACCTGCACTTCACGCGGTTGGCCGAACACTTGAACAGCAGCAATGAAGCGATGAATCAGTGGCTGGCGCAGGTCGGCGGCAACCTCGCGAGTCTGGGCCAGAGCGGCGACATCGGTGTCACCGCCAGCCTGCGCCAGTTGTGGCTGCTGACTTACCGCGAGGCGCAAACCCAGACCTACGGCGACACCTTTTTGATGATCGGGGCATGCTTCGTCATCGCCACCGCGATGGTGCCCTTGATGCGCAAAGTGCAACCACCGGCGGCGCCGAGTGCGGATGGGCATTGATGCCTCCTGTAGGAGCTGCCGAAGGCTGCGATCTTTTGATCTTGTCTTTTAAAAGCAAAGTCAAAAGATCGCAGCCTTCGGCAGCTCCTACAGAGGATTGTGGGCAGCTTAAGCCTGTGGGATTTTGCGGAAGCCCACCGCCAGACGATTCCAGCTGTTGATGGTGTTGATCGCCACGCTCAGGTCGACCATTTCTTTGGGCGTGAACTGCGCCGCGACCACATCGTAATCTTCGTCCGGGGCGTGGGTCAGGCTCAGTTGCGTCAGCGATTCAGTCCACAGCAGCGCGGCGCGTTCGCGGTCGCTGAAGAACGGCGCTTCACGCCATGCGGTCACCGCGAACAGCCGACGCGGGGTTTCGCCGCCCTTGATCGCATCGGTGGTGTGCATGTCGATGCAGAATGCGCAGCCGTTGATTTGCGAAGCGCGCAGCTTGACCAGCTCGATCAGGGTTTTTTCCAGCGGCAGTCTGGACACAGCCGTTTCCAGAGCCATCATCGCTTTCAAGGCGTCTGGGGAGGCGGTGTAGAAATCGGTACGAGGTTGCATGGTAGCTCCGGGTAGCAAGTGAATGTGTGGCTACGTTAGCCCTCACACCCGGTTCGACAAATAGCCAATATTCCAGAAGATCAGTAGGCCACTCGGTTTCACCGCTGACCGCTCGTCAGCCGCCCGGCACCAAGGGGTCTGCGCGTCAGACCAATATCAGGTACAGACCCTTTCTGGAGACTGATCATGATCACGCGCAAACTTACCTCGTTATTACTCGCCGGCCTGCTGGCCAGCGCCTCGGCCGCCAGCTTCGCCGCCAACGATGGCGCTGACGCCACCGGCACCAAATCCGGCGCTACGAGCGGTTCGACCATGCCACCGGATAACACGCCGGGCGCGCCTTCGGGCGGTAATGGCTCCGACGGTGCCGGTTCCGGTACCGGCACCAACGGCGGCGCCAGCGGTTCGGGTTCGGGGGCTGGCGGCGGCACCGGTTCGGCAGGTGGCGGGACTGGCGGTGCGGGCGGTGGCACGGGCGGCTGAACGAACAAGAGCCACCCGTGGTGAAAACCCTCGGTTGTATGGGTATTCACATAACCTTGGCTTGATGAAAATCACTGTGGGAGCTGGCTTGCCAGCGATAGCGTCAGCACAGTCAACATCTTCCTTGACTGACCGACCGTTATCGCTGGCAAGCCAGCTCCCACAAGTTCCTGCGACAATCACACAATACCCTCTCAACCGTAGGGTTTGTGCCAGGCTCTGGGTCAGCGATCGGAGCGCATCAACTCGGCCAGGCCGCTGTCCAGCGACAACACTGCCGCACGATTGCGTCCGGCATTTTTTGCCTGATACAGCGCCGCATCGGCACGCTGGATAAACACTTCCGGACTGTCATTGCCGCTCGGAATAAACGAATAACAGCCCAGACTCACCGTCAGATACCCGGTCGGCGAGCCGCTGTGGATGATGTGCTTGTCGATCACACTGCGGCGGATCTGTCCGGCAATCGCCAGCGCGCCGTTGATGTCAGTGCCCGGCAACAACACCGCAAACTCTTCACCACCGTAGCGTACCGCCAGATCCGACTTGCGTTGGCAGCACGTCTGCAGCACCTGGGCGACCTGAGTCAGACAATGATCGCCGGCGACATGACCATAGGCATCGTTGTAGCGTTTGAAGAAATCGATATCGAGCATGATCAGGCTGACCGGGCTGACCTGCCGCGCGCCACGGGCGAATTCGATCTCCAGCGAACGCTCGAACAGACGTCGATTGGCCAGCCCGGTCAGGCTGTCGTGGGTCGCGATCTGCTCCAGCGTGCGCTGCGCCTTGCGCAGGTTTTTCTCGATCCGTTCGCCGTCACGCACCTGATGAATGAACACCCAGCCAAACAGGCCGATGCCGAGAATCACCAGGGCGACAATCACACTCGACTGAAACGCGCGCTCGTACCAGCCCTTGAGAATCGTGTCGCGCGAGGTCGCCGCCGACACCACCAGCGGATACGCCGCCAAGCGCCGATAGCCGTACAAACGCACAACGCCATCGACCACCGAATCGATCATCGCCGTGCCGGCAGCGGCCTCGGGCAGCAACGTGCGATAAATCCGCCCTTGCGCCAGCGACGTGCCGATCAGGTTTTCATCGAACGGACGGCGGGCGAGCAAGGTGCCGTCGCTCAGACCGAGAAACATGATGCCTTGGTCATCGAGGCTGAAGCTTTCGAAGAAGCGGTCGAAGTACGACATCTTGATCCCGGCCAGCAACACCCCCTGAAAATTGCCGGCATGATCATTGACGCGCTTGGAGATCGGGATGACCCACTCGCCGTTCTCGCGGCTGCGGATTGCCGGACCGATGTGCGCCAGCGTCGAGGCATTCTGCTGGTGAAACTTGAAGTACTCGCGGTCCGCCACGCCATTGCCACGGGGCAGATCGGCAAACGAGGTAATCACCCATTGGCCTTCGCGATCGAACAGGAACACCCCGTGCAACTGATCGAGTTGCTGCACCCGTCGGGCAAAAGTTCTTTGTAAACGCGGTTTCTGCGCGGCGCCGTAGCCGTCGTCCTGAATCCAGTCGACCAGGCTGGTCATCACCAGATCGGCGGCGAGGAATGTGTCCTCCGCCTGCTGCGCCATCGCCCGGGTCAGGTTGCTCGAAGCCACCTTCGCCACCGCCAGATCCTGCCGTCGCGACTGCTCCAGTTGCAGGTACAGCAAACCGCACAGGCACAGACTCACTGCAACGATAAACAGCACCGCGGCTTTGCGTAACGGCAGGCGTTTAAGCGCGCCGGGGGCCTGTTGCGGGTCGTGAATGGGGATAGGCAAAAGCAAGTCCTGGGCAGGTACGACAAGGGCGCCAGCGGGAAAACCCTTATGTTTGTGAGCGTAGCCCACCGGGATGTAGGGGGCAAACGCCTAGGTCCCACCCAGTTATATCGGCGCGCAGCGAGTTTGGATGATCGCTGTTCGCAGATTTATTTTCGATTGCCTCTTTAGGGTTAGTCAGTTGTGAAGGCTTTTTGAGCGGGTCGCAGCGTGGGTTGATGGAATTTTTGCGGGGAGAGTTGGCCGTGGATGCAGACGGGTATCTGATGACTCAGGCTTGCCGAAAGCCCTATGGCGAGGGATCTTAAGCCCTCGCCACAGGTTTAGTGTTCAGCCGATACACTCAGGCCTGTCAACGCGACGGCGGCACCCGAATATCCCCCGCCCGGCACTGGGTTTTCACGCCCTTGCCACACGCGCCGAACTGCAGATCCTTGCCCATGCACACGCGTACTTCCGACAACTCCGGGCCACTGCAAATGACGGCGATGCCATCCGCCGGAATGCCCGGGTTGGCCTTGCGGAACAGGTCGGCGATTTCCTGGGCTTCGAAGTAATAGGAACTGCTGAACGGTTGCAGTTCATCGGGGATTTTCACCGCCGCCACGGCTTTGTCCGCTTCATCCAGATAGCCCATTGCGCCGAGGCCGCTGCAGGTGCCGTGCTTGGACCATTCGTGGTCGAGCAGTTTTTTGGTCGGGAACAGCGTCAATCCCTGGGTGGTTTGCGCCGCGTTCAGCGCAGTCAGCGGCGGGCAGGATTCAGGCCAGCCACCCTTGGCGTATTGCGGCCACAAACCGTGCAGCACGAAGCCGTAGCCCTTGCCCGTGCACTGCGAGTCGTCCTTGTGCGTCAAACAAAAGGTCGGCGACCAGGACAACGCCAGCAGGTAGTAATCGAATACCCCCGCCACCGATTCCGCCTGGGCTTTGCTCGACTGTGATTGCCGCGCCGAACTCAAACCGATGCTACCGGCCGTCAGCGCAATCACTGCCAAAATTGTAAACAGCTTTTTCATGTACCCACTCCTTTGGGACGCCTGCGTCCGTGGTTTTCGATCCTGACCAGACTTGGCCAGCGCTGATTTCGCCATGCTTGTGTTGCAAGCGCATGACGCAAGGCAACGCCGCACGCCGTTGTAAGGTCTACGATTAACAGGCAGACATCAAACCAAGGGATCCGAAATGAGTAAAGCAGACGAACTCGCCGCCAAACTCAAGCAAACCCGGCACACCCATGCCGATGCCGCGCTGGAGATCGATTGCTGGCCGAAGCAGGTAGACAGCCTGTTCCACCGTATCGAAGAGTGGCTGAAACCGGTGATCGAAGTCGGCCTGAAGATTCGCCGCAATCCGACCCACGTTTGCGAAACTTCACCCGATGGTGAATCCCACGATTACGCCATCGACCAATTGGTGATCGAAGCCAATGATCGAAGCCTGACATTTGATCCCATCGCACGGTTTACCGAGGATGGCGCCGGGCGGGTGCAGATCATCCCGTCAGCCACGGACACCTATCTGCTGCGTACCGTGGATGAACACGGTGAAAGCCATTGGTGGGTGCAGTCGATTGAAACGGGCC
This sequence comes from Pseudomonas sp. TNT2022 ID642, assembly GCF_028656995.1. Taxonomy (NCBI): domain Bacteria; kingdom Pseudomonadati; phylum Pseudomonadota; class Gammaproteobacteria; order Pseudomonadales; family Pseudomonadaceae; genus Pseudomonas; species Pseudomonas sp. TNT2022 ID642. Next base: position 135,382 of record NZ_JAMDGW010000018.1, on the reverse strand, counting down.
AGCAGTTGGATGCCATCGCGCTGACCGAAAACAATCTTTTGCAGGCGGTGCAGGAAGGCCTCGGCCTCTAGCCCCGATTACTGCCGCCGCGCCGAGCAAAATTCGACGATCACCTGCGATACCGCATCGATTATCTGCGGATCAGCGTGAGGTGCGACAAACAAGCGGAACTGCGCATCCGGCAAATCCGGCAAGCCCTGTTCCGCGCCCAGCGCTGCCAACCCCTGCCCCACCTGACTCGCCGGCATCGGCGCCACGGCAAATCCTGACTGCGCCGCCGCGCGTAACCCGGCGGTGCTCGAGCACAGCATCGCGGTGCGCTGGGAAATGCCCGCCTGAGCCAAACGCGTCAGCGCTGCTTCACGATACGGACATGGTTCCGGAAACAGCGCCAGCGGCAATGGCGTCGGCAGTTGAATCACGGGTTGCGCGGCCCACGCCCACACCAGTGGTTCTTGCCAAAGCAAACGCCCCGACTCGCCGGTTTCGCACAGCGAGCCGATGACCATTTCCAGATCACCCTGCCGCATCTGGCCCAGCAACGTCCCCGGAATGTTCACCTGCACATCGATCTCCATCCCCGGATGCTGCGCCGCGCAATCCTGCAACGCGCGCAGCAACCGCGCCTCGACAAAATCCTCAGACACGCCAATCCGCACCCGCCCCTGAAACGGCGTGCGCTTGAGCTGCGCCCAGGCATCGCGGTTCAGCGCCAGAATCGTCCGCGCATAGGCGATCAAACGCTCGCCGTCGGCGGTGAGTTGCTGAGAACGAGTGGTGCGCTTGAGCAGCGGTTTGCCGATTTGTTCTTCGAGTCGGCGCAGATGGCCGCTGACCGCCGATTGGGTCAGATGCAGTTTTTCTGCGGCACGACTGAAGCCGTCCTCATCGACAACGGTCACAAAGGTCTTGAGCAGCAGGGCGTCAAACATAGTTAGATACGTGATCAATGGATGATTTATTCACGATTTATAGTTTGAAGAGAGCTATGTTGCAATGCCTCTCACTCACTCCACCGACTGCCGAGGCTTCACGTGACCACCCTTCTGCACATCGAATGCTCACCGCGCAAACAACGCTCTGCCTCACTGCAAGTGGCCCGCAGCTTCATCGACCGTTATCTGCAGCATCAGCCGCAGACCCACGTCGAAACCCTGGATCTGTGGAGCTTGCACCTGCCGGAGTTCGACGAGGAAGCGATGAACGCCAAGTACGCCGGCCTCAGCGGTACGCCGCTGACGCCCGCCCAACAATCGGCGTGGAATGAACTCAAGCACCTCGCCGCGTACCTGCATCGCGCCGACCTGATTGTGCTGTCGGTGCCACTGTGGAATTTCAGCATTCCCTACAAACTCAAGCACTTCATCGACCTGGTGTCGCAGAAAGACATCCTCTTCAGCTTCGATCCGCAGCATGGTCTGCAAGGTCTGCTGAAAAACAAAACCGCCGTGGGCGCCTATGCGTGCGGGATGGATTTCTCGGCGCAATCGGCCACGCCCGCCGAACGCTTCGATTTTCAGAAACCTTATGTGGCCGCGTGGCTCGAGTTTATCGGCATCAGCGATGTGCATGAGTTGAGCGTCGAGAAGACCATTCTCGGCGAAGACATTGATCGTGAGTCGCGGCTCGCGGCGTCACAACAGGCGCGGGATCTGGCCGATCATCTCGCCTGCTGAAGCGGTCAAAACAGTCATCCGCCGCTCAGCGATCCATTCTGATGACACTCACTAAAGGCTTTTACTACACTGGGCCACCTTCCCTTTCAGAAGCCCCCAGCTCAATGACAATTCTAAAAAGCACGATGACTCTCTGCGGTGCGCTGACATTGGCCACCGCCGTTCAGGCTCAGGAACCCCCTTCGCACCTCGACAGCATCCAGCAACAAGGCCAGTTGCGCGTGTGCACCACCGGCGACTACAAGCCCTATACCTTCAAACGCCCCGACGGCGACTTCGAAGGCATCGACATCGCCATGGCCCGCTCGCTGGCCGACAGCCTCGGCGTCAAAGTGCAATGGGTGCAAACCACCTGGAAAACCCTGATGCCGGACATGCAGGCCGGCAAGTGCGACATCGGTATGGGCGGCATTTCGGTGACGCTCGAACGGCAGAAAAAAGCCTACTTCAGCAACACCCTCGACACCGACGGCAAGATCCCGCTGGTACGCTGCGCCGATGTCAGCAAGTACCAGACAGTCGAACAGATCAACCAGCCCGGCGTGCGCCTGGTCGAACCCGCCGGCGGTACCAACGAAGCCTTCGTCCACGCCTTCCTGCCCAAAGCGCAACTGGCCCTGCACGACAACGTGACGATCTTCCAGCAACTGCTCGACAACAAGGCCGACGTGATGATCACCGACGCCTCGGAAGCGCTGTATCAGCAGAAACTCAAGCCTGGCTTGTGCGCGGTGAATCCGCATCAGTACATGCAGTACGGCGAGAAGGCTTATCTGCTGCCGCGCGATGACATCAGCTGGAAACTGTACGTCGATCAGTGGCTGCACTTGAGCAAAGTCACCGGCAAGTATCAGCAAACCCTGAGCGAATGGATTGCCGTACCTGCCGCGCAGTAATCCTTAATCGTCATGCAGCATGCCGGAGCTGTACTGATTGAGGCTGCTGCCAATACTGTTGCCGCCAAACTTCAACGTATTGGCGTTGCGCCCCTCCGGCGACTGACAGTCGCTGGAGAAACAACTGGTGGAGGTCAAACCACCCGCGCCGGAACAGGCACTCAATACCGATACTGCAGCAGCAATCAACAGCACTTTGACGACAGTAAGGCGCATGGCACGACTCCCCTCGGGATGAACAGCGTCGATCTTGTCTGAACATCCTAGGCCTGCGCCGCACCCGGCAAGATGAAACTTTGCTCATCGACAGGGGGACTACCAACGCTGAATGGCTCAACAAAGGTCCGGCGCTGAGCCAAGTTATCGAGCGGATCAGTGCGAGCTGAAAGAGATCATCTCTCCAGCCACGCACTCGTCGGGATCTGCGCCAATGATTTGAAGGCAGGCCTGGCGAACCAGTAACCCTGCATCAAGTAAATACCGCAATCGGCGAGAAAATCTCGTTCCTCGGCATCTTCTATGCCCTCGGCGATCACCTCCACGCCCAACTCTCTACACATGTTCACCACGTTACGCACGATGGTCTGGCGCACCCGGTCACGGTGAATATTGCGGATCAACGCCATATCCAGCTTGATAAGATCCGGTTGAAAATCCGCCAACAAGTTAAGGCCGGAATAGCCTGCGCCAAAGTCGTCGATCGCCGTCTTGAAACCAAACTCGCGATACTCACGCAAGATAGTCATCAAATGCTTGTTGCTTTCAACGTGCTCGCCTTCTACTGCTTCGAAGATCAGCCGCTCCAGCGGAAAGCCGTAAGTGCGCGCCGCTTCCAGCGTGCTGCGAATACACATCTGAGGCCGGTAAACGGCATTCGGCAAAAAATTGATCGACAGGTACTGCGTCATCCCTAACTCAGCCGCCGTGGAAATCGCCCGCACACGACACAGTTGATCGAATCGATAACGGTTTTGATCGTCCACCTGCTCCAGGACAGACAAGGCACCTTCACCCTTCACGCCTCGAACCAACGCTTCGTGGGCAAACGTCGTTTGATCGCGCAGATCCACAATGGGCTGAAAGGCGAAGGCAAAATCCATGTCCGACATGCCTTTGCTCTTACAGCCCTGGCAGCCTCCGGCAGACGCGAATGATGTTGGAAAGTCGGTCATGACACCCTCTGATAACGGGTTGTAACCTTCCATGGCGGTTAATAAACAGCCGCAGGACTGACTCATCTGCAAACCAGGCGACAACTGCAGCCCGACGGCGCCTGAATATTTGAAGGCGCCGCGTGCTCTACATACAAATGATCAGGTGCGGAAATGCGCGGTCATTCGCTGCAGGTCCTGCCCCAGTGACGCCAACTCGACCGTCGCAGCCGCACTCTCCTCACTGGCAACCGCCGACTGGTCAGCCACATCCCGTACGCTGACGATGCTGCGATTGATCTCGTCGGCCACGGCACTTTGCTGCTCGGCAGCGGCCGAGATTTGCAGGCTCATCTCCTGGATCGTACCGATGGACTGGTTGATCTCGGTGATTGCCAACTCGGCCTTCTGCGCCAACACCACCGTATCGAGGGTGCGCTCGCGGCTGGAGGCCATCAGTGTCGAGGCCGCTTGCGCGCCTTGTTGCAGGGTGACAATCAGCGCTTCGATTTCCTTGGTCGAGTCCTGTGTCCGCTGCGCCAGCGAGCGCACTTCGTCTGCCACCACGGCGAACCCACGCCCCTGTTCTCCCGCCCGCGCGGCTTCGATTGCGGCGTTCAACGCGAGCAGATTGGTCTGCTCGGCGACGGCTTTGATGACATCGATCACTTTGCCGATCTGCTCACTGTCCTGAGACAGCACGTTCATCGCGCCGCCCAACTCTTCAATGGCCAACGCGAGCTCACTGATCTGCAACGTCGCCTGCTTCACCACCGTACTGCCGTGGCGCGCCTGTTGATCGGCCAGGGTCGCGGCGGCGGACGCATCGGTCGTGTTACGCGCAACTTCCTGCACCGTCGAAGCCATTTCGTGCATCGCCGTGGCGACTTGATCCACTTCGCTTTTTTGCTGACGCACGCCAGCGCTGGTCTGCTCGCTCATGGCCGAGAGCTTTTCCGCAGAAGTGGAAATATGCGTCACGCCATTGCCGATACCTTGCACCAGTGTGTTGAGGTTTTGCGCCATGTCCTGCATCGCATTTTGCAGATCGCCCAACTCGTCTTTGCGGTTTGATTTGGCCTGTACCGTCAGATCGCCCTTGGCAATCCGTCGAGCCAGTTCAACCGTCAGCGCCAGCGGTGCAGTGATCTGGCGCGAGATGACCACCGAAGCAAACAGCCCGATCACCAGCGCCAACACGGTCAATACGGCGATCTGAACAAAGGCTGAGTGCTGATCTTCACGCGCCAGGCGCTGCTGGGTGTCCATCAGGCCATTCATGATCTTGTCCATCGCCTTGCTTTCCTGGTCGACCTGCTCGCGCATGTTCTGCTTCTGCTCAAACAGCTCGGCCACTTCCACCAATACTTCGCGATAACGACGCATCCCGGCGTGCGCTTCTTCCAGTTGACTCGACAGGGTCGCCGGCAAGTTGCTACGCGCCTTGGTGATATCACTCAAGAAGGTATCGATGGTTTCCATCATCAGTTTTTTGTTCGCGTCGTTAGGCACCGCAATGTAACGACGCAACATCAGGCGAAACGTGGTCATGCCATTGCGCAAGTCGGCCACCGTGCGCAGATCCCGAACGCGTTCGCCGTCGGCAGACGCCAGCGCATTGGTCGTGGTGGCTTCAAGCATGCCGGCAAAAGTTTGCGCGTACTTGTCCGACAGCGCAGTCAGCGGTTTCAGGGCATCGGTGGTCGACTGATCAGCAGCGATCAGCCGCTTGACCTTTTGGTCGTAGGTGACAATCGTGGATTGCAACGCCTTCAAGGCTTGCTGGTTTTCAGCGCGCGTCAACGTGTCCAGCGCCTTGCTCACAAGGCCCTGCAAGACATTCAACTGCGCGTTATAGGACTCGGCGAACGCTGCGTCAGCCGCGGCCTCGTACTGTTTCTCAGACAGACGCATATCTTGCGTCGCGTCATTCAACGTGCCGATCAGACGCGTCGTACTCAAGCGATCAACCAGCACGCTGTTGCTGTTATAGCCAATGAAGGCAACCGCCAAAACGGCCAGCAGAAGAATGCCGAAGCCGGTTCCCAGCTTGCGGGAAACTTTGATGTCACCCAGGAAATTCGATGCTACTGCCATATTCAGCCTCAAACGCCCTGACGCGAAACGCCAGGCACAAAAAATTGATCTCTGGTAACCACAGTCACCGTCCAGACATTCGGGGGTCGTCATCCAAGGCGTAATACGGGACGCTCCAACTGTCCCGGAAATGCAAATGCAGATGCTGTTGAAGCGTCGAGAAACACCCGACGCGAGCACCGGCAGACAAACCCATCACGTCGCAGACAGGGCGTCTGCACGCTGGATTTATCGTTTCAGCAAAGGTGTCTGGAGGGATGCTAGTAATTTTGCGAAAACTTGTACAACTTTATATTTTTGTACAATCGTTGAACTTTTTGAGCGGTGTGATGACGCATTGCCATCATGGTTTATGGCACATCGCTACTGGCGAAAAACCAGGCTGAAAATGCTGAATCAGACGCCTGCCGACTCAGTCCTTTGCTGGCTTGGGAATCGCAATCCGGCTCCCAGTCTTGACCTCGCGCAACGCCAGACTCGACTGAATGGAGGCAATCCCCACCTGACGCCTGAGCACCTGCTCAATGAAGTCGCTGTAGCTATCAAGATCCTCCGCCAACACCTGCAACACATAATCGGCATCGCCGGTGATCTTGTGGCAGGCCACCACCTGCGGCAATTGCGCAATCACCGCCTCGAAGGCGTCCGGCGCGTGGTCGGCGTGGGTGGAAAAACGAATGTGCACGAACGCCATGATATCCAGCCCGAGCATTCGCCGATCAAGATTGGCCTGATAGCCCTTGATGACTCCCGCCTCCTCCATGCGCTTGCGCCGCCGCCAGCACGGCGTAAGGCTCAGCGACAGTCGCTCGCTGAGTTCAGCGTTGGAAATACTCGCGTCCTCCTGCAACAACTCAAGAATCGCCAGGTCGGTCTCGTCGAGGCTGATGCGTTTGGATATTTTTTTCTGCATGACGCCATTCCTGAGTAAAAACGCCCGATTAATCAACCAAACCACGAAAACAAAGCAAAGAAAGCGCAGCCAAGCCGGAACAGAATATTTGCACTAGCTAACAATAACGGATGCGCAGAATGTTTACAGTTTTCAGTGATTCCCACCGTTTGCACCACGGCACCGAATTGAAAGACGGCGTGCTCAAGCCGTCGTTCGAACAACCGAGTCGGGCCGACACCGTGCACAACCGCGTGAAACAGGTCGGCCTCGGGCAGATCGTTGAACCACGCGCGTTTGACCGCTCGTGCTACGTCAACGCGCACAGCGAGCGCTACGTCAGTTTTCTCGAAACTGCCTGGGCCGAATGGAGCGCAACCGGTCGCACTCACGACGCCTTGCCACTGGTCTGGCCAGTGCGCGATCTAGCCGGCGAAGAGGTGCCGACGTTCATCGACGGAAAGCTCGGTTTTTATGCGATGGATGCCGGCTCACCGATCACCGCCACGACCTGGCAAGCGGTAAAAACCAGCGCCGATATCGCCCTCACTGGCCTGGCCCTGCTCGATGAAGGCCACGACAGTGCCTTCGCCCTGTGCCGTCCGCCCGGCCATCACGCCGCGCGCGAATACATGGGCGGTTATTGCTACCTCAACAACGCCGCCATTGCCGCGCAACAAGCCATCACCCAAGGCGCCAAACGTGTCGCGGTGCTCGACGTCGACTTCCATCACGGCAACGGCACGCAGAACATTTTTTACCAGCGCAGCGACGTCATGTTCGTCTCGTTGCACGGCGAACCGGCGGTGTCCTATCCGTACTTTTCGGGTTACAGCCACGAAGTCGGCGCGGGTGTCGGCGAGGGTTACAACCTCAACTATCCCCTGCCGAAAAACACCACCTGGGAGAGCTACCGCAACGCCCTGCTCCACGCCTGCAAAAAGCTCCAGCAGTTCGCCCCTGAAGTGCTGGTGATTTCCCTCGGTGTCGACACGTTCAAGGACGACCCCATCAGCCACTTCCTGCTGGAAAGCGAGGATTTCATCGGCATCGGTGAACTGATCGCCAGCGTCGGCTGCCCGACTCTGTTCGTCATGGAGGGCGGCTACATGGTCGATGAGATCGGTATCAATGCGGTCAACGTGCTGCACGGTTTCGAGAGCAAACGCAGCTGAGCCAGCCCGCGCGCTACAACCTTTCAATGACTGGATCGGAGAATAAGACCATGACGCTTTTTATTGATGTCGATGATGCTGCACGCCTGTTCACCCAAGTCGGTATCCGCCGCGCCATTCGCGAAATGGCCGGCTACATCGAAGCGGATTACGCACGCTGGGCGCAGTTTGATAAATCGCCGCGCACGGCCAATCACTCGGCGGACGGCGTGATCGAGTTGATGCCCACCGACGACGGCCAGCAGTACTCGTTCAAATACGTGAATGGCCACCCGAACAACGGCCAGCAGAATCTGCTCACGGTCATGGCCTTCGGTCTGCTGGCCGATGTGCAGAGTGGCTACCCCACCCTACTCAGCGAACTGACACTGACCACCGCCGTTCGCACCGCCGCAACCTCGGCGCTGGTGGCGAAATCGCTGGCTCGCCCGGGTGCGACCTCAATGGCCCTCATTGGCAACGGTGCGCAAAGTGAATTTCAGGCGCTGGCCTTCCATGAAATGTTGGGCATCACTGAAATCCGCATCTTCGATATCGATCACGACGCTTCACTCAAGTTGAAGCACAACCTCGCGGCGTACCCGGACATCGACGTGATTCTGGCCAGCTCGGTGAAGGACGCGGTAAAGGGCGCGGACATCGTCACCACCGTTACCGCCGACAAAGCCTACGCAACGATTCTGACCCCCGAGATGATCGAGCCCGGCATGCACATCAACGCGGTCGGCGGTGACTGCCCGGGTAAAACCGAACTGCACGCCGAAATCCTGCGCAACGCCCGGGTCATCGTCGAATTCGAACCGCAAACGCGCATTGAAGGCGACATTCAGCAACTGGCAGCCGATTCCCCGGTGATCGAGTTTTTCCGGATTGTGCAGGGCGAAGTCGCCGGACGCGAAAACGATGCGCAGGTGACGGTGTTCGATTCGGTGGGTTTTGCCCTTGAGGACTTTTCCTCACTGCGTTACGTGAATGACCTGGCTCAGGCACAGCAAATCGGCCAGCGCATCCACCTGGTGCCGACGCCGTCCAACATCAAAAACCTCTTCCAACTGCTCGATCCGCAACCGGCCAAAGCCTCGCGTCTGCGCACCGTCAGTTGATCGGTAATCGCCGCCCCCCAGCCACAGGGGGCGATTCACCTTGTGCTTAGCCGCTGCACCTCTAACAAGAACGCTCGACACCTACTTTCTGCCAAAACTCAAAAACATAAAATCAAGAGGTTTTGCAATGAAATCGACCCCTTCCGGGCTGCCTGAACAGCCCGCGCTGCAGCGCACGCTCAGCAATCGTCATATCCAGTTAATGGCCATGGGCGGTGCCATCGGGACCGGACTGTTCATGGGCTCCGGAAAGATCATCGCGCTCTCCGGGACGTCGATCATCCTCATCTACATGATCATCGGCCTGTTCGTGTTTTTCGTCATGCGCGCCATGGGCGAAATGCTCCTGTCCAACCTCAACTTCAAAACCTTCGCCGACTTCGCCGGTGCCTACCTCGGCCCGCGCGCGGCGTTCTTCCTCGGCTGGTCGTACTGGCTGAGCTGGAGCGTGGCGGTGATCGGCGATGCCGTCGTGGTCGGCGGCTTCTTCCAGTACTGGTTCCCCGACGTACCGGCGTGGATACCCGCCGTCGGCATGCTGGCAACCCTGTTCGCCCTCAACGTGCTGACCGTCAGGCTGTTCGGTGAAGTGGAATTCTGGTTCGCGATCATCAAGATCATCGCCGTCGTGACCCTGATCGGCGTCAGCACCGTGCTGATTGCCAGCTCGTTCGTCTCGCCCAGTGGCGTCACCGCGTCCCTGAGTCACCTGGTGGACAAACAGGCGGCGTTCCCCAACGGTTTGTTCGGCTTCTTCGCCGGATTTCAAATGGCGATCTTCTCCTTCGCCGGCACCGAACTGATCGGCACCGCCGCCGCCGAAACCCGCTCGCCAGAGAATACCCTGCCCAAAGCGATCAACTCGATTCCGCTGCGGATCATCCTGTTCTACGTCCTGGCACTGACCTGCATTATTGCCGTGACCTCGTGGCAACAGGTTTCTCCAGTCAAAAGCCCCTTTGTCGAACTGTTCCTCGTCGCCGGGTTTCCCGCAGCCGCCGGCATCGTCAACTTCGTGGTCCTGACCTCAGCGGCCTCCTCGGCCAACAGCGGCGTGTTTTCATCGAGCCGCATGCTGTTCGGGCTGGCCAACCAAGACAACGCCCCCGGCATATTCCGCCGACTGTCGAGCAACAGCATGCCGCTGCTGAGCCTGGCGTTCACCACGCTGTTGATGCTGGTCGGCGTGCTGGTGCTGTTCATCGTGCCGGAAGTCATGACCGCGTTCACCATCGTCTCCACCGTGTCGGCGATTCTGGTGATCTTCACCTGGTCGACCATCCTCGCGTCTTACATCGCCTACCGGAAAAAACGCCCGGATCTGCATGCGAAATCGGCTTACAAGATGCCGGGCGGTGTGCCGATGGCTTGGTTCTCGTTGGCGTTTTTGGGGTTTGTGCTGGGGTTGCTGGCGTTGCGGCCTGATACGCGGATTGCGTTGATGGTCATGCCGGGGTGGTTTGTTTGGCTGGGGATTGCTTACCAGTTGACGCGGATGAGGAAGCCGAAATCTGCGGTTGAGTCGGCGGGTCAGTTTGGTTAGAGCTGCGAGCGAAAGCCGTCACCTGGAAGTGACGGCTTTTGGTTATCAGTGAACGAGCATTTCACCTGCCCACGGCGGGACAGGCTTTACGCCTTCACCTCAACGTTATCCAACGCCTGATTCACCGCCAACTCCCCCAACATCACCACCTGCGCAATGCCCAAAGCGGTTTTGCGGTGTGAGGGTTCGAGTGCTGCGGCGAAGTTGTTGAGCATCTCCGAGGCGGAACTCAGCGTTTCACTGGCGTTGGCCAGCAGGGATTCCGAGTCGTACTTTGGGTTGGCGAGGTACATGCGCTCGGGCTCGTTGACGCTGGCCATGATGTGGCCGGCGGGAAGGAGGTAGTGATCGAGGGCGCGTTCGGCGGCTTCGTGGAGTTTTTTGGAGTTGAGGGATTCGTAGGGGGATGCGGGATCGGTTTCTGGTGGGTTGGGCGTTACTTTGAACATAGATGGAACCTCTAGCGCGATTACTAAAAGGAGCCATCACCCACGCTACCAAACGATGGGTGGCGGACATACGCGGGTTGGTAGACCGGTCGCACTAGAACCCGGCGCCCACGAATGGGCCCCACGCATGACCACCATGAAATCCGAGTCCTGGGAAAGCGACTGAATTTGGTGATGCGATGCATCTAGACACGAAGCGGGCTACCAAACCCGATCACTGGTTTTCAGTGATGTGGGGACGATAGAACCTGCGGGCTAGACGCACAAGCCGGGGGATTCTGTCTTAGCTGTAGGGGGTGGCGCAAGGTGTTGTAGGGTATTGCTTATGACGAGCAGCATCCTTTAAACAAATGCAGCTTCATCATGTTTGGCTTCCAAGTGGATAAAGGAATTTCCACGTCACACACCCAGAGCATTAAAAATGCAACTCGAGACTAATTGGGAAGACCAATATGCGCGATTCCTGCCATGAGTCACCAAAGAAAAAAGTGTCGAGCACATAGCACTCGACACGCGTAGATCTATTTTTCCTTTTTACAAACATCCGTCCTGAACGAGTATCCTTGCGCACCTTCCTTTATTATCAAATACTGTCCATCCTCTCCTTTTATACCTCGCTCTTTCTCACCCAGTGTGCAATTTGTAAAACTTCTACCCTCTAACAAGTACAATGAAAATGGCAATTGTTTATCCAAAAAACTGTCATAGCCACGAGCCCATTCTTGCCCTTCAGTCTTCACAAATACGAACAGTAGTAAAAAAGCAAAAAAACGAGCAGCCAGCGTTGTCTTGGCAAGAAAGCTGCTAAATATCTTTCCAACAAAACTAAAGCAAGGATTCTGAGCCAAGTCTTTACCCATAAGTAAAAACATAAAAACTATTGGAAGAAAAACAAAACTCATAGTCAGCAAAAAAACCGAAACAACCCACGCAAACAACGGAATCATTATTACCGTGAGTATCGCCTTTGTGTAGGTAACTGATATGAAGTCTACTTTCGTTACGATATTGATAGCATTCTCCGACAGTCCAAGGGCGACATTAGACAGTAAGAAATAAACAACAAGCAAGAATGCCTTACCTAAGGAAGACTCCCAAATCCGCTTATAAACCATGACAAGATCTGAAGTAACTCCAAGCCCTAGCATGAGCATTACAAAATACAGAAGATTAACACCCCCATGAAACCCAACAAGTCGCATTACAATTACACTGAGTGCGATAGAGTAACCAAACGCATACAATTTTTGACTTCTTGATGCCGTTGAACAAAATACAGCGTTTTTATCCATAAGCCATTTGGCGAAGCGCTGACGCCCACTCAGTTCGAAATTGCTATCCTGCGTACTGTTCAATTTTAGTTCCATCCAAATTTTCATTGCTGGGTTATCTTGGGCCGGATCAAAGAGATCCAGACGCCGCACACTATTTTTTCACAAAACGGGTCGCTTCAACGAATCGAATGGATACAGAGCCTGCCCCTTAACGGTCCCGATGCCCAATTCGCTAACCACTCCCTCAGCAATGCCCGCACGGCCTTTGTTGTGCGGGAGCCAGCGCTGCAGAGAAGTTGTTGAACATTTCGGTGCCTGAACCAGGGTTTGCTGAGATCGCAAGCATGGATTCGGTGTCGTACTTCGGATTCGCGGCCTACACGCACTCGACCTCGCTGGCGCCATGATGGGTCTGGCACGAGGGGTATCAACCGACCGAGTACAAATTTGCACGTCCAACTAGCGTCAAAAAATAAATCTCTCCCCTTTTACCGTTGGTTTTGACTGCGCGAGCATAGACATACCAAAGACTGTTTTTTAAGGTGTGATTCGGTCAGGCTTTATACGCTCGCCTCCATTGAGACAGGAAGTCAAACATGGACAAACCAACCTCCTCCAACACTGCTCCCGCCAAGCGAAGCTGGGCATCAGCGACTGAAAAAGAGCGCTCCGATGTCTATTGGTCGTTATCCGACGCGTTTGTCGACAATGAGGTCAACTACGAATTCATCGCGCGCCAGACCGAGGATTACGATCGGCAAGAGATCAAGCGAATCCTCTATGAAGAAGTCGCACCGGTTTGCCATACGAATCTCGAGACCGTGATCCCAATGATTTGGTCTGCGTTCAATCTGGAGCAGTTGAAGGCTGACATCACAGAAACATTGAAAGCTCGAGAACGAAGCCGTTTCAGACGTCAGCTAGACAAACTGCTGATTCGCTGGCTTGAATTTCGATACAAATACATATGGAAAGAGATTTCCAAGCATTACCAAAAATGAGCGCTGCCGTGCTCGATAGCCCCGGTTACCACCGAGCAGAGACATGTGATCCTTTTCGATCAAAGCACGTTTCAGTCCCACCGTGGCGACGGTCAAACCCCTCGCCACAGCGGGACAGGCTTTACGCCTTCACCTCAACGTTATCCAACGCCTGATTCACCGCCAACTCTCCCAACATCACAACCTGCGCGATGCCCAACGCGGTTTTGCGGTGCGAGGGGTCGAGTGCTGCGGCGAAGTTGTTGAGCATTTCCGAGGCGGAACTCAGCGTTTCACTGGCGTTGGCCAGCAGGGATTCCGAGTCGTATTTGGGGTTTGCGAAGTACATGCGCTCGGGCTCGTTGACGCTGGCCATGATGTGGCCGGCGGGAAGGAGGTAGTGATCGAGTGCGCGCTCGGCGGCTTCGTGGAGTTTTTTGGAGTTCAGGGATTCGTAGGGGGATGCGGGATCGGTTTCTGGCGGATTCGGTGTTGGTTTGAACATGGTGTAACTCCTGACGGATGAACGAAAAGGAGCCATCACTCTCGCTACCAAACGAAGGGTGGAGGCCATACGCAGGTTGGTAGACCGGTCGTCAGGAACCCCGGCGCATCCGAAGACGCCCCGCGCATGACCACCATAAAACGAAGACGAGAAACGTCGTCGCAAGACAGTAGTCTTGTGCTTCTGACGGAGACGGGCTACCAAACCCGATCACTGGTTTTCAGTGACGTAGGGACGATAGAACCTGCGGGCTAGAGGCACAAGCCGGGGGATTCTGTCTTAGGTGTAGGGGGAGGCGCAAGGGAGTGTAGGCTTAGGACTGCAGGAACAGGCTTCATTTAAACAAACACGTTTTTTCCGTTTGGAAAGGCTCTACGAGCACGCTGATCGACTTAAATGCTGTCACCAGTGCAGAGCACACAGCGGTTTTTTCCGTGCGCTTTCCGTCGCTCCGATGATGGACTGGAGCCATATAAAATAAATCCTTATATTTTTCATCGCTTTACAAAAACAAGCACCTCTGCTTAAGCAAAATTCAAGCAACAGCTTTTCTAAACCCAAGGTACTCAGCAAAAAATCCCTCACCTCCCGCCCCGACCAATTCATTTCTGCCCCCCTCCCGCCGTCGTGACAGCAACATCCAGGCATGATCTCGATTATTCGGCCGCTCCCCAGTGGCAATGCCCTGCGTGTATTCCTCGAACCCCCCGTCGGCTCGCTGAACTGGCGCGTCCTGCGCAAAGCCTCCGACACCTTCACGGGGCCGGATGACCCGGGCGCCCTGCGCGCCTACGAAGGCAGCGAAAGCAATTTTGTGGATGTGGCATCGCTGGCCAATGACGTCATGGTCTTTTACCGACCGTACTACTGGAATGGCAGCACCTGGTTGTCCGCGGCGAGCGTCAACGCCACGCCTCGCGCCACGTATGTGGATCAGTCACACGACTCAGTCGGTTTCTTGCGCGATCGCCTGGAGGCCGGGCTGTTGGTTGAAGTGCAGCGCGGCAACTTCAGCCCCGAGCTGGGCTACATCGCGGTTTACACCACGGCTCCCACCCCGTCGCCCGAGCTGAAATTTCCTTACGTCACATTGCAGCTTGAGGGCGCCAACCCGGTCAATCGTGCCGGCGAAGAGAGTGGCATGGGCGTCTTGTATGGCGACGAGGGCGAGGAGTCCGAGGGCTGGCTGGAGAAAAACAGCATTCGTGTTCTGGCGTGGTCGCTGAACAGTGACGAACGCCTGGCACTGCGCAACGCCCTGCGTCGCCTCTTGCTGACGAACCTCCCCGTGTTCGATGCCCAGGGATTTCAGCAGGTCAGCTTCGGTTTCAGCGATATCGATGTCAGCAACGGCGCGTCGGGCCACCCGGTGTACCAGGCCCTGTGCAACTTCACCTGTCTTTCCACGGCTCGCGTCTCCAGCACTGTCGGCTTGATCAGTGACATCGACGTCCGCGTCAAGGACTGAATCCAACCTCCAACAAGGCTCCAAACAATGGTTTCCAAGAGTGTCACCCCTAATCCGGCAGACGGTACTGAACCCCCTGCTGGCGATCAAACCGTAACTACCGTCGAGGTTGTTTCCATGTCGGACACCCCTGTACCTGCTGCCTTTGAAATCACGCTGGAAGAATTCATGCAGAAGCTTTCACTGCGTGATTCACGCGTCGAGCTGGTCAACGGCTTCTACTTCACCGCAAAACAGAAAGGCGTCATCAAGGCTCTCGAATCCACGTTCCAGGCCCAATTCGTCGACTTCACCACTATGGTCATTGAGGACTAAACAATGTCTCTTTTTTACAACGGCAAGCTGTGGGTTACCCCGGCGACGATGTCCAAGGTCGACGACTCTGCCTACCAGAGCGCGAACCTGGGCGTGGGCAACTACGCCGCCTTCATCGGTACAAGTGCCGGCGGCGAGCCAAACACGCCGCTGGCGTTCAG
The DNA here is from genome assembly GCF_028656995.1 of Pseudomonas sp. TNT2022 ID642. Lineage (NCBI taxonomy): Bacteria > Pseudomonadati > Pseudomonadota > Gammaproteobacteria > Pseudomonadales > Pseudomonadaceae > Pseudomonas > Pseudomonas sp. TNT2022 ID642. Next base: position 119,697 of record NZ_JAMDGW010000018.1, on the reverse strand, counting down.
TTCGCCAGCGGAAGCCAAAGCGGCGCTGATCAGCGGCCCGCTGCTGGATGCGATCACCAAAGCTTTTGCACCCAGCGCTGAAACGGGCGGTCCGTCGACTGTTTATGCCGTACGCGTCAACCCGGCCGTTCAGGCAACACTGGCCCTGAAGGACACTGCCGGTGCGGACAGTATCCTGCTGAAGTCTTCGGACTACGGCCAGTGGACCAACCAGATCAAGACCAAAATCGAGTCCGGCTCGGTGTCTGGCTTGATGGTCACCACCCAGTACCAGAACGGTTATGTCACCCAAGACAACATCGCGCGTCCGGCCCTCACCGTGCAATACACCGGTGCCCAGGCAAACGCGGCCATGACCGTTTCCGGTACCAGCATCGTGCTGCAGGCGCCGAGCGGCACCACCGTAGCCACTGTCGACCTGAACGTCTATTCCACCTATCAACAAGTGGTTGACTACATCAACACCATCGACGGTTTCAGCGCCGGTGTGGTTGATCCAAACAACATCAATGCCGTGGCCCTGAATGGCCTGGACTACGCCACCGCCGCAAACGTGAAGACCCAGTACACCGTCACCGCAAACCTGCAGGCGGTGATCGACTGGTTCAACAGTGGCAGCGAAGGCCTGGTCACCGCTTCCCGCGCGCCTGATGCCGGAACAATGCCTGCCCTGCTGCCTTTTACTTATCTGGCGGGCGGTTCCAATGGCGTCACCAGCACCCCGGAATGGTCGGCAGCATTCACCACTCTGCAATCGGTTGATGCGCAGTGGATCTGCCCGGTCAGCACCACGCCGGCGATCTGGGCGATGGCCGATGCACACGTGCAATTCATGTCCAAGTTCGGCCGTATGGAGCGTCGTGCGGTTTGCGGTACCGATCTGGGCACCTCCGATGCGGCCGCGATCGCCTTCGCCAAAGCGCTCAACTCTGATCGCACCTCGCTGGTCCACTTGGGTCACTACGGCTACGACGTCAATGGCAACCTGGCGCTGTTCAACGCTTCGTACACTGCGGCGATGCTGACCGGCATGTTCGCCGGCGTTAACCCAGGTACGGCCCTGAGCAACAAATCGATCAATGTCTCGGGCCTGGAACGCAACCTGCGCAATCCGACCGACACCGACGCCCTGATCACCGGCGGCGTGCTGTGCATCGAGAGCACCAAAAACGGCTACAAGGTTGTGCAGTCGATCAGCACCTGGCTGGTGGACAAGAAATTCAACAAAGTCGAGCAGTCCTGCGGCTGGGCCACCGACTACACCGCACGCACCGTTCGTGAGGCGCTGGATGTCCTGCGCGGGCAGAAAAACAACCAGGTCAACCTGGGTCGTGCAGCCACCATCACCGACACCGTGCTCAAAGCATTGTCGGTCGCCGAACCGGCCGGGCCAGGTGTTCTGGCAGGCGACAAGGCCAACCCGCCGTACATGGGCATCACCGTGACCGCCAGCGGCGACACGCTTGCCGTCGCGTTCCAGTGCTCGCCAGTCATCCCTATCAACTACATCCCTGTGTCGATCTCGCTGAAGATCTTCACCGGCACAGCCTCGGCATAAGGAGGGCTAGCCCATGAAAAACAACCAGAAAGTCCGCAGCGGCAACCGTACGGTCATCACCTACGACGGTTTCCAGGTCGGCTTCGTCAAGTCGGTCCGCATGAACGATGACTACGCGCCGGAAGCGGCGTCCGGCATTGGCGATATTCATGTCGGCGAGTGGGTGCCAACCATGGCGCGCCACACCATCACCGTCAGTCGCCTGATTCTCGAAACCGACAAAATGCGCGAGCGCGGCATCTTCGCTGAAAACGGTGATGCCGTCCTGCAAGGCCTGGTCTTCGACATCGAGACCTACAATCGCGATGACGGCTCGCTGCTGCGCAAGTACACCGGCTGCTCCTACGCCTCGGGCGATATGGAAGTGACCGCGCACCAGATCCTGATCGGCTCCGGTCAGTTCAACGCTTTGGACGTGGGTGGCACCGGCGGCTGATCCAGCCCTCCTCTCCTCCCGAAAAGCCCGCGTCATGCGGGCTTTTTGTCGTGACCAGACAATAACCGGAACCTTTCATCCACCCGACCGGGATTCCCAATGAGCCGTACACCTTCCGATACCGACTTCCATGAAGAAATTCCTGGCGTTGGTCAGTTCGTTTTCGCTCGCCGCACCATGCGTGACGAAATGCGCATTGCCTCCGAGTACTCGCGTTTGACCGAAGGCGTGATGACTCCGACTCCGTTTCTGGCCACAGTGGCCGGCTGGATTGCCACGCTGAAAGTCCTGATCGTCGCGGCGCCGGATGCCTGGGATCTGGATGAAATGGATCCGCTGGATGAAGACGCCTACAACCGGATTGCCAAGGTGAACAACGCGCTTCGCCAACGGGAGGGCCAGTTTCGCAAAACAAAGGGAACGGCAGGCAAAGGCGCTGGGCAAGCACCTGGTGGGAACGATCAGCTTCTGGTTTCGCCGCAAGTACCTGCTGTCGCCGATTGATCCGCGCTTTCTGGATCTGACTCTGGAGCAGATGGAAGCGGAGTACTGGGCTTACCACTACTTCGAACAGCCACCGGGCGAGGAATTCGACGATGACGAATTCGACGAAGAATCGATCCTTGCCGAAATTGAAGAGCGGGCTTTGTCAAAGCAGCAGCGTCAGCACACACAAACAGCACATATGGCGGCAGAACTCCTGCCGCCTGATCCGGGCGACTGGGAAGACATCGACGAGGTAACGGCGTGAGCGACATCAAGATCCCAGTGAGCGCGGAGCTGAATCAGCAGGAAATCGATCAGCAGATCGCTCAGGTCAAAGCCGCCCTGACTGATTTGGCGCGCGTGGCCGAACAGGCTGGCAAGACCCGATTCACCCCGATCAGCAAGATCGACCTGGAAGACGTGCGCGCGATGCGTGCGGAATTCGAGGCCATGGTGCGCCTGGCGCCGGCGTTGAAAAAAGCGCTGTCATTGGGCGGCCAGGACGGCCGCAGTTTCGAGCAGGTCGATTGGGGCAAAGTGTGGGAAGGCCAGAGTCAGCGTTCGAGCCAGGCCAACACCGTGCTGCGATACCTTCGGCCGGACGCTTTGGCAACAGCCTCGCCGAATCGGGCTCCATCCGACGCGGGCCAGCCAGACTCGTCATCCCAATCGAGCCCCGGCAGCCAAAGCAGCTGGAGAAGTGTCGCCGGCAGTGCAGCGGCTGATCTTGCCGGCAGCTTGGCCAATCAGGTCGGTGGCCTGGGAGGCGGGATCGCCTCTGGCGCACTGGCCGGCGCCGCCTCGGGTGGTGGCCGGGGTGCCGCTTTGGGTGCGATCACCGGCGGTCTGTCGGCCATCCTCGACATGATGGCTGAAGCGCGAGATCTGGCGGCGAGTTACGACACCCTCAAACGCACGCTGGGCGACGTCAATATTTCCTTTGATGGCCTGCAGAGCAGTTCACGCAGCCTGGCGGATCAATATGCCCTGGGCGACAGCGAAGTTTCGTCATTGCTCAAGCGCTACGCGAATCTGGCAGGGGGAACACTGGATCCGGCCGGATTGGGTAACGAGACTGGCGTAGGCATCGGTTTCGCGCAATCGTTTGGTCTGGAACCGTCGGCCGCGGTGGATTTTTTCGGCCGTATGAAAGGCATGGGCCTGACCAAAGACGCCAATGACAACAAGCGCCTGGCGCTGATGATCGGTGAAAGCGTGGCCAAGGCCGGAGATCTGCCGCGCATGGGTGACGTCCTCAGCAATCTGGGGCGCTATGTGGAAGGCGCGTCGCGCGTCAGCCTCAGCAGCCCGGGCTCCCGAGACTGGCTGTCACGTATGGCGGGCCTTGAAAATACCGGCCTGGCCGGAATGAACCCGAACAGCGCGGCGGGGATTATCAACACCATCGACAACACGATTCGCCAGGGCGGCAACAGCGAAGCGGGCAAAAACTTCATGTCCGGTGTGCTGCAGCGCGACAAGAACCTCAACCCGATCCAGGCGGAGATCCAGTTGGAAGGCGGGGCATTTGGCACCGGCAAGTCAGTCTTCGGCCCTGACTCAGCGATGGCGGCCTACTACGCCAGATTCGGCGGCGGTACCCACCTGCAAAACTGGTCCGACAATGAAAGTACTGTCAGCGTCCTGCAGAAACGCCTGATTGAGCAGTACGCGGGCAAGTCGCCCGACCTGCTGCTCAACGCCTTCAAGACCACCTTCGGAACCAGCTACGGTCAGTCGGCTGCGTGGCTGACCTCCCGACCTGAAGATAACGACCGGATGGTCTCGCGCCTGCAGCGCTTGGGTATCGATCCGCGCGATGTCAGCGGCAGCGGCATCTCACGGTTGAGTCAAATCGAATCTGACGCTTCGCTGTCTGAAGCGCAGAAAGACGCCAAAACCAAAGAAGCCGCCTCGCAGAACCAGGAAGACACCAAAGCCTCCGAAGCGCAGGCGGCTGCTGTGGCCGGGAATAACGCCCTGCTTCGCTTGGCCGGAGAAGGCTTGCCCGCCCTCACGGCCATTCAGAATGCCGTGCAGCGCATGGCCGGCATTGATCCCGTTTCCGCCAAAATCGATGCGGATCACAAAGTTCGCAGAGCGTCGATCAGCAAAAACGAAGAGGCGGAATTCGACGCGGCTCAAGCGGAATACGATCGTCTGGTGCCGTTTGATCTGATTGCCGCGTCACGCCGGTTGCTCGGTGCGCCGCTCAATGCAAAACAGCAAGCGGCCAAGGATCGGCGCGATGCGGCCAAGACGGCCTATGAAAAGGCCTGGGCCGATGAAAGCGAACGCTACGGTCGGGAAAAGTGGACCGGTGTCAGCGAAACCCCGGCCACCAGCACCGTCCCGCTCGCGGCCGGTCAACCCTCTGCAACTTCGCCGGCGACTCAGGCGGATGACGCTGTGCCCACGCTCTATGAAAACGATCCCGCCCCTGACGAGTCGGCCTCGCCCGGCGCCGGCGGAGCAAGAGGCGTTACCCCTGAACTGCTGCAGCGTGCGGCCGAGTCCGACCGCAAGGCCGGCTTGCCGCCAGGCACCACCGCGGCCCTGATGATGGTCGAGAGTTCGTTCATCTCCAACAAGACCAGCAGCAAAGGCGCCAAGGGCCTGTTCCAGATCATGCCGGACAACATCGCCAGCCTGTCAAAGCGCGCCGGACGCCAGTTGAACCCGTTCAACACCAGCGATTCGTTCTACATGTATGACGAGCTGATGGCCGAACGCAAAAGGTACTACGGCGGCAACATCGAAAAGATGCTGCGCAGCTATCACGGCGGATACGACGAGAACCAATGGGGCCCCGCCAATCGCGACTACCTGCCGGCCATTGATAAAAGCAAACGCGAACTGACGTTGAACGGCGGATCACCGCTTGCACAGGTCTACCAGATGCCACAAACCATGCAGCACGCGGTTGCCGTGGATGTGACCCTGCGCGATCCGTCGGGCAATCGCTTGAACAACGTCAGCATTGATACATCGGTCGGGCGCCCGGTTGTCAGCGGCTCGGGAGCAAAAACCTTGTGAAAATGAACGTCGATCAACCCAAGTTCCAGGTGAGGCTGATCAAGACCGTCAAGCGCAAGACGGTCGACGGTCAGACCCCGACTTCGTTGCGCTATCAGGGCGCCAGTGGCGTGATCGACCTGACGCGCTGGCTGGGCGACGGCTCATCTATCACCACCAGCAAGAGCGTGCATGAGCCTGCCGGCGGCTTCGCCATCACCGTGCCTGACATGCCTGCCGATATTGGCGGCCTGGACACGCTATACGGAATTGTCGAGCCGATGGATTTAATAGAAATAAGAATGCGGCGATCGATCTACCCGCTCAACAAAGAAAACATTCCGATCGTCATGCGCGGTTTTGTTTCCCGGATCACTCGCCAGGAAACCATGTCAGCCAACGGCAGCCCCCAGCGCTCGATCACCCTGCACGGCCACGATTACGGGAAAGTCTGGCAGATGTTGCAGCTGTTCTATGGCCCCAGTTACATCACCGGGCAAGACGTGCTTTCGGCATTCAAACTGATGGAGAAATTCGGCGCCGGTTTTTCCAATACGCTGACGAACGTCGAGTTTCTGCGCACGGCCATCGATAACCTGGTCAATCCGTTTCTGGCCAACCTGTTGCCTGAGGGCAGCGGTTTTCCGCTGCTGGATGTCAAAGCAGACCAGGTTGTCACCGCGTCCGTTGGCATCGCCGGTATCCAGTCGGATGAAGGCTCGGTGTATCAGTTGCTGAAAAAGTACCTGGACATCGGTGTATTCAACGAGCTGTTCATCACCGAAGACGACAATGGCGTTTACTGCAACTATCGTCAAAACCCGGCACTTGATCTGAACGGCACCCCGCTCGACCCCGAGGTCACCACTGCGCCGCAACTCAGTACCGAATTCACCAACGCGGCGATACTGAACCTGTTCGAGATCGATGCCGCCGATATCGTCTCACTGGAGGTCGCGCGCTCGGATGAAGGCGTCGGAAACTACTACTGGGTGTCGGCGCCGTCATTCAGCCTGAACAGCGACGCCATCATGCGCCAGATGGGGATCAACTCCGGACAGCGCAGCACCGTTGATTTTTCCGGCTACGCCAACTGCGCATCGGCGCTCTATGGTTTGCGCCTGGTCTGGCAGAACACGCAACTGGGCGGCCCATCGATCACCAACAACAAATCCGGCCTGCCGGAAGCCGAACAGAATGCCCGCGATGCCAACCTCTTCGATTGGGTGGCCAACCGGCGGGCGTTCCTGGTCGCACAGAACAAGGACAACAGCCTTCTGGAGCTGGGGAGTCTGCGCATCAAGGGCAACGAAAAAATTCGTGCGGGCAACTACGTAATGATCCGCCGCGGCAATTTTTCGTCGATGTTTTACGTCAGCCAGGTGTCGCACCAAATGCTGCCCTTTGAAGGCTTTTACACCAACCTGGTGCTGGAGCGCGGGCAAAGCTTTTCCAATCGGATAAAACTGGCGGGCGGCGTGGATTCGCCGTACCTCGCGGAGATGATTCAATGAGTTCGACCTCCAGACGCGCACGTGTCGTGGCCATCCATCCACAAGATCATTCCTGCGATGTGATTGTGCTCAACGATGGCTCACGCTGGGCCGGCGTGCAGATCATGTCCGGCTCGGCCAGCACCAACACCGGGTTGAATGACCTGCCGGTGCCCGCCCCGGCGCCGGATGGAAATCACTGGAACAGCAGCCAGAAAACCGCGCGGGACATCATCGCCATCATCGACTGGTGCGAAGGCTCGCCCTACATCACCGGGTTCTTGTTCCCACAGATTTGCCAGATGACCTTCCCGGAAGGCAACCGCAAGATCGATCGGCACGCCTCCGATTTTTATCACACGATCGACGGCGCCGGGAACGCTGAGTGGTACCACCCCAGCGGCACTTACCTGCGCATGGGCGCAAGCCCCGCGCACGAGGACCTGACCGGCAAGGACTTCGACAAGAAGTGGAGTATCAGCAACAACACCGCCTCCGCCCCCCATGTGCAACTGGTGGTCGCGAATGCGGGTGCGGTCAAGGCGACGATCAACATCGACCCGGCCGGGAACCTGACGGTGACCAGTGCTTCGGGAGCGGCCGTGCTCAAGTTTCCGGGGGGCACCACCATTGATTCGCCAATAACCACGTTCACCGGCGATGTGAAGGTCAACAAAAACATCAAAGCCGATCTGGACATCACCGACAAGGTCCGCAGCATGGCGGCTGACCGCATCATCTACAACGGCCACACCAACCCGAACAACGGAAATAACCCGCCACCGCAGCAGATGTAATGTTTGTCGTGACGCCACCATGACGTCATGGACCTAAACTCGCCCGCTTCACAAAAAGCTGCCGACTGCCCCATTACGTTTGTGATGGATGATGAGTCAGCCGGTACATCTGAAGAACTGACTCTGCTGATCCGGCCGGAGGAACTTTCCGTCGGCTTCCCCAGCCGCCTCTCGGTCAATCAGACCCTGGGCGGCGCCTGGGCGGACAGTTTCGGGGAAGGCATTGAAGAGGGATCCTTTTCCGGGACCCTCGGCTGGCGCGCCGCCCAAGGCGACACCGGTGGAACCGAGCGCCTGATCAACTTCAAGACCTTTGTTTATTCCGACTGGCATGCCCGTCGGGCTGCAGCGGTTGCCAAAGGTGATGATCCTTCGCTGGTCAAACTGATTCTGGTGGATAGCCTGAACAGCTATTCGCGCGTGATCGCCCCGCGCGTGTTCGAGCTCAAACGCAGCAGGAGCCGACCGTTGCTGGCTCAGTACCGATTCGGTTTCGTGATGTTGTCGCATGATCTGCGCGGCAAGGATCTGCAGCCAACCGATGAGAGTCTGTTTGGCACGATTACCTCGTGGATCGACAGCTTTACTGCGTCGATCAATGCCATTACTGCAAGGATCAAGGACGTGTACAAATGGATCGACAAAACCCTTGTTGCGCCGATCAAGAAGCTGGTGGAAAAGACCATGGCGATTTACACCGCCATCAAGAAAATGGTCAACGCCGGCATTGATATGTACAAGGCAGGTATCGGGATCATCCGCCAGATTGGCAGCATCGCGACCCTGGTGACCTCGGCTGTCACTAACATTTTTCGCTCGGTGGCTTTGATCAAAACCATCCCCAACATTGCCAAGGCGGCGATCATGGGTGTGACCCGCGAATTCACCAACCTGTTCTGCCTGTTGAAAAACTCCAGAGTCGTCATGAGCTATGAAAATTACGACGACTTGTATGGCGCGTCCAACTGTTCCTCCACCGCCGGTGGTCGCTCGGTGTCGGCTTACTCCGGCGCGGCCAGCAACACCTTCGCGGCGGTTGCCAAGCAACCGAACCTGCCCGTCAGCGTTTCCCAGGGCGCAAGCAACAGCCTGAAGGTGCTGGCCAATACCGATCTGATCACGACCAACCTGCCGGCCGATGTCATCAACAGTAACCTCGCCATCGTCAACGCGGGTCTGGTGGTGAACACATGAGCGACTTCACCAGACAGTATTCCGGGTTTCGCTTTGCGCCGACTCGCTATGGCGATTCGTTACAACTGATCGCCTATCGCGAAATGGGGGACGCCAATGCCTGGGCGCAGCTGGCCTGGTTCAACAATCTGATTGCGCCGTTTGTCACGGACGATCCTTTGCTGGCCAGCGATCGCGTGCTGCTGGGCGGCAGGCAGATCAGAATTCCGACGACCGTTGCCCAGCCGCAGCCGTCCAGCACATCGGCCGATGACGTACTGCTGAGCGACTGCCAGTTGCTCAATCGACGCTTGACCGTCAACCCGGCCACGGGCGACTTCAACCTGGTGTCCGGTCGCGAAAACCTCAAGCAGGCCTTGATCCATCGGGTGGTTACCGACCCGGGCGAGCTGATGTATCACCCCGCTTATGGTTGCAAGATTCAACGACGCCGCGGCAACAAGAATGCCGCCGTTGCCATCCTGATTGGCCGAATGGATGTGCAGGATGCCCTTGCGCAGGAAACCCGCCTCAAACGCATCAACTCGATCACCCCTTCCAGCAACGGCGATGTCCTGGCGGTGACGGTCGATGTCACGCCGATCACCGGCAACCCCATCATTGCCCAAGCGAGCGTGTAAATGTTCCAGATCAAGGATTTTGTCTCCATCACCGCGTCGATGCTCAACTGGATGCGCGCCAGTACCCACCGCATCACTGACTACAACGTGGGCTCGGTCGCACGGACCCTCGTCGAGGCGCCTGCTGCCGAGATCGATGAGCTTTATCAACAAATGTTCATCGGGATCAAGGAGGCCATTCCGGTCGCCACCTATGCGACGTTCAACTTCGACGCGTTGCCGCAAATCAGCGCTGCAGGGCCGATCCGCGTGCAGGTGACTCCCGGGGCTGGCGAGCTGATCGCGGCGGGCACGACCTTTTCCGGCACCGGGCTGGCCACCACCTACTCGGCATTGGCCGATGTGGTCATCGAGCCTGGCGCATCCTTTGTCGATGTGACCGTCGCGGCTGACAACGGTGGTGTTATCGGGAACATCCCGAAAAACCAGGCATTCACCTTGACCCCCTCGCCCGGCAATTTTGTCAGCGCGAGCAACCTTTCGGCCTTTTCGTCGGGAACTGACGCCGAAACGCCGGATGAGCGCAAATTGCGCTTCGCCAGTTATATCAATTCGATCGCCCGCTCAACCGTGGCGGCCATTACCTACGGACTGACCACTGCCAACCGCACGGACAAAGCCGGCAACATCATCGAGCACGTCGCCAGTGCTGCCGTGGTTGAACCGTATTTGCTGGACCCGAACGAGCCCATCGCACTCGTCAATTGCTACGTGCATAACGGCACCGGCAGTACCTCTGCCGCCCTGGTGGCGATCGCACAGAAAATCATCGATGGCGACTACGACATCAACGGCAATCCGGTCCCGGGCTACAAGGCCGCCGGCATTCCCGCCCATGTTTACGCCGCTACCGAACTGTTGGTTGACGTCGAAGGCAATCTATCGGTGCAATCGGGATATGACGAACCGACCTTGGTCAAGGCAGCCATCAGTGCAATCAACAGCTATCTGCTGGGTCTGGGCATTGGCGAGGACGTGCTGTCGGCGGAAATCATCCGCATCGTGAAAAGTCTCGACGGTGTGTACGACTTTGCACTGACCAGCCCGGACGCCAACATCGCCGCGTCGAAGAGCCAGAAAATCATGCCTGGGGCCTTGAACATCACATGAAACTGACGCAGAAACTTCTCTCCCTGCTGCACCGGGTATTCGATCCCGATCCCGAACAGTTCCTGGCCTTGCGGATCAGCTACGGCGGGGGCATGACCTGGAAGGTATCGGAAGGTGTGCTCAGTACCACTGTGGTGGGCGGGATTGGCCGAGGGTTTTCGATCGATTTGACCACCGTGACGCTGGCGCAACTGATCGACCAGATTTCCTCTCGCCGAGGCTATCAAGTCCTGTACGCCGACGGCAGCGCCAACATGGCGTTGTCGGCGCGGGTATTGATGGATGGCACGGGCGACATCACCCGCTCCAATGGCGATCATCTGTACGCCTACACCAGCCTGGTCTGGGCCTACATGGAAGCGGTCGGTACCGAGCTCAAGGCCGCCAAGGCGCAGATCCCGGAAGCCATCAACCAGATGAGCATTCCCACCGCGTCCGGTGACTGGATCGACGAGCTTGGCAGTTACTACGGCGTGCCTCGATTGCAGAGCGAGCCGGACCCGAGCTATGGCGCGCGCATCATTGCCGAGACGGTGCGCCCACGGGCCAACAACGTCGCCATCGAACGCGCGATCAGCTACTACACCGGACAGGCCACGAAGGTCACTGACGTCATCCTCTACGGCCCCTCATTTCCCAAATACAACGGCGCCATCACCCGTAACAGCGACTATCACTACCAACCCATGTCATCGCAGTTGTACGGGTTGTTTGATGTGCAGCTGGGTTACGACCTGTTGGGCGGGACTGACCCGACGGCCTTCTCCGCGATCGTCACGGGCATTGTCGATCGTCTGCGATCGGCAGGCACTCACTTGCGCGCCTTGTCGTTGCAGTCCAGCGCGATTGCCGACACGTTCACGCCTCCGGTGGATGGCGCGATGCCGCTGGTTGCCACTCCGGTCCTGGCAGACACGCTGACTGCGCCCAGCGAAATCGAACCGGTGTTGAAGACCTTCATCGGTAACACCAATGACAGTTTGAATCCACCAGATGAGGCGTTATCCGGAACCGTTGCATACGGCTACAAGTACAACAGTATTCGCAAACGCAACGGTGCGATCACCTACGCGGGCGGCACAAACGGCGCGCTCTCTGTGTCGTGACGCCATGCTTGGGGTATTCATCCTGGAGCATGGCGAATGTCCGGCACTACTCTTAACGACTACTACGAAAAAGCCCCTAGCGGCCTGTTTCTGCTGCACGTCTACCGTGGCAGCGAATTGATCGACGTGATCAAGGAACACAACCTGATCGTCGATGGATCGAAACAGATTCATGCGCAACTGCTGGGCGGCTCCGTCGCCAATCAGAGCGTAACCAAAATCGGCTTCGGCACCAGCATTGTCGCGCCTGCGCCCGGCAACATCGCGCTGACCGGGCAGTACCTGAAGGCACTGGATGGCATCACCTATCCGCAGAGCAATCAGGTTTCCTTCCAGTTCTCGCTGGGCACCTCCGAAAACAACGGCGTGTCGATCGGAGAGTTCGGGCTTTTTACCGGCGGCAATGTGCTGTACGCACGCAAGACCCGCACCACCGCGATTCCCAAAGCATCCGACCTGTCATTTACCGGGTCCTGGATCATTTCCTTTTGAGGTTCTTGATTAATGGCTAACCAACCAGAATCGCCAAACTACGACGCTGGCGTCTATCAACTGGAAATCGTCGACTCCGTTGACGGCGGTGTGGGTGCGAAATCCAACGCCCCGCTGCTGTCCCTGGCCAACCGCACCGCGTACCTCAAGCAGCACATGGATGCGCTGGAATCCGGCAGTTATGTGCCCACCGGTTTCGCTTTGCTGAACTCGCCGTCTTTCACCGGTTCGCCGACAGCCCCGACGCAAGCCGCAGGCGACAACACCACCAGACTGGCCAACACCGCATTTGTGCAAACCGCCGTCGACGGCACGGTGCTGGTGGACATTTCCGGTGCCGCAACTACCACCCTGACACAAGCCCAATACGGCCCGGCCGTCATCAAGCTGACCGGTGCCGTGGTCGCCAACAAGGCCGTGGTTTTTCCAAACCTGTCCGGGCGCTGGCAAGTCATCAACAATTCGACGGGCGCGTTCACCGTCACCCTGAAAACCGCCGCAGGCAGCGGTGTTGTCCTGTCGTCAGGGATGTCCTCGAACATCTACTGCGATGGCTCCAGTATCAGCCTGCAGCAGACGGACTTTGTCAGCACCGATCTGACGGGTGTACCCACTGCGCCAACCGCGGCGGCGGGCACCAATTCCGCGCAACTGGCGACCACCGCTTTTGTGGCGGCCATGGGCGCACAGAAAGCGGACCTGTCCAGCCCGGCCCTGAGCGGTGCTCCGACGGCCCCGACGGCGGCGTTTGGCGCCAATACCGGGCAGATCGCCAACGCCGCATTCGTTCAGTCAGCGATTTCTGCACTGGTGGCGTCCGCGCCTGCCAGCCTGAATACGCTGGCCGAGTTGGCAGCCGCTATCGGCAACGATCCGAACTTCGTCACCAACGTGAACAACGGCCTGGCAAGCAAGCAGCCTGCGCTGGGGTATACGCCAGTGCAGCAAGGCACGGGCATCGGCCAGCTCGGTAATCAGGTGAAACTCGGCTGGAGCGCGGCCTCCAAACTCAAAGCCACGGTAGACAGCACTGATCTGGGCAACGTCGCTGTGGAAAACTGGGTCGGTGCCAACTACGCCCCGCTGTACTCGCCGAATATGTCGGGGGTTCCGACTGCGCCAACCGCCGGTGCCGGTACCAACAACGCCCAAGTGGCAACGACCGCTTTTGTCGCGGCACTGGGTGCGCAGAAAGCGGATCTGGCCGGGTTTGCCCGTTCAATGGGTGCAAACGGTTTCCAGAAGCTTCCCTACGGTACGATTATTCAGTGGGGAGGCAATATGACCGATGGCAATGGCTATTGCACGTTCAACTACCCCTTCGCCTTTCCGAACGCGGTGCTTGGCATGGTTATCTGTCCTCGATGGATTACTCCGGCTGGCCCGATCTTCGTGGGCAATGGAACGCGGAACAACGCGCAGGCAATCGTCATGGCGAACTGGAACAACGGACCTACGGTGGCCGGTTTCGACTGGATCGCAATCGGGTATTAAGGAGGGCGCAAACATGTTCTATTCAGCTTCTACCGGTGGTTTCTACAGCCACGAATTACACGGCGACAACATCCCTGAAGATGCCGTCGAAATCAGCGAACAACGTCATCTCGACCTGCTCACGGGGCATTCCGAAGGCAAGCGCATCATTGCGGGCAAGAAAGGTCTGCCAGAGCTTGCCGATCCTGCCCCGGCGTCCGCCGAAACCCTGGCCATTTGCGAACGCGTCTGGCGCGACCGCGAATTGTCGGTAACGGATGGCCGGGTCTCTCGTCACCGTGACGAGGTTGAGGCCGGGACCACGACATCCCTGACCACCGAGCAATACAGCGCTTTGCAGGTCTACCGCCAGGCACTCAGAGGCTGGACCGAGGCTAAGGACTTCCCGCAAATCGCTGCCCGGCCGGCAGCCCCTGAATGGCTGAACAGCTAGGCAGGCGTCGTGACATCAACCTGCGGGTATACCAAAGGTTGATGTCCAATGCCCAAATTCAAACGCCTCAAAGCCCTGCTTGATAAATCAGCCTGGTTGCTGATTCTCCCTTCTCTGCTTGCCCTTTTCCTGATTGACACGGCGATGCTGCAAACCCTGATCCAGTGGCTGGTGTTCGCACCCGTGCTGGCCGGGTTGGCAATCATCGTCAGTCGGGTGGTGTTCCCGCAGATTCACTTGTCGACGCTGGTCGAGCAAATACGCCAGGGCAATATCGCCGCAGGCCTTCTGGCTTCGGCGCTGGTGCTGTTTGTCGCCATCGTGATCATGGCGCTGGTCATGTGGGCGAAGGCCTGATGCACCGAACGGCACTCTGTCTTCTCGCACTGATGGTGCCGTGTGTGATGGCTGACGGCATTCCCGCGAACGCTCTGCGCTATCTGCCGGCACTGGTCAGCACCCAGCAAACAATCTGGCCTGACGCCCCCATGCCGTCTTTTCTGGCGGCGCAGGTCGAGCAGGAATCGTGCATCACATTGACCCACTCCAAATGCTGGAATCCGCGCGCCGAACTGAAAACAGCGCGCGAAAACGGCATCGGCTTCGGCCAGTTCACCAGAGCCTATCGTGCCGATGGCAGCATTCGTTTCGACACCATCAGTGAGTTGGCCGCTACCCATCAAAGCCTGCGCGGGTGGAATTGGGAAAAGCGCTACGACGCGCATTACCAACTGGCAGCCATCGTCGAGATGGATCGTGCCCTGTATCTCCGTCAGCGTGATACCGCCAGCAGGCGCGATCGTCTGTCTTTCACTTTGGCGGCCTACAACGGCGGCGCTGCCGGCGTGTTGCAGGATCGGCGCCTGTGCGCCAACACCCAAGGCTGCGATCCGTCCAGGTGGATTGGGCATGTCGAGCGAACCAGCCTGAAAAGCAAAGTCGCGGCGAAGGGCTACGGACAATCGTTTTTCAGGATAAACCGCGAGTACGTCAGCAATATTCTGAATGTGCGTCGCCAAAAATATGAACCCTACTTCCAGGGCGATGCGCAATGAACCCTGTTGATCGTGATGAATTCCGAGAACTCGAGATCGCTGTCCAACACGCCGACGGTAACGTCATTCGTTTGCAGGAGCAGGTCAAAGCGATGCAGAAAACCGTTGAAGACCTGGTGTCCCGTGCCGAGTTCGCGCCAGTCAAACTGATTGCCTATGGACTCGCCACGGCAGTGGGCTCCTCAGTCATTTTCGCCATCCTTGCCAAGGTGATCATCAAATGACCGCTGCTGCGTTGTTCCGGGACAGGGCATTTCTGTTCGTCAGCATGTATCTGGCCGCGTTGTTCATTTCGCTGATTTTACTGGGGTGGTTGCTGTTCGTGGGTGGCAACCCGATCACCATAAAAAACTATGGCTTGATCAGCGCCACCGGCTATCCGGTGGAGGGGTTTCGCGTGGGTGAGATCGCCGGCATGAAATGGCAGCTATGTGCCGACAAGGCGGTGACCATCGAGCAATTTCCCGCGCTGCGCGACGCGCGCGGCCTGGTGTTTCCATTGCCCATAACGCTGAGTGAATCTGCCACCGGCTGCCACGACACGTTTTACGGTTTTGTTGTCCCCCCGTTACCTCCCGGTGAGTACACCTACGTCACGAATATCAGGTTTCAAAACAACCTGGTCGGACGTGACGAAGCCGCCACCTTCCCGCCTGTTCGCGTCAGGATCACGTATGAGCGCACTCACTGATATTGCGCTCGGCACTGCGTCGAGTGCAGCAAGCAAAGCCATCCTGCCCTGGCTATGTCTGGCAGCGATTCTGGCACTCGGGTCGGCGGGGGCCGCTGGCATGTACGCCGGGTATGAGGTGGCCAACGCACGCTACGCCGACGAACAGAAAAAACTGCTGGGAGCGTTCGCCGAGGCCTCCACTGCACAAAAGGAAGCCCTGAAGGAGTCGCGTCGGCGTGGTGATGAAGCAACCGGCGTGTTCTTGCAGGAGTTACGCGCGATGACGATCGTGAACACCACAATCAACAAAGAAGTGCAGCGGGAAATACAGCGCACGGTCTACACCGATTGCAAGCTGCCAGACAGTGGCGCTGCCCTGCTGATTCAGCATGTCGACGACGTTAACCTCAAGCTATTGGAGAGCGACCAGCCATGAAGTCACTGATCATTGTCACCGCGTTGCTGCTGGGTGGATGTGGTAGCACCTACCCGGTCATCGTCAGTGACGACAAAGCCAGCATCGACCCTGCCGCAGCGCTGCTTTGTGATCCGGTACCAGCACCACCGCCGCGCACAGAAGCGACGATGGGCCAACTGTACACATTTGCCGATGACATGGTCGCACTGTACGGGGAGTGTGCCATTCGGGATCGGGGAAAATACCGCTGGATCAAGTCACAGGGTCACTGATGCGCGAATTGCCTGGCGCGGCGTTCGGTTTCGCTTTGGCAGCCGATACAGATTTTATACCCCCACTCCCGGCGTTTGGGTGGCAGCGTTCCTTCGCAGTCAGCGACGGTGCACTGCTCGGGCCCATAGCCCCTGTCGCCGGGAGCGTAACGCACTACAGCGGGCCGTGAACGGTTGTTGAACTCCCACTGGCGAAGCTCTACGGCTTGCGCGATATTTTCAATCGACATGACCACTTCCAACTCGGTGGACACCGGGTCATCCGGTGCCTTTCACCCAGTGTGCTGTCACGCCGACCTTACGATCCTGGTTGTCGAATCCGCCGAAGGACGCCCTCTGCGCTGGCGTCCACATCTGGTGAATTGACCGGGTTCAGATCCTTTCACCCGGTTATTCCTTCAGAGAATCGCGCAAGGACTTTTCGGCCGAAAAGGCCACGCCTGCTGCAAAAGGGTCGCTATCAATCTTGAAGCGCCAGTTGGCGCCTTTCGGATGGCCATTCAAATCGACCATTTTCAGTTTGCCGAGACGCGGCAGGAGCGTTTCGCCATCCAGCCGCAAGCGTTCGATGATTTCGTCGGCCCAGGCATCCAGGAATCGATTGATGGTTTCTTGTGACTCTCCCGTACGGGTGGAAATAGCAGCGATGACAGCGTGTTTACTCATGGTTTTGCTCCAGCACGCCGCAACGATGCACGGCTTGCCTGTTCAGGTTAAAAAGACGTCGTAGTCTTGCGGCACGACGACAAGGTCCAGGGTTTCAGCTCTTTCAAGAGTCTCGCCATCCAAAGTCTGATCAGTCTCAGCGACCCCGTGGAATTGCGGATCGTGCTGTTCAACTCGAATCGGCCTACTGTTTTCGGCCTGCAGCGTCTCTTCCACAGAAATTATCTTGTCGGATGTTTCCTGCGGATCCTTCTCAGCGGTTGTGAAAACCGCAGCAGCAGATTTCGCCACCCTATGATTCAGGGCAGATTTTCTTACAGATGATGCGTAGGCAATTTCTGTAAATGCTGTGGTCGTTTCTTGCGGGTCCCTTTCAGCTTCAACTACACCAGAGAAATCAACGGCCGATGCCCCGTCTTTTAACGCATGAAAAATATCGACCCATTCGACAAGTTCATCGACTGACGTCTCTTCAATCCTGTGACCTGAATAGCGTTCGAAAGAGCCGATATTGACGCCATGTTTCAAGAATGATGATTGTGTTTTACGAAGCCGGCACCGAGTGGATTCAACAGTACTCGCGGCGATAGTTTCCTTGCACCGCCGCCTGGCGTCCTCAACCGACCATTTTGGCAGCAAACCGGGCATCCGGCCACGCACTTGTCGACTGGCCAACCTGGCAATCCCGGCGCCGGTGCATGATGAGGTGAGAACAACCTTGATCAGTTGCTTTGATCGGTCATTGCCCCCAATGCTCCAAGCAGAGTCGTCCAATAAGAACATTCCAATAACGATGCCATAAGCAGATTGATTGATTATAAATGATTATTTGGTAACGGTATGTACGCTCAAACCGGCACGCGACAGACAGCCGCGTATCGCGCGAGACGTCTGTGGTAGAGCCTGTTGTTGGTGTTGGATGGTGCATGCCCGGGTCGTTGATAGCAGGCACGGCTTCAACATCATTGTCCGATCAGGCGGTTTTTCCCTGCCCCCGGGCTGCATCGTGTTGCGGCACATACAGCATAAACTGGTCACGCTCCCCCCCGGCTTGCTCTACCCTTCGTCGCGCCATTCGAGTTTCGCAATGTCGTGATTCGTTCTCTTTTGCGCGTCCGGATGTGCCTTTTCGATGGCCTGCGTTCATCGCAATGCGCCAATGGTCACGATGAATCCGCGCACACGGCCGTCAAATTCGAGCCGTACGAAACAACATAAAGTGATTTTTGATACTCAAAAAAGATCAATTAGTGTTTTTAAGCATTGATCAAATAATATATGCTGGTCCCACTGAAAACGAGGTAATGACATGTCCGATAAACGACCCGCCCCTAAAAACTTCCAGGAGGTGTTCTACCGCTATCTGGACGATATGGAGCGTCGGGCACACGCCGTCGGGTTGACTTTGACCGACCTCTGTCGTGAATCAAAGGTGGCACGAGCAACCCCGGATCGCTGGCGTAAGTCGCTGCCAAAAACCATCCAGAACGTTTGCGATCTGGAAGCCATCGTGAAGAACGCGGAAAAGGCAGCGAAAGCAGCCGAAGAAGAGCGAACGCAGAAACCGGGCAGTTAGAAATACGACGAGGGAGAGCAGTCATGGAAACTTTAATTCTCAAGGTTTATAGCGCCGAGTTGGCTGAACGGGCAAAACATGACGGCATCGCGCCGCGCGCAATCACTGTCGAAGATGAGCGTATCGCGGCGTTGGCGGCGGCGTTCCCTGAACGCGATTTGCGTCACGCCGTCGTAATGCGTGCAGCCTACGAGCGTCAGCTGACAACTGAACTTCGCAAGCAAAAAGACGCCCTCCCCGCCCCCGCCAGCGAGGCATAGAGATGAGCCGCAATCCAATGGATTCAGGCTGATCGTCCATCAGTGGGTCGACTGATCTCGACCCGGTTCTGTCGCCTGGTTTTCTCCACCAGGGAAGCATTAAAAACTCGGCGGTGCCGCCATCTGCGCTTGAGGCTCGAGGCCCGGTTGTTCCCGGTCTTTGACGGCTTCCGCCTGCGGCTGCCTGCCAATTTTCTCAATAGCAGGTCGGTCTCGAATGGAATGCATGAACAAAAAACAACAGGACGGCTGCAATGAGTACTAACGCCGTAATTGACGAGCTGATGAGCGCAATGCGCGAGCAAGGTATTGAACCTTCGCAACCGTTGAAACTCGACGGCACCCTCGAACGCTTTCATATCACCGGCGACCGCAAAGGCTCAATCAACGGCTGGGCGAAAATCCACATGGATTCGAGACCCGCGGGGGCCTTCGGCTGCATGAAGCGTTATGGCAGGCACAGTTTTGTCTGGAGGGCTCAACGCGAAACAACGCCGATCTCCGCGCATGAGTTGCAAGCGCAGCGTGCGGACTGGGCTCGGCGAAAGTTCGAACAAACCACCCTTGCAGACAAGCGTCATGCCGACGCTGCGACCCGCGCAAGAGCACTCTGGAGTGCCGCTCCCACGGCCAGCGACGAGCATCCCTACCTTGTGCGAAAGGGCGTCAGCGCCCACGGCTTGCGAACAGGTCCTTGGGAATTCATCAACAAGGAAACCGGCGAGGTGCGCACGCTGACCAGCAATGCGTTGTATGTCCCCTTGTGTGATCTGACACAGACAGTACACAGCCTTCAGGGAATCTTCCCTGGCAAGATTCTGGGCCGGGGTGAAAGCGCGCGCGACAAGGATTACTTGAAGGATGGCGCCAAGCGCGGCCTGTTCCACAGCATCGGCAGCGTGCAGATGTTCGACAACCGTCCGGTTTTTATTCTTTGTGAAGGCTACGCGACGGGAGCAACCCTGCACGAAGCCACCCATCATCGGGTGCTGGTAACCTTCGACACCGGCAACTTGCTGCCAGTGGGTGAAAGCATCCGCGAAAAACACCCCGATGCGATCATCCTGTACGCCGCCGATAATGATCAGTGGACGGTCACCGCAACGATTGACAATCCAGGCGTGCACTTTGCGCGGGAAGCCGCCAGTGAAATTGATGGCCTGGTGGTCGTGCCCCCCTTCGCTCATGCCGAAGGGTCACAGGATCCTGAAGGCAAGTGGTCAGGTCCTACCGACTTCAATGATCTTGCACTGCGCGATGGCAACGCAGCAGTGGCGGCCCTCATCGAAGCGGCGTTGGTGGCAGCACGGTTACCGCCGTCCGGCAAGATTGCAAAGAAGCCGCAGAAGCCCGAAGAGGTTGACCCCCTCAGCGCCAATGGGCACTTCACGATTCTGGGTTTTGACCATGATGATTATTTTTTCTTCCACCATCACAAGCGCCAGGTTGTTACCTGTACCTGGAAGGAAATGTCGAAAAAATGGATGATCATGATGGCCCCCGCCAACTGGTGGGAGCGCTCTTTCCCCAGTGACAAAGGTATCAATGAGACGAAGGCGCTGGAGTGGATTTTCCAGACCGCCGGCAGCCGCGGAATTTATGACCCCTCCAAGATCCGTGGACGTGGCGCCTGGAACGATAAGGGGCGAACGGTGTTCCATCATGGCGCCTATTTGACCGTTGACGGTGTCGCGACGCGTCTGGTCGACATTCCTTCAGCCTATGTGTATCCGATGTCCCGCGAACTGCCCGATCCGGCCGCTTTGCCGATGACTGACACTGAAGGCGCCCACTTGGTATCTGTCGCCGAGCTAGTGCGCTGGTCAATGCCGGGCAGTGCGGCACTCATGGCCGGCTGGGTCATGCTGGCCCCGATTTGTGGCGCCATCGGCTGGCGACCGCACATATGGCTGACCGGTCCTGCCGGCTCCGGCAAATCGACCGTGCAGAAGATGTTCTGCGCCGGCCTGACTGCCGGCATCAATATTTACGCGCAGGGCAACTCGACCGAAGCCGGGATTCGCCAGGAATTGAAGGCTGATGCATTGCCCGTGCTGGTAGACGAGGCGGAAAGCAACAACGAGCGCGAGAAACAACGCCTGGAAAGTGTCCTGTCGTTGATCCGGCAGACATCCTCGGAATCGCAGGCCAAAACCTTGAAAGGCACCATCAGCGGCACCGGTCAGCACTACCAGATTCGCTCGATGTTCTGCATGGCTTCGATCAACGTCAACCTGCCGACCAAAGCCGATATCGACCGGCTGACAAAACTGGTGATCAAATCACCGAAAGACGCCGGCGCCGACAACTGGATCAGACTGGAAAGCGAGCTGAACGCCATCGACAGAGACGACAGTATTTCCAGTCGCTTGCTGGCGCGCGCACTCACGTTGATGCCGGTCATCCTGAAAAGCATCGACGTATTCCGCAAGACGGCGGCTGTGCACTTTGGTACCCAGCGCGATGGTGATCAGTTCGGCACGCTGCTGGCCGGATGCTGGTGCATGCAAAAAAGCCACGTGCCGGACGAATCTGAAGCGTTGAGCATGATCGAGCGCTATAACTGGCAAGAACACACCGAAGACCAGGACCAGGACGACAGCAGCAAAGCCCTTGAAGCCTTGCTCGGCGCCAAGATACGCATGCCCGGCACGGTTGGCGACCAATCGGTATTTGACTTGATACGCGAATCGACGACCGCCTACCGATTGAACACCGTTGCTCAGGATCTGGCGGAGCAAACGCTACGTCGCCACGGCATCATTGTGGATTCGATTGGAAACCGACTGATGTTCGGTACCGGCGTATCCAACCTGAAGGAGCTGATCGCCAGGATGCCGGCCATCACAGACTTGCGCGGGCAACTATTACGCCTGGCAGGCGCCGAACGCATCGACAAAACCTACAAGTTCAACGGCCACGCGTCAAAAGTCATCAGCATTGGTCTGACCCCGATTCTGGGCGATAGCAAGGCGTCTGAGGATAGCTCGCCGATCTAGTGCAGACGGGTGGGCGGCTCGATCGTCGCCTTCCCCGCCTGGTAACCCGACCACAGACGGGCTACTGCCTGGCTGTATGACTAGAATAAACCTGCCGTCGCCGCCTCAGCCTTGATCCAATCGGCCAACAGCCGATGCCCGGCAGCGTTAGGGTGCAACTGTTTGCCAGTCGCCACTTCGCTGGCATCGTAGTTCGCCGCACCGGCACTGGTACCCATCGGCGTGTTTTCGCGGTGCGCGAAGACCGCCAGGCCCGGGTATTCGGCAACCACCGTCGCCATGAAGAAGCGATAGATGTTCAGCTCATAATTGACGCCGTTCTTGACGCTCTCGTCTGCACGCCAGATCGGGTCGAGCACCAGCACCTTTTTGTTCAGTGCCTTGGCCCAGTTCAAAATTCGACGCAACGAAGCAACGGTATCTTCCCAAAGGACATTACGACTGAAATCGTTGGTGCCTGCCTGTATCAGAATGCCGTCAACTGCAGCGTAGTAGCCGGCGATCTGATTGAGCGTGGCGGTCGTGTTGACGCTATTGAAACCGCTGTTATCGGTAATGCCCAGTGCCGCCGCTGGCGAAGCGATGCTCTTGAAAATCACATTGCGTTCAGCGCCGACCAGATTCAGCGCCATCTGTGCCGCAGTGCCTTGCGGCACGCCAGACAAGATACTGTCGCCGATCGCTACCCAGATTTTTGTGTTTGTGGCAGGTGAGTTCATGCGGATGTTGCCTCGGTATTTGCGCCGTAGCGCGGATTGATGCGAAGTGCACCATTGATTCGGTCGGCGTGCTGACACCTGCGAGCTTGCAGTCCGATGAGCGCACAGCCCTCCCGCCGCCTACCGGCAGCCCGGGAACTTGCCAGTTCATCAGTGGCCGGGACTGCGCTTGCAAACTAACGCCGCGACAGTCGAACTCGTCGACTTACACCTCATGCGAAATGTCCGTCACGGCTCTCAGTTCAGGTGATAGCCACCGCACAATCTGCAGCGCTTCGGGATCAGGCAGGTCAGATTGCGCCGGTAGATGGCCTGTGCGGCAGCATCGGCACTGGCGGCAGACGTGAAGCGTTTGCGCGGGTAGCACAGTGGGCGGTCAGACATGATTGCGCTCCGGGCCGGACAAGGTCGTGACGCCATGCAGCGCCTCCGAATACAGGACGATCCAGCGATAGATGGGTGGATCGATTGATGACGATGATGTCGTCACGCAAATGGCTCGAAGTACGCTTTTCGTTCTTCACACGCCGTTCAAAGTGCCCGCATCACCCGATGCACTCACCTGTCCGCCAAATGGTGTTCGGCTGAATCCAGCCGAACCCATACTGCTGCGGACATGACTTCGTCCTTGCCTCTTCTGAGGTCGGTCCGGGAACGAAAGAAGGTGTTTCCAAAAAACAGCGCACCGGTGACATGAAAATCCTGTGAGCACTGCTGGCTAAAGGGCCAGCGGTCACTGCACCAGTTTTACCGGCGACGGCGACGGTGTACTCAGACGATCAACGTAATGCTTGCCGTTGATGCTGATGGCCAATAACGCCCCATCCCAGGAACGGTGCTCAACAGCACCACTCATGCGCACAAAGGTGTAGGTCTCGTTGTACTCATCCAGCATCTCGCCAAGCGCTCGACTGGTGACAAGGGCTATGCGCGGGCAGTTAACAGGCTTTGATTGTGCGGTGGCGATGATTGCGCTCATTACGATGATCCTTGTCGTATTCAGATTTTGTTGATTTTGTTGATCTGGAAGCAGCGGGCGGTGCCGAGGTGATTCGATTTAGCCATTATTGATTATTGATCAAATATGATCAAGCACTTAATAAAAATGTTTTCTGTTTTTTTGCACAGCCAGTGCGACTGCAACCTGCCTGGTCAAGTTAAAGCGACTCAGTGCTTACGCTCGTCGGCCGATTTTCCACGCAAGTGATCAACCCGGTTACCGCCCGCATACGTGCAGTAACTGACCGCAAAAAACCTCTATCGGCCTTGCGTAACCGGCGCACTGAAACGATTGGCTGAGGGCGATTACTATTGTTTCGACTGACGTTTGACAAAACACAGGTAACCAATAAATTCTTTGTAAACCAATGCTTTAGAGTATTTAACAGAACACTGGTTACCCTGCGAAATAGCTTCAAACGCCCATTTTTATTGGCCCAAATGGCGTCTGATGAAGGCAGGGTAACCGGTAACCGAAAAACCACAGGCAGTGAAGGTGCGCCCCCCAAAAAACGTAAATAATTATTCATCTGTGCATCTCACGTGAAACCTGATGATCGGGTCACCGCAGTTACCCGCACCCTCTACTACTACTTATTACAGGTTCAAAGATAGGAATATAAAGAGCGGCAGGCAGCATTGACAATGGTAACCGAGAAGGAAACTGATCGGTAACCACTGGTAACTACTGAACAAAAAATCAACACACAATGAAATTCACACATTTTCACCAATGCATCTTTTTTGATTAATGATGAATTTAGATCTGGAAACGATTTCGAGTCACCCTTACACTGAATGAACATCCATTCCCCCAAGAGCGGTCGTGATGCAATTCAACGGTATCGAGTACTTCAGCTATCCGGAACTGCCCGATCGGGTGATGTTTTCCTGCACACGACGACAAGCCAGCCTGCAAGTAGAGACCTGCTCGGGAATGTGGCAGGAGGCCAACGGCAAAAACCCACCCGATCGCCTGGCACAGTGCAAATCATGCCCCGTCGGTGCCACACACGCCGATGAAGTTGCATTTGACGTTTCGTCTCTTTGGGGTTCGGGCCTGTGCGCGCGATGTCATCGCGGTGGATTCCGTCTGGTCGCAGGCGATCTCTGCGTGTCCTGCTGGAACCGGGCCAGGGAGGTTCTCAAAGGCTGCAATCGACGCGGCAAGGCACCAAAGAATCACCCTTCACTGGCGCCTCGCACCATCAGAATCCTGGTCAACGGCGCTCCAGTATTGATCACACGTGAACACTCGGTGCGTACCGAGGAACTGATCATTGCTGCGCTGAGAGATAGCGCTCGTCAGCCTCTGTTCGGGCTGTATGTCGCACACGAAAAACTTGCGGATCCAGCTCAGGAGGAATGGCTTTGAACGACAACAGCACCACCAACGGCAGCGCGGGCACCACGTTGCGACTCGTCGGGAAATCAGATTGTGTGAACGATCCGACAACCGAAACCCACGCATGGAAACTGGAGCCGCACGTTTGCAAAATCTGCTTCGGGCGCATGGCTTCAAGACCGGCAGATCAAGATTTTGTCGAGCTGCTCTGCACCAACTGTGGCGCCACCAGCAAACAGGAACGTGTCACCGCAGCCTGCTGTTGCTCGATCTTGCTACGAAAGCGCAACAGTGCGGGAAGAAGCGGCGGCCAGATGATCGATGCAGGCATTCGCTGCACCCCGAACCCAGCCCGCTCTACCGCGTTCCCCTCAATGTATATCGCTCAGCAAATCGTCGGGAAAGCAGCGACCCGGGACATCCCCGAACACCCCGCCCCAGGTGGATCGTCCACATGAACCAGTGCAGCTGGAAAGCCTCGATCGTCACCCTGTTCAATGGCCGCGAAGTCTTGAGTAGTTCTTCTGAATACCGGGCCGAATGCGAAGCCCGCCACCTTCTGGGCAAACCGTTTTCCGAGCAGGTGCGAATGCTTGAAAGGATCGCTCGGCAGCGAGGCGCTGTTGCACTGGCAGAGCTGAAGGCGACGATGGCGAACGTAGAGCCGGCTTTTGTCCTGGATCTACCGGAAAAACTTCAGCGCCTTGCCTACCTCGCGAGGACTGAGTTCGTCATCGGTCAGAAACGCGCTGATCAATTGCGCACCCATATTCTGCATCTGCACGAGCGGCGCCAGAGCTCAGATCAGCCCCCCGCCCGACGACACGAATAGTCGGCTTTTGGCAGTATTCAAAGCATCAGACCAAAAAACACCATTGATCATATTTGAATATCAGGCAATACTTTAGCCACTAACAATACGAGCAGGTCACCACCTGCCGAGGGATGGAAAATGGAATCTATATGGCTTGAAAGCGCACAGGACAGGGCAGTGCCAGATACCCAGCCACGGGGAAAGCAATGAATACTGCATTCCTGCTGATGGCCCAATACAACGGCATGGCAATCATCCCTCTCGAGCGCGTGTGCACTGACTACTTCAGTCATCTGACGCCAGAAAAAATGAAAATAAAAGTGGCTTCAGGGGAAATCGACCTTCCACTGATACGCATGGAAAGCAGTCAGAAAGCGGCAAGGGGTGTCCACCTCAATGACCTGGCCACTTATCTGGATTTTCAACGTCAGAAAGCCAAAGCCGAGCACGACAAACTCATGGGGCGAGGATTACGACGCGCGTCTTGATCGTTTCCGGGCCTCAAGGGTAGGCCCCAGGATGATCTTCTCCAGCCATGGCCATGCTGTGTAAGGATCACCGCTACCCTTCAAATGCGTATATCGCCGCATCGAATTCCAGTCGCGATGGCCAGAGACAGAGGCCACTTTGGGGATATCCCAACCCATTTCAAACAACCGGCTGACGCCATCGTGTCGAAGGTCATGGAAGTGCAAATCATCAATACCGAGAAAAAGACACGCTCGGGTGAATGACGCCGATATCGAACGCGAGTTGTAGGGAAAAACCTCATCAGCCACTTTCGGCATCGACTTCAGAATTTGCCACGCCTCATCGGGCACATGGCACCAGACGTCATTGCCGTATTTTTGGCCAGGGTTCTTCATATCTGTGATCAGAACCCGCTGCCCCGCCTCATCTATTGAGTCCCAGCGGATGCGTGTGATTTCTTCCTGGCGGCGAGTTGAAAACAACGCAAAAGCGGTGACGCGGACCATATCGATTTCTTGCTTGCGGCGATCGCGCACGGAGCAGAAATGCTCAAGAATGTTATCCAGCTCCACCAGCGTGGGCCGACGTGCGCGCTCCTTGCTTCGGGTCACCGCCCCCATTTTTCGCAAAACCCTTCGCGCATCAGGCATGGCCATCGGGTCTATGTCATAGCCCCAGGCGGGGCGAGCGACAGAGAGCACTGCGCCGAAATGCGCCAGATCATTGCCTACGGTCTGCGCCTGGATACCGTCCTGCTCCATGCGCCAATTTGCATACTCGACCAGCTTTTGACTGGTGATGTCCTTGTCCTCAACCTCTCCCAACCATGTTTTACCTATGGCAGTGAGCGTCGCCCGTTTGGTCTTGCCAAGTGGTCTGAACTTTTCATACTCCAGCAAATACAGATCGATCATCTCCCTGACCGTGACACCGGAGCGCTTTGATTTTTCAATCGCCCCCGGGACAGACATCTCCGATTCGACGCGCTTGATCCATGCCTGCGCAGTCGCCTTGCGATCGAAGGTCTGGCTTTCCTGATAAACTGTGACGCCCTTCTGCATGATTCGAATCTGCGCGTTGTAAGCGACGGATCCATCTTTGCGCTTGCGAACGGTGATAGAGCCCATTTTTTTGCTGAACCTCCAAAAGAATTTGCTGAAATTCAGCAACAGCTTAGCAAAAACAAGCAAAAACCGTTGTAAATAGTCGTTAATGAGATAGACATAAATGCCAAGTAAAACCGCTGAAAACCTGACTCCGCAAGTAAATACGGTACATAGGCGGTTTTCCGTTGCCCCCATGATGGATTGGACCGACCGTCACTGCCGTTTCTTCCTACGCCTCCTGTCGAAGAACGCCCTGCTCTACACCGAAATGGTCACCACCGGCGCGCTACTCAACGGCGATCACGAGCGTTTCCTCCGTCACAACGAAGCCGAGCACCCTCTCGCTCTGCAGCTCGGCGGTAGCGTTCCGCTGGATCTGGCAGCCTGCGCCCGCATGGCTCAGGAACACGGCTACGACGAGGTAAACCTGAACGTCGGCTGCCCAAGCGATCGCGTGCAGAACAACATGATCGGCGCGTGCCTGATGGGTCACCCGCAACTGGTGGCGGACTGCGTGAAGGCAATGCAAGACGCGGTGTCGATTCCAGTAACGGTAAAGCACCGCATCGGCATCAACGGTCGGGACAGTTACGCGGAGCTGTGTGATTTCGTCGGCACCGTCCGCGATGCCGGGTGCACCAGTTTTACCGTGCATGCGCGGATTGCGATTCTGGAGGGGTTGTCGCCGAAGGAGAATCGTGACATTCCGCCGTTGCGCTATGACGTGGCGGCGCAGCTGAAGGCGGATTTTCCGGAGTTGGAGATTGTGCTGAATGGCGGGATCAAGACGATGGAGGCTTGCCTTGAGCATTTGCAGACCTTTGACGGTGTGATGTTGGGGCGTGAGGCTTATCACAATCCGTATTTGCTGGCGGAGGTGGATCAGCAGTTGTTCGGCAGTTCGGCGCCGGTGATCAGTCGGGCTGAGGCGTTGGCGCAGTTGCGTCCTTATATAGCCGAGCATTTGCTGGCCGGTGGCGCGATGCATCACATCACGCGGCATGTGCTGGGCCTGGGCACGGGGTTCCCGGGGGCGCGGAAATTCCGTCAGTTGTTGTCGGTGGATATTCACAAGGCCAAGGATCCGTTGGCGTTGCTGGATCAGGCAGCTGAGTTGCTTGAAGGTCGTTGATTGAAGTTTTGAGTGTGCGGGCGACGCATGAGCGTTGCCCGGCGTTTTGTTGTACTGACAGGATGTCTTTTGTTTATGCCCGCGTTTAGTTTTTCTGCTTTCAAGCGTTACGCCTTTCTTGCCTTGTTCAGCTTCACTTCCGACGTTTATGCGCACTGCGATGGCTTTTGCATGGGCCGTACCGATACGCCGTGGGAGGTGACGCAGTTTTCCGGCCTGTCGATCATGGTGCTGTTGCTGACGCCCTTCTCTGCCACCAATAACACCACGGAAAGCTTTAAACGCGTTTACTCCGCCGAGGAGCAAGAAGACGCGCGACTCTATCTGGCCAGCGACGGCATGCTGCAGGCCGCGTATTTCACCTCGGCCTTGCAGCGCTATCGCCAGGAGTCGCCGGATTCGGCGTTAAACGATCTCGCCGTTGCGGCGTTGATCAGCGCTCAGTGATCAGGCGGCCGCAGCCGCTGTCCAGTTCACCCAGCCAAACAGCCACGTTGCCAGAATCAACAAACCAAACGCGATCCGATACCAGGCGAACGCGGCGTAGCTGTGGTTGGCGATAAACTTGAGCAGGCCGCGCACGGCGATCATCGCGAAGATGAAGGCAGTGACGAAGCCGAGGGCGAAGACTGGCAGGTCGTTGGGCTGGAACAGGTCGCGGTATTTGTAGCCGGAGTACACGGCAGCGCCGACCATGGTGGGCATGGCGAGGAAGAACGAGAACTCGGTGGCGGCTTTGCGCGACAGGCCGAAGAGCAGACCGCCGATGATGGTCGAGCCGGAGCGTGAGGTGCCGGGAATCATCGCCAGGCATTGTACGAATCCGACTTTCAGTGCGTGGGACCAGCGCATGTCGTCGACGTGCTCGACGCTGATCACATGGCTGCGCTGTTCGGCCCACAACATGATGATGCCGCCGACCACCAGTGCCACGGCGACGGTGATTGGGTTGAACAGGTATTCGTGGATGGCGTCGGCGAACAACACGCCCAAGACCACGGCGGGCAGAAAGGCGATCAGCAAGTTGACGGTGAAACGTTGTGCATTGCGTTGAGTTGGCAGGCCTTTGACGATTTCGAAGATCTTCGGTCGGAACTCCCAGACGACGGCAAGGATGGCACCCAGTTGAATAATGATGTTGAAGGCCATGGCGCGCTCACCGCCGAACTCCAGCAAGTCGGCGACGATGATCTGGTGGCCGGTACTCGAGATCGGCAAGAACTCGGTCAGGCCTTCTACCGCACCTAATATCAACACCTGGAAAAGGGTCCAGAAATCCATTAATCCTCCGTAAGAGCGCTCTTGATGAGCGACCGGGTAATAACACTCAGGGGTTGAGTATCTGAAGTTACACAATTGGCGTATATGAAGATCAAAACATCGCAGCCTTCGGCAGCTCCTACAGGGGAATGCATTTCAAATGTAGGAGCTGCCGAAGGCTGCGATCTTTTGATCTTGAAGAATAGGTCTTATGAATTGCCACACTCAAGCCATGTTAGTAATCGTCGGCCGACGAACTACGCAGAAAATATTTAGGCCTTTTTGCAGAAAAAAGTTGCTCGGACAATAAAGTGTGATCAATATCACATTATGCAGAGATGGCCAGACAGTGGCAGATGGACATAGACAAAGCCATCGCAATAAGCTCAAAATAGTGGCACCATTGCATATCGCCACCATCTAAGCAGTAGTTCACCCCTCCGAGAAAATCAACTAAAAGCTTGAAAAGCTTAATTATTGTTAGAAAACTCGGGAGACACGTCTAAAATCCGCGCAAATGTTACCAATTGTCAGTCACAGATGAGAACCGGTGCTTTAACATCCCGATGTCAGCACTTAATTCGAGTCAATGCATGATGCTCTCAGGGAACTTAGCGACTAGAAGTCCGCGCCCGACAAACGACGAACCTGGTGTTCTTACTCTAGGTCGTACCCGTGGCGTGGCTGAACATTTCAAAGCGCTAGTCGCCCAGCATTTACGCACTGATATGGCGCTCGAAGCCGATGCGTACACTAGTTCATATCAGTTGAATGAACAGTCTGGTTCGTATCGAGCGATATTCCTGGTGATCGACAGCCCCCAGGCCCTTGAAGACAATCTGGCGCTGGTCGAGAACCTGCGCAACGATAACTTGAAGCCGATCATTTGCGCGGTCATCACCGGTCGCGGTGCCTTCAACAAGATCAAATATTATCTGGCTGGCGCGGATCTTTGTATCAAGCTCAATACCCTTTCCGACGATAGCGCCGAGTTGCTGGGTGAGTTCTTCAACAGTGAAGAATGGCAACGTGATATCGATCTGACGCTTGATCCGACCCGTATCTGCCTGACAGGCACCAGCAAGAAACTCGACATCTCGTTTGCCGAAATGAAGATCCTCGAAGCCTTTGCGCAAACCGGTAATCACATTCTGAGCCATGATGAAATCGCCAGCATCATGGGCCTCAACACCAATTTCTACGACCCTCGCGCACTGGAAAAATCAATCAGTCGCTTGCGTGGAAAAATCAAGGACATGTATGGTACAAACGCGATTCAGAGCATTCGCGGCTATGGCTATCGCCTGCTGCGGGGTCTGATATCGACTGCCTGACTCTCGGGCAGCCTTCCCTTTTGCATACGTACGAAGGATCGTCTGATGCAACCATATAGCTCCCGTTCTGCTTCACGCCTGTTTGAAATCAAGCAATTGAATGAGCGCGACAACACGACCCATAACAATAAAACTCCATAACATAGCAGCAGATCGAGTGGAATTTATCGAGGGCCAATCTTGGGCCCAGACCCTGCCTATCGATTACTTCCGAGGAAGTCATTGCTCGCCTGCCGATTTTTCTTTTAGCCAATTTTGGTGTGTATTTAGGAGAGAGACATGGAAACTAGTACAACCCTCCCAAGGAAATATTTTGTTGTCGTGACTCACAGTACAACGTCGCAACGTGAACTGGAGAGCATGCTGTCCAGTGAACGTTTCAATTCGTTTGAAGGGGTGGATTCGCCCTCTTCCGCTCCAATGGTGATGGAGTTCACATATCCAAACATCAGTCGAAAAAATGTTGCGCGCAGTATTGAACACGATACTCAGCGGATATTGGCCACACTTGAGTCCGAATGGCGGGCAGCGCAATCGGCCAATCCCTTCCAGAATATCCCGGCGATAAGCGCGGAAACCCGCAATATGCCACCCGCCATTGAAGGTGATATGCCTGGCAATGAAACCTGGCATCTCAACCTTGATCAGGGTGCACTGGTCAAAGAAGGTGTTGAAATCAGCCTGACTGGCCTGGAAACAGCATTGGTCAGGAAAATGCTCAGCCATGAAGAGCGTGTTGTCAGTCGTGACGAGCTGATTCTCAGCATCGGTCGAGAACCGGAACAATATCGCGGCCTGGAAATGTGCCTGAGTCGCCTGCAAGACAAATTCAAAAGCGCCAGTAATGGTGAGCGACTGTTTCGTGCCGTCAGAAATCGCGGTTATTGCCTGATTCAGGAAGTCGTCGCGTAACCCGCAAGACCTCCACGAACAGAACAAACAGAAAAAGTGCGATTACAAAAACAACAAGAGCACTCTGTTTGGCTAGATCTTCCTCCCTGAATTAAACATTCCCTGCCTCCACCCTCCAACAGTAACAAATACAACATACTTTATTCACCCCTCGCTCTACGACCTTTTCTAACACCCTTCTATTTAATTATTAAAAAGTTGGCACTGTGCCATCTTGTTAGAACTCGTCAGACACCATTCCAGCCAATAACTTAGTCTATTGACTGACGACAGTTCGGCATATCGATGTTGTTACCTCAGGACACTCGTTAAAACAAAAACAATAAGTCTGCATAACAACTCGGTTTTCAACTGTTGAAACCTGAATGGACGTCTTTTGGGGATACCGTATGGATCTTTCTTTAAGTATCAATCGAAGCACAGGCCTCAAGGGACTGACCTTTTGGGGCCAATGGGCGCTGGCACAGGGCTTTGTGGTGACGCTGCTGTTCATACTCGCCGAGCAACACACCGGGACGGTCGCGTTCTACTACCGGATGTGTGCAACGCTGGCGGTACTGGCGTCGGTGCCGGCTTATACGTTTAGCGGTGTTTATCGCAAACGTGACAACTACCTGACCGGTCTCGGTCGACTGTTTATGGGTTGGTCGATGACCATGGCGGCGCTGGCGTGCATCGCCTTTGTCTGCCAGGCCGATGAGCTGTTTTCGCGGCAGGTGATTCTGAGCTGGGCGGTGTATGGCTTCCTCGGCCAGGCATTTCTCTACGCTCCGCTGCATGCGTTTTCCAAGTACTACCAGCGGTCGCGTAAAAGCGAGCACAAGACGCTGATCGTCGGTACCGGCGAACTGGCGTTGGGTCTGGCAAAGAAGCTCAGCCAACTGGAAAACCTGCCTTTGGTAGGTTTGGTCAGCAATGGCGATGTGTCTGCGCTGGGTCCGGATGCACCGCGCGTGGTCGGCGATCAGGAACAGTTGCTGAAGCTGATCGAGGCGCATGACATCCGTCGTTTGTACATCACCCTGCCGTTGTGTGAAGCAGCGAAAATCGAGGCGATTTATGGTGACTTGCTAGGGGCCAACGTTGATGTGGTGTGGGTGCCGGACTTGAACAGTCTGACCCTGCTCAATCACTCGGTGAAGGTCGTGGACGGTCTGCCGGCGATCTACTTGAACGAGAGCCCGCTGACCAGCCGCCCTACCGCTGCTTTGAGCAAGAGCCTGGTAGAGAAAACCGTGGCGTTTCTGGCGATCATCGCGCTGAGTCCGATCCTGCTGATCATTGCGTTGGCGGTGAAGATCAACTCGCCCGGCCCGGTGTTCTTCAAGCAGGATCGCCATGGCTGGAACGGCAAGGTGATCAAGGTCTGGAAGTTCCGCTCGATGCGTGTTCACGATGACCGTGAGGTGAAGCAGGCCAGCCGTAATGACTCGCGCATTACCGCAGTCGGTCGCTTTATCCGCCGCACTTCGCTCGATGAGTTGCCGCAACTGTTCAACGTGTTGCAGGGGCATATGGCCCTCGTCGGCCCGCGCCCGCACGCCGTCGCGCACAACAACTACTACTCGGGGAAAATCCTCGCGTACATGGCGCGTCACCGGATTAAACCGGGGATCACCGGCCTGGCCCAGATCAGCGGCTGCCGCGGTGAGACGGACACCATCGACAAGATGCAGAAGCGTGTGGAGATTGACCTGCAGTACATCAACAGCTGGTCGTTGTGGCTGGATCTGAAGATCCTGGTGAAGACGCCGTTTACGTTGCTGTCGAAGGATATTTACTGAGGTTCGAAGCTGTATACCGCAAGGGGACGAAAGTCCCCTTTTTTGTGTCTGGGATTTGGGAGCGGGAGTGGATTGTGGAGGGATGGAAAAACTTGTGGGAGTGAGCTTGCTCGCGAAGGCGCTGGGTCAGGCAATGATGATGCTGATTGTGCCGACGCCTTCGCGAGCAGGCTCGCTCCCACAGGGGATTTGTGTTTGGCTCACGCTCTGTGGCGTAGCAAATATTCAATGTAGGAGTGAGCCTGCTCGCGATTACGGTGGGTCAGACAACAGGATGTCGACTGGTCTTGCGCTATCGCGATCAGGCTAACTCCTACAGGGGATTTGTGGTTGGCTCGGGATCTGTGGTGTGACAAATAGCCAATGTGGGAGTGAGCCTGCTCGCGATTACGGTGGGTCAGACAACAGGATGTCGACTGGTCTTGCGCTATCGCGAGCAGGCTCACTCCTACAGGGGATTTGTGGTTGGCTCAGGCCTTGTGGCTAGACACATAACCTGTGGGAGCTGCGGTGCGACGATTCGACTTGCCAGCAATGGCGGTGGGTCAGCCAATATCAATCTTGAATGTGCCGACCTCATCGCTGGCAAGCCAGCTCCCACAGGTTTCAGAGGTGTGTCGGAAATCCGCGCTTACTCCGTGATCTTCTCGAAATTACGATAAAACATGTCCCCTTCCCGGCTATCGGTCATCGAGTGCAATTGGTAGCTGCGGCTCAGTCGCGCGCCACCGTCACGGGTCAGTGGGGCCCAGACCAGGTTGGCGCGGCGCATGGTCGACATGCTCATCATTTCGTCGAACGGGATCGACAGGTAGATACCTTTGTCGAAACTACCTTCGCCATACTCCGCGCTGCCCGCCGTGGTGATCGTCGCCCACGCGCCAAAGCGCACACCATTGAAAAACTCCCGCGAGATGTCCAGCGTGCCGCCCCAGTCTCCGGCCAGATAACGCCCGACGCTCACCGCCGCCAGCGTATCAAACGGCAAATCGGTATACGCCGTGACATGCCCGGTCACCACCGAGTAATCGCGCAACGCAAAGCCTTGATCGAAATCACGCTGCCGCACCCAGTTCAGATCCGCGCCCACCGACCAGCGCTCACCGGTCGGGCGGAACAACACTTCACCGCCGACACCGGCAAACATCGACTCCAGATAACCGCCATACACCATGCCATACCAGTCTTTATCCAACTGCTCGGCATGGCTGACCTGGAACAACGGCATGGTGGTGTTGGACGTGGTCAGATACTGACGCAAATCCGTGCGCACACGCGGCAAACCGCTCGGCGCGTCGTAGCTGAATTTATCGAAGTTGTTGGCCAGGTTGGCGCTGAGCAAACCGCTCCACCAGGTGTTGCGGTTGAAGCGATATTCGGCGTCGGCATCGGCACTCAATTGATAGAGCAAGCCATCCGGGCCGCCGACGTTCTGCTTGAAACCCAGCCCCACGCCATAGCTGAAATGCTGCGGCGCTTCGGTGTAGAGGGTTTTCTCGTTGTGCGGCATCGCCGGGTTGATCTCGGTGGTGCGGTGCAGCGACTCCAGTGGCTCTTCGTTGTTGATCACCTCGCGGAAGGTCTGACGCGGCAAGCTGGTTTCTTCCAGCGGCAAGTCGTAGCGCTTGTTGACCACGGTGAACCAGTCGATGTCGTCGTTGACGCTGTTGTCGAGAATCCGGCTCGCCCGGCCCACAGCCTTGGACGAATGAAAGTAACGCTGCTGCTCGCCATACACGATCAGCTCGGAATCACGCTGCGTAATGCGCTCGACCTTGTAGCCGGCATTCTGCTGCAAACGCTGCGAGACGTTGGCCCAGTTGACCTGATCCATCGCTGTGTTCGGTGCCTTCGCCGGCAGCGGTTCCGGCGTCGGATCGTAAGTCTTCGCCGGTGCCTTGCGGCTGACGAAATTGGTGTGAAAGGTCACGCCGAACATCGCCGTATTACCGCGCTCCCACGCCGCGCTGACATCGACCGAATCGGTGACTTTGAACACCGCGCCAAGGTTGATCGGCGAGTCCTGTTTGATCTCGTTGTCCTTCGGCTCATGCTTGTAGTCGTTGCCTTCGAATTCGAGTTTCAGGCTGAGGCGATCCCACGGCGTCTGATAACTCACGCCACCGAAGAACGACGGCCGGCCACGAAAATACGAACCCGAGTTAACGTCACCGGTGCCTTCCAGGGCCGGACGGGTATCGAAGCGATCGCTGACGTAGCCCAACGGGTTGTCGATATCGCCGCGATTACCGAGGTAACCCCAGGCAATCCCGGCACTGAAATCGAGGTTGTCGTAGCGCTTGTTGGCGACGAAAAATTCACTGGAGAACAAACCGGTACCACCGATATCTCGGAAGCCCAGCGCCACGTCGGGCAACCAGTGACTCTCCTGCCACAGCCGGACTTTGACGTCGACCGCCTTGTCCTTATAGCTTTGACTACCGCTGAGGGCCTCCGAGCCGTACGGCCGGTTGGTGATCGCGGTGTAGCGAAACGAGCCTTCGAGCCAGTCCAGCGGCTGCAACGACACGCTGTAGCGGCTGTACGGATCGGTGCGGTTGGCGTTGACGCTCAACTCGCCGGCGGGCGCCATGCGCGCGGTCGGCGTCTGCAACAGACCGGTGCCACCGAAGTCATTCTGGGTAATACGCGGCTCGGCATGAGCCAGACCGCAGGGCAATAACAACACAGCTGCAAAACGTAACTTCAACGAACCACCTCGGCCAGCTGCGTGGCAATGAATTCGGCCAACTGCTGATTCAGTTCAGGAAGAGGCGGATCAAGATCATCATTTTTTACCGGCACCAGAATCTTGCTGCCGGCCACCGGGAATTGCCCGGACTCACGATTCCAGTGGGCGATGCCGACGCGCCGCGACACGCCGTTGGGCTGGATCAGCCACAGGTAATCGGCTTCGGCATCGCTCAGGATCGAACAGCCTTGCAAGTACTCACGCGCCTCCTGCAACGGCTGATACGGCAGGTGACACGGCTCGGCCACCGCGCCAAGCACTTGCACTTCATCGACGCGCTTCGGATAAACCAGACGATCGCCGTCATCGAGACGAATGTTGCGCGCGAAGCCGACTTCCAATGCGACCGGATCGAGATCGGCGATCTGCCGTCCGGTCACCGGCATCTGCCGCACTTGTTCGGCAATGCGCTGCGCCAGTGCCGCCCGACTCGGCAGATCGAACAGCATCGACATGCGTTGCAGCACATCCAGATCGAACAGCACACCGACCTTGAGCCGCGTCTGCTCCTCAATCAGCGACTGCCGCAGCAACCCGCCCGCCAGCCAATAGCCTTCGGCATTCGGTACGGCTTCGCTGATCACATCGAGCAAACGCCCGTTGGGTGGCAGCGGGATCGCCCCGGGATTGGCGACATCGCCCGACACCGTGACAGCCGCCTGACTCAGACTCGCGACCAGCAATAAGCTCGCCGACAACATTTTCAGGCGCATCACGGCAGGTGCCTGCGATCAGGGGTGAGCTGCACAAACTTGACACGCAACTGCGTCGTCAGTTGCTGCTCGCTCTGCAAGATGAAACCGTCACGCGGGTCGACCCAGTAACGATTGGTCGCGCTCAGGCCGATGGCCGGGGCGTCAATGTGTTCATCGACACGCAGCACGGTGTATTCCTTATCGAGAATCTGCAGGGTCTGTTCGGATCGGCGCGAGAAGCGACTGTTAACGATCACCCCGACTTCCTGCCCCTTGTAGAGGTCGATCCAGCGCCGCGTGGTGAAACCGTCCGCGACCTGATGCAGGCCTTGCTTGAACGGCGCGTCATCGGCCAGCCGCGTGCCGTCGAGATCGCCCTCCAGGCCCAGGCCAATGGTGCGCACGGCGAGTCCATTGCGCAGCAACAGAACCTGTTTGCCGGAAGCGACCCAGAACTGCAGATCATCGCGCTCGCGCACCAGCGCCAGCACGCCGGAGCCGGAAGGCGTGGTCAGTTTCAGTTGCGGGTAGTTGACCCCGGCCACTTCAGCCGCCGACACGTCCACTTCATCCGGGCCGACGACTGCCGCTTTAAGGTTGTTCAACGAAGCGCTCATCAGCGGGTTACAGCCGCACAGCAACGAGGCCGCCATCAGGCACAGGCCAACTTTCAAAATATTCAAAGTCGGCGACCTTATTTGCTGTTGTTACTGTATTCGCTCCAGTTCTTCGCAGCGGAAGCGCCAGTGCCGACAATCGATGCCGACGGCACCAATTGGCTGATCAGACGGTTCCAGCGAGTCACGTTGGCAGGCCCGACATACACCACGTCCTGCGGGCGGACTTCGAAGTGCGAAGCGAGCGCCATGGCGGTCGGCGATTCGG
This sequence comes from Pseudomonas sp. TNT2022 ID642, assembly GCF_028656995.1. Classification (NCBI taxonomy): domain Bacteria; kingdom Pseudomonadati; phylum Pseudomonadota; class Gammaproteobacteria; order Pseudomonadales; family Pseudomonadaceae; genus Pseudomonas; species Pseudomonas sp. TNT2022 ID642. The sequence goes on along the minus strand of NZ_JAMDGW010000018.1, from coordinate 81,336 downwards.
CTTCCAGCTGATAGATCTTGGCCGGTTCGACATCGAGGTTTTCCACACCACGGATGACATAGACGGCGTTGCCATTGGAGGTGGTCTGCGCCAGGCCACCGACCGAACCGAGCACGTCGGTGAGGTTCATCGTCGCGGTCTTGAAGCTCAGTGCACGCGGCTGATTGACCTCGCCCATCACGTAGATGCGCTTGTTGTCGTTGTACGGCAGATACAGCTGATCACCGCCCTTGAGGTAGACGTTCTGCAACTCGGAGTCCTGCTGATTGAGCGAGTCGAGATTGAGCGGATAAGTGCGCCCCTTGCGCGTCAGCAGCAGCCCGGACAAATCGGCGTTGTTGGTATCGATGCCGGCCGAGCCAAGAGCTTCGACCACGCTCAGCGGATTGGTGGAAATCGCTTGCGGGCCGGCCTTGGTTACCGCGCCGGTGACCACGACTTTCTGGCTGGCGAAACGCAACACCGCGACATCCACCTGCGGCTCGGCGATGAATGCCGACAGCCGCTGTTCGATGTCCGAGCGCAGTTGCTGGATGGTCCGGCCGGTGGCCTGGACTTCCTTGATGAACGGGTAATAGAGGGTGCCGTCGGAACGCACCAGACGGCCGTTGGCATCGATCTGTTGTTGCGCGCCGGACGGGGCCGTCAGCTCAGGGTGATCCCACACGGTGATGTACAGAACATCGTTGTTGCCGATGCGGTATTCGGCCGGGGTCGCCAACAGCTCCGGCGGCAGCGACTCACGCTTTTGCGTGGCGCGGTTCATGGCAATCAGCTTGGGCGTGATCGGAATCAGCTCGACCCGGCTGCTTTCGCTGGCACCCTGGCGGGTGATGTCACTGGTGCTGAGATATTGACCGGGGGAAAACATGCAACCTTGCAGAGCGAGACTTGCCAACATTAAAAGATAAACACTACGAGTCATAATGGCACTACGCTATTCAAGGGCGAATCCAAAAACAAAGTCACCCGACTTGCGTCGGGCGACCCTGTACTGCACTAACAGAACTTCCTGTTAGTTATGCGTGCCGGTTGTACCGGTGGTACCCGTAGTACCGGTGGTACCGCCGTTGGCACTGCCACCGCTGTTAGACGCCGCTACAGCACTGGCAACCATTGCAGTACTGGCTGCGGGCGCTTGAGAAGCCGCCACGTTGCCACCTACATTGGTTACCGCTGTCAGCGGTGCTTCAGCGGCGGCAGCCCAGTTGCTCAACATCGTCAACAGGGCAACTGCCATCACTTTTTTCATATCAACTCCTTTCTAACATTCGACCTGTTATAAAACTGGCCTGAGTTAGCGGTGGTGAGTTCAAGTCCGCAAAAAGCGCGAACATGATCCGTCGTTCTTTCACAGTCTTACCCAACTGATAAAAGTCGAACGGCAGGTTTATATCTACGGACTTGCAAAAGGCATTGCCAGTGTAATTTCCCGACGTTATCTAACAAGCTGACTGAAAATAACATTGGGTTAAATGGCCATCATCGCAAGTAGCCTTTGGGGTGGTTCGATTGCCAGCGCCAAGTATCAGTGACCATGTCCTGCAAGTTGCGCGTGGCTTTCCAGCCAAGTTCCTTCGCAGCCTTGGAGGCGTCGGCCCAACTCTCGGCGATATCCCCGGAGCGACGCGGCATCATCCGGTATGGCACCGGTTGCCCGCAGGCCTGTTCAAACGCGTGGAGCACTTGCAGCACGCTATAGCCGTCGCCAGTGCCGAGGTTCCAGGTATGAATACCAGTGCGTTCGGAAATGGACTGCAGCGCCTTCAAGTGGCCGTCGGCCAGATCGACGACGTGGATGTAATCGCGCACGCCGGTGCCGTCGACCGTCGGGTAATCGTTGCCGAAGATCGACAACTCCTGAAGGCTGCCGACCGCGACCTGGCTGATGTAAGGCACAAGATTATTCGGGATGCCGTTGGGGTCTTCGCCCATATCGCCGCTATGGTGAGCGCCGATCGGGTTGAAGTAGCGCAGCAAGGCGATGCTCCAGCGCGGCTCGGCCAGGCTCAGGTCACGCAGGACATTCTCGACGATCAGCTTGGATTGGCCGTAGGGATTGGTCGGATTGCCGGTGGGGAAATCCTCACGGATCGGCATCTGCTCTGGCTCGCCGTAGACTGTGGCCGACGAGCTGAACACAAGGCGAAACACCCCTGCCGCCGCCATCGCCTGGCACAGGTTGATGCTGCCGCTGACGTTAGTCTCGTAGTACTCGAGCGGCTTGCGCACACTCTCGCCGACCGCCTTCAGGCCGGCAAAATGCAGCACCGCTTCGATGTTGTGTTCGCGGAAAATCCGATCGAGCAGTGCCCGGTCACAGACATCGCCGCGGATCATCCAGGCACTCTTGCCGCAAATGCCCTCAACGGCGTGCAACGCGGCTTCACTGCTGTTGCAAAGATTATCCAGTACAACAACTTCATAACCTGCTTCAAGCAATGCAAGTGTGGTATGCGAGCCGATATAGCCGGCACCACCCGTTACCAGAATCTTCATAGTGCTATCCGTCTTTGGATGAGTGACAAGTAGCGTGTCAAGCCTGATTTATTGAAGATGTGTCACAATCCACACAAACAGGCGACAACAACCGAAAACAAAACTAGTTCAATGACTGGCAATAAATATTTTTGCAGGTCACACTGTATTGCTTGGTACTTATTAGCACTCCCTGTGCGCTCATCACTATCAACAGATACCGACTAAAAATAACTAATAACGCACTTACCGACATCTCATAACATTGTCGTGTTTTACCGCCACTGGCATTTGCCATTAACAACCTGACTCAGGTATTAAAGTAAGCCTTCAATCCAACATTGAACTTGTACGCCCTTTATTAGTGCGCGCATCTGTCGCCTGTGTTCCATGACTGTCCAGGATACTTTTATGATTCGTAAATGTTTGTTCCCCGCTGCCGGCTATGGCACGCGCTTCTTGCCGGCCACCAAAGCCATGCCGAAAGAGATGCTGCCGATCGTCAACAAGCCGTTGATCGAGTACGCCGTTGAAGAAGCGCGGGACGCCGGTCTGCAACACATGGCCATCGTCACCGGTCGCGGCAAGCGTGCGCTGGAAGACCATTTCGACATCAGCTACGAACTCGAACACCAGATCCGTGGTACCGAGAAAGAGAAATTCCTCGCCGGCACCCGCGAGCTGATCGACACCTGCACCTTCTCCTACACCCGTCAGGTGGAAATGAAAGGCCTGGGCCACGCGATTCTCAGCGGTCGTCCGCTGATCGGCGACGAGCCGTTCGCCGTGGTACTGGCCGATGACCTGTGCCTGAACCTCGAAGGTGACGGCGTGCTCACCCAGATGATTGAGCTGTACAAGAAATTCCGCTGCTCGATCGTCGCCATCCAGGAAGTCCCGGCCGACCAGACTCACAAGTACGGCGTCATCGCCGGCGAACTGATGTCCGACGGCATCTATCGGGTCAACAACATGGTGGAAAAACCGGCCCCGCAAGATGCGCCGTCGAACCTGGCGATCATTGGCCGCTACATCCTCACCCCGGACATCTTCGACCTGATCGCCGACACACAACCGGGCAAGGGCGGCGAGATCCAGATCACCGACGCGCTGATGAAACAGGCGCAGAACGGTTGCGTGCTGGCCTACAAATTCAAAGGCCTGCGCTTTGACTGCGGTGACGCCGAGGGTTACTTGCAGGCGACCAATTTCTGCTACGAAAACGTTTACCTCAAGGGCCGCTGAGACGGCTCCCTTCACCCAACGAGGCCACCATGAACATTGCACAACATTCCGTAGAGATTGAACGCGAGGTGGGTAACCTCGGGGTGATGAGCTGGCTGTCCCGCCATCAACCGTTGCCCAGCGCCAACGAAACCTGGCTGGGCACGATTCTGCTGGTGGAGCGGATCGGCGTGTTTCCGGCGTCCGGTGATATCCGCCGGCCGCTGCGCGATCCCTATCCGCTGCTTGCGCATCTGAAAAAGCTGTATGGCGAGCAGGCGTTGGAGATGGATGACCAGGATGGCCTGAAAGTGATCTTCAGCGACTGGCGCTTTCGCGTGCGGATTTGCTGCAACGACCCGGCGATCATCATCAACGTGGAAACCCGTTGTGATACACGGCTGATGCCGCAGAAGATCGCGGAATTGCTCGATCAGATCGACACGTTCACCGACGCCTGAACTGTCCCCTGTAGGAGCTGCCGAAGGCTGCGATCTTTTGATCTTGATCTTAAAAAAAAGATCAAAAGATCGCAGCCTTCGGCAGCTCCTACAGGGGTTTTGTGGTTATTTCGGGAGGGTGTCGCAACGATCCTTGGCGCCCATGATCCAGCCATAAAAGTAATCAGCAATGACCTTCCCGCCCGTGGCCGGCACCGGGTGAATCTTGTCCGGGCCGATCATCGCCGCCGCGTAGCGTTTAACGTCCGGCCCGAACGCACACTGAAGATTGGCGTACCCCAGATGCTGCTCCCGCGCCCACGGCTCAAGCACCTGCGCATACGCCGACATCGGATAAGCGCTGGAGCGCGTGGTGTCCTGGCGCATGATCAAGTTGATACTCGCCGCCGGTTGAATCTCGCGCAGCATGCCCACCAGCCCCTGAACGTTCTGCAGATACTGCGCTGGCTTCACGCCGAAGCCTTGGTCATTGCCACCGAGCATGATCAGGTAAACGTCAGCGGGGATCTTCGACACGGCAGCTTTCCACTGCACTTGCCATTGCGGGTCCTTGTGATAGAAGTCCGCAGAGGCCGCACCGGAGGCCGCCAGTTTCGAGACCCGCACGCCGTTCTGATCGTTGCTCATCCACAGCCCGAACAACGTCGGCGCGCCCTTCACCACTTCCAGTTTGAAGGACCAGTCTTTCGCTGCAGACAGGCCTGCCAATGGCACTTCCTGAACCCCAGCGCCTGTCAGCGTCATCGGCTGCCAATCTTCTGAAGGTGCCCAGCGGTAACGGATCTCAGCGGACTCGCCAGTGCCGAGGTAAAGCAGTTTCGCCTGAGTGACAGCGGTATCGATACGCGGCGTAGGACTCGCATCCACTTGCAACCATGCGCCGGGCCGGCCTGTTACCGTGCGACTGTCCGGGCTTGCTTGCCCCAACTCTGAAACCTTCCAGTCGCCGCCAAAGTACTTGTCACTGCTGCGGGTGTATTTGAAATGTGTACCGCCCAGCGCCGCGCCGTGGTTGAAGCCGACATAACCCGGCCCGGCAAAACCCACCTCTCCGGCCACGCGCTGCACCAGTTTGTTCAGGTAGAAATCCTGCCCGGCGCTGTAGCTGTCGCCGATCACCGAGACCGACAGCACCTTGCCGGCCTTGCCTTCACGCCATTGCGCGAATCGCTCGCGGGCGTCGCCCACCTGAACCACCGACGCTGCGACGGGTTGCGCGTCATCTACTGCCAACATGCAAAATTTCCTTCAGTCTGGAATGGCCCACTGAATAACGGGATGTACACAGATCAACTGTAGGAGCTGTCGAGTGAAACGAGGCTGCGATCTTTTGATCCTGCGCTTCAAAAACAAAATCAAAAGATCGCAGCGTGCCGCAGCTCCTACAAGAGATCTTGTGTACGACACGGATCCACTGTGGGAGCGACGGTGCGACGATTCGACCTGCTCGCGAAGCTCTTAGCTGTTTTGTGGTTGCACCACCGGAGTGACAGGCACCAACGGTTTCTTCTTCGCCGCCCGCTCCCCAAGGAACAACACAGAGGTGAAATTGAACCGGCTGAAAATCATCGACAACACCACCGGCCCGAGCAAGCCACAACTCAAGCCGCCGAGCACCAGCAGGCTCTCATCCTTCACCCCCAACCGCCCCAGCACAAACCGCGACGTCGCCGCAAACAGCACATGGAAAAGGAAGATCGCATAGGAATAACCACCGAGCCAGGTCAGCGCCTTCGAGCGCATATCACTCGACAGCAACGCGATGCAGGACACGCAACCCACGGTCAACCCGATCAAGCTGCGGCGATCAACAATCAACTCACGATCAATCGCCGCGACATACAGCAGCGTCAGCGAAATCAGCACAAACACCAGCGGCCCGATCACCTTGAAGCGCTGCTTCAACACGTCGACATTTTCCTGGCCAATCATCCCCGCGACAAAAAACGGCAGCAGATAAATCGCGCCGTTGATCCCGAACGCATCGAACTTGAACGGCGGCAGCAGAAACAACACAGCCGCAAACGCAAATAGCCCATACAACCGCGTCGCCGAGCGCAACATCCCGCGCCACTCCAGCAGCCCGACGAACATGAAAATGATGAACACCGCCTGCAGGAACCAGAAGTGATTGATCGGCACCCAGAACGACAACAACGCGTCGAGCACGCCAACATCCTTGTTCACCCCCGGCCCCACCGCCTGCAACACCGAGAACGGCACACCGACGCAAAACAGCGGCACGATCAAGCGCCGCACCTTGCCGCTGAAAAATGCGGAAAAGTCATTGCCGCGAATTTTGTAGATCGAATAGATGTACCCGGAAATAAACGTGAACAGCGGCATACGCACGTACACCATCGAATCGGCGATCACCCGGAACGGCGAGCCGATATCGATCTTCAACCCGCCGCCCAACGGCCCGATGACGTGATAGAGCACCAGCAGCAGGCACGCCAGGCCACGCAGGGTTTCAATCTCCAGGGACTTTTTCTTGTTCGACATAAAGCACCTGCCTCAATTCAGAATTCGTGATTCGACTTGCACCGGTTTGTTCGCCCGCAGCATCAAGCCCAGGCCAACGAACAACACCGGCACCACCATCGAGAAGTGCCGGGCGAAGGAGCCGAAGTCCGGCTCGAACAGACCTTGCACCAGCAGAAACGCCAGCGGAATCGCGATCAGTTCCTTGGGTTTGGTCTGGATCGGCGCGCCTTTGTAATCGGTCGAGGTGATGACTTTGAACAGCAGCAACGCGGTCATGATCATCAACGCCACGAAGATCACCTGCCCCGGCCCGGACAGCAGAATCAGCTCCACCGGGAACGACAAGCGGAAGAAGATGATCATCGAGTCCAGCGCCTGCGAAACGAAGTCGCTGCCGCTGAGCCACGACACGATCAACGATTTCGAACCCTCCTCGCCCGCCGTGCGCAACTCGTTGTTGCTGGCGCGAATCGACGACACCGGAAAACCCAGGGCAAGCTGAATTGACATGGCCACCGCGAGGTAGAACAGGAACAGCATCAGAAAGAAGGTCGTGCGCGACACGTACTTCTTCATCACGCAGACGCCGACCCACGACAGCGAAAACAGAATCCAGTAAGGCCGGATCAGCACGCCGTAGATCACCGCCGAGAGAAAGAATCCGCCGCGATATTTGCGCGTCAGCGAGCTGAGCAGAATGCTCAACACCGCCACCGACACGATGATTTCCTTGGTCAGGTTCTCCAGGAAAAACGAACGCACAATGCCCCACAGACACAGGGTGCCGAAGATCGCCAACGGCATGCGGCGGAACACCACCACCGGAATCGCCGTGAGGAAAAAATTGCAGAACATGCCGTAAGCCCAGGCATTGGTCAGGTTGATCCCGGTGGGCCGCAGCAGGAACGCCGAACACTCGTAGGACGAGCGATCGGGGGAGAACGGGTTCCAGAAGTTGCAGTTGTCTGCACGGGCGTAGGACGACCACAAGGTCATCGCATCCGGCCCTGGATCACGCGGGATCAACAGCGGCATGGCCACCGACAGAAACAACCCGGTGAAGAGGATCAGGAACGAGACATACGAATCGAGTCGCTTGCCACGAAACTCGATGCACGGCAGTTTCAGGCCCATGACACGGCAGCCTTCTTCGCACCGGTCACGCGGGTCAGTAAGGCGATTACACCGAGCTGCACGATGATCGCGAAAACGTTGCCCCACGCCGCGCCATAAATCGAATAGTACTTGATCAACACATAGCTGACCGGCACTGAAACCAGCAGACAGATCGCCGCGCTGGCGAGCGATACGCGACTGTTTTTCGAGGCAATCAAACCGCCCCAGACAATGTCGCCAATCGCACGCAAGGCGAAGGAAAAAATCAGCACGCCGAGGATCGCATTGTCCGGACGCGGCACGCTGGTGGCGACGTAATCGAGCACCACGTTGAAAAACACATAGATCGCCACCGCCACCGCAGCCGACACGACTAGCGAGCGCATGACCCACTTGTTGATGAACAGTTGCTTGACCGTGAATGCCTGCTGATCAGCCTGAAAACGCTTGGCCAACAGCGGAATCCCGACCACCGCGACCACCGCGTACGACAACGCCTGCAAGGTGTTCGCCGCCGACCACGCGTACACGTATTGACCCAGTTTGGCGTACGGTTCGAGGTCAGCGATCAGAAAACGCTCGGCGTACTGACTCAACGCAATCAACCCGGTACCGAGGTAGAACGGCAAACCAGCCTTCCACACCGTGGCCGTGGCCAACGTGCCGGCGACTCGCCCCTTGTGCACATTCACCACGATCAGGTAACCGGCGATGATCACCAGCACGTTGGCGGCGACCCACAACCACAACACACTGGCAATACCCGACACCCAGCCGAGCATCATCCCGCCCACGGCCAACACCGCCCACAGGCCGGTCTTGATGAAGAACAGCAATGCGCCCGCCGTGGCTTTCTGCGCAGAAAACACGAACGAGTTGATCTCGAACGACAGGTGCTCAGTGAGCAACACCAAGGTCACACAAAGGATCAGCGCGGCGGTCGCTTCCACTGTCTGGAACAGTGAATAAATCAGCACCGTCACCACCGACAGCACCAGTCCCACTGCCAGATACAGCAGCAGGACTTTGTCGACCACGCGGCGCGAACTGCCGCCGACGCTGATCAAGCGATTGATCTCGGAACTGAAACCGACGCTGTAGAACTTCGACGCAATCAGCGATGCAGCGACCACCACGCCATAAAAACCCAGCGCCTCATACCCGAGGTAATGGGTGATCGCCAACACCAGCAAAAACTTCGCGCCTAACGCTCCGCCGCGAAGCAGCAGCCGAAATATCATCGAACGACACCTTTGATGATCTCGTCCATGGCCACGGTTTTCGCTTCGATTTCACGGCAGGTGTCGGTCAGGCGCTTGCCGAAATCCGCCAGTGCATTCGGCGCGTAAACCGTGTTGATGATGGTGTCGACATTGATGTCGCCGCCGTTGATCACCCAGTCCTCGACGCCCATGTCCTGATAGGCGCCGAAGCCTTTGCGCTCGTAGCTGATGTGGTACGCCGGCACGCCGGATAGCAGCGACTCGATAGCGCCGTGCAGGCGCACGGAAATCACCAGGTCCGGCTGATATTTGGCAATCGTTGCTTTCAACGACAACAAGTCTTCGGTGATGCCCAGTTCTCGATAGAACGCGCCGTCATCGTTGCCACGCACCGCGCTCTGGACGGCGCAAACCACTTTGCTTTTGTTCTTCAAACGCTGCAGCAGCAACTTCAGATTGGCCACGTAAGCGACTTTCTTTTCCTTGCTCCACTCCGGCGGCTTGCGCAGTACCACGCAGACCGTGGCTGGCGACGACGCGCAGCGGGTGAACTTCGCTTGCTGGAGGATTTTGCTCGCCAGCGACTGCACCGCCAGATCCGGCGCGCGGTAGACGTTGGCGCAGGCATCGAAAATCGCCGAAGAGCGATTGTCGCGCACGAACACCGCATCGGCGCTTGCGTAGTGCTCGACGATCTTGCTGCTCTCGCCGTGGAACGGACCGATGCTTTGCGGCAGGTACACCGACGGCACTTTGCTGAGGATCGCGGTTTCCAGTTGTTTGGCGTGGCCGAGTTTCAACTTGATGTGTTCGAAAGCACTTTTCGAGCGCATGTAGCCGCCGCCGACGCCGACGATCAGGTCGGTTTTCTTCAGCAGATCCGCCAGCCCGGCGTAGGACTGATTAAGGAACACCGCTTGCTTGACCCGGCCCAAACCCTTGGCCGCCATCACCGGTGCGTCAAAACGCGGGTGCGGCAAGTAGCTGAAAGAATCCGGATCGGAAGCGACCACGCTGATCGCGGTGTCTTCACCAAAGTTGCGCTGCACAAGGGCGATGGCCAGATCGACGAGCAAGCCGTCACCGGAGTTGGAGGCACTGTAGCCATGCAAAATCGTTACGTTCATATGCTTGAGTTCTACTTAAAAAGTGGGAGCGCGGTACAGGTCGTAGGTCTGGCGAATCATCAACGCGGCACTGAAACGCTCGCGGACGATGCTCCGACCTTGGTTGCCGAGGTCGAGCAGGCGCGGCTTCTGGATGATGGTCAGCACATCCGCCAGCGCCTGGTGATCACCGGAGGGAAAGACGTAGCCGGACACTTCATTGGTGACCAGTTCCGGCAGCGACGTGCAATTGCTGGCGATCACCGGCAAGCCCATGGCCATGCCTTCCAGCGGCACCATGGCGAAACCTTCCCAGCGACTCGGCACGATCAGCGCATCGGCTTTCTGGTACAGCGCCTGCACTTCGCTCGGCGTGACCCATGGCAGGTATTCAACAGAGTCCATCGGTGGGCACTCCACCGAGTCCTCGTTCACCGCGCTGCCGACCACGGTCAGTTTCAAGTCTTTGCGCTGCACGTTGGCGAAGGCCTTGAGCAGCACGTCGAAGCCTTTCTGATAATCAAGGCGACCGACGAAGAGCAGATGAATCGGCTCGGGACTCGCCGCTTTCGGCGCGTCATCCTTGCGGTGAATGCCGTTGTAGATCAGCTTCATGCGCTTGCGCTCGATGCCGAAACGCGCGGCTTTATCGAGTTCGTACTGGCTGACGCAAATGATCACGTCGGTGACTTTCTGTAGCACCCGCTCGATCCACGCATAGACTTTCTGCTTGGTCGGCGAGCTTTCCATCAGGAACGAAAACGCGTGCGGGCAGTAGACGATTTTCGGCTTGAGCCACGGTCGCAGCAGCACACACACGCAACGACCGATCACCCCGGAAAAGGTGCTGTGCAAATGCACGACATCGGGTTTTTCCTTGAGCATCACCTGGGTCAGGCGCCAGGCGAAACGCAGCAACGACGGCACATTGCGCCCGGTACGCGGGAAGGTGCGGATCTGTTGCGCACCGATGCCGTGTAACTCTTTGGCCTGATCCTCCGGGACCAGATACACCAGCTCGTAGTTCGCCGCATCGCCTTCAGGCGAAGCCGAAATCGTCCGGATCACCGTCGCGACGCCACCTTTGATCGTCTCTGCCACGTGCAGTATTTTCTTCACAAATCACCCACTTCAAACAGGAAAAAACAGTCGCTGACAGTCAGGATTTGTCGGACGCGTATTCGTAGTTGTAATAACCGTTGCCGCCGTTGCCGTAGTAACTGGCCGCACGCTTCTCGACGCCGTTGAACACCGCGCCTTTCAACTCGATGCCGTTCTGCGCAAAGCGGCGGATGGTCAGTTCGATTTCTTTGGCCGGGTTCACCCCGAAGCGCGTGACGATCAGGCTGATCCCGGCTTCACGGCCGACGATGGCCGCATCAGTCACCGCCAGCAGCGGCGGCGTATCGATGATCACCAGGTCGTAGCGTTCGCTCAGTTCGGCGAGCAATTCGCGGAAGTTGGCGTGCATCAGCAGTTCGGAAGGATTCGGCGGGACCTGACCACGGCTGATGAAGTGCAGGTTGTCGATTTCGACCTTGTTGATTGCCTGATCGATGCTGCAGCGCTTGACGAGCAGGTCGGACAAGCCGTTGGTGATCGGCGTGTTGAGGGTTTTGTGCAGGTGACCTTTGCGCATGTCGGCATCGATCAGCACCACGCGCTGGCCGCTCAAAGCCATGACCGCGGCGAGGTTGGACGAAACGAAAGTCTTGCCGACCTGCGGGCTCGGCCCGGAAATCATGATGCGGTTGTTGGTCGAATCGAGCCCGGCGAAGTGCAGGCAGGTGCGCAGGCTGCGGATCGATTCGATCGACAGATCTGTCGGGTTGCGCAGGGCCAACAGGTATGCCGGTTTGTCGACTCCGTCGCGGGCGCGGCCTTTTTTGTTGTCTTCTTCATCCTGCAAGGCGCTGTACGGAATCGACGCGTACACCGGCAAACCGAGTTGCTCGATAGCTTCCGGGCCTTCGAGGCCGCGGCTCAGGGATTTGCGCAGCAGCACCAAGGCCACGCCGACAAAAGCGCCGAGGAAGGTGGCGATCAGCACGATCAGGGCTTTTTTCGGTTTGACCGGGCTGGTCAGGTCAACGTCCGCCGCGTCGACCAGACGCACGTTACCCACGGCACCGGCGCGAACGATGTCCAGCTCCTGGGATTTGTTCAGCAACTGCGTGTAGATCTGCGAGGCCACTTCGACATCGCGGGTCAGGTTGAGCAACTCTTGTTGGGTCGCGGGCAGATCGCCGACTTTGCCTTCCAGCGATTTCTGTTGCTGGGTCAGTTCGCCAATCTGGCTCATCAACGCGCGATAGGCCGGGTGCTGTTTGGTGAACTTGCGATCCATCTCCGCCTGCTGCATTTTCAGCTCGGAGATTCGCGTTTCCAGCGCCACCGACTGACCGAGCACCGACTGGGTTTCCAGCGAGATGTTCACGGTCTTGCCGTGGGTCTGGTAAGCGTTCAACGCATCGCTGGCCTTGGCCAGATCACGCTTGACCTGCGGCAACTGGCTTTGCAGGAAAGCCAGACTCTGCGCCGCTTCCGCCGAGGTGCGACGCACGTTCTGATCGACGTACAGCGCAGCAATCTTGTTGAGGATCTTCACCGCTTCAGCGGCGTCGCTGCTGGCCAGCGCCAGTTTGATAATCCCCGATTCCTTGCCCTGCTCGGAGATGTCCAGCGCGTCCTGATAGCCTTGAATGGTCACGATTCGCGGGTTACGCACCACTTCGAAACGCGTACCGGGATTCGCCAGCAACTGGGTGATCTGCCCTTCTACACCGTCCTGCGCGAAGGCTTCACCGGCGGTGCCTTCTACCAGCAGGTTGTCGTTGTCATCGAGCAACTGGAAGCGCTTCTGTTCGCCAGCGATCAGGGTGAGCTTCTTGCCCAACAGTTCTTTGGGCAGATTGAGCCGGGCGAACTCCAGACGTTCACCGCCCCAGGCATAACTGTTCAGGCCGAAACGCGGTGCAGCGACACTGGTTTCGGTCTCGCCGCGATAACGCCGGGCGAGAAAGCCGCCAATCATCGGGAAGGTGTTGGGGGTAACATCGATGTCCAGGCGCAAGTCGTCGACGGTTTTGCCGATCACTGCGCGGGATTTGATGATGCCGATTTCGGTCACCGACGGTGATTGCCCGCCGAGCATGCTGTTGAGGTCGGAGAATCCGAGCATGTCGTTCTTTTTCGGCTCGACCTGCACCAGCGCATTCGCCAGGTACACGGGCGTGGCCAATACTGCGTAGGCCACACCGGTAACCATGAAGGCGCCGGTGAGCGCGCCGATCAACCATTTCTGGTCGATCAAACTGCCGAATATGCCGAGAAGATCAATACTGTCTTGATCATTGTCGCGGGTGCCGATGACGGACGGTAACTGCATAAGTCTGTTCTTACCATTCATTGATCTGAAGAATATTCATCAACGCGCGAGGCGTTGTGCCCATGAGCTGACAGCATCTTCAATCAATGCATGGGCATGAATAAAAGCGGCCTTGCCTTGACGATACGGGTCTTGTATTTCGCGCTCGCTCTGCCACTTGCCGAGCAGAAACACTTTGCCTCTGGCGTGAGAGGCAATCTTCAGTACTTGATTAACATGCTGTTTTTCCATGACCAGAATCAGGTCTGATTCATTAACAATGTCTGCGGTCAGTTGCCGTGCCATGAAGCCTTCGGCGTTATGGCCATGGTCTTCGAGCACTTGCCGGGCGGACGCTTCTACACCCTCACCCACCCGCGCCGAAAGGCCTGCGGAGGAGACGGTGATCGCTGAGGGGGCCAGCGCGTTACGCAGCATCAGTTCTGCCGTCGGACTACGGCATATATTGCCCACGCAAACGACAAGGATCTTTCTGAACAAGGTTTTACTTTCCTGTGTAATGTCAAACGGCCAACATCCCGAGAGCAGTTTAATGAACCCTCAGATCTTTCTTCACTCGGAAATAGATTCGCCCTGTTAGTACCGAAGTATTAAGTACCACAGCGTTTAAAAGCCCCCCAACCACAATTAGCGGACTAAAAATAACTGTGATTTTCGAGTGATTGTTTTCCGACAAAAAATAACATTCGTGCACTAAGTGCCATTACCTCACTCGAAAATTGAGAAACGAGATCATTTATTCGCAGTTGTCACTTCTCTTCGGGAGAGCAGACATGAAATCAACACATCTCAAAAAGCTCGGCGCGTTGGCACTGGTGATAGCGGGGGCTACGACTCAGCTTCACGCCAGCGAGCTGTTTCCCAACCTTCCGGCGAAGAACATCGGCGTGCAGGTGAAGATCCAGAACTTCACGGCCGCCGACGCGGCACAGATCAAATCCGCCGGCTTCGGTTTTGTCCGCTTCGGTGTGTGGAGCGACAGCCTGTCGGCCAAGGCGTATCAGAAACAGGTCAGCGACGCCTTTGCGGCGGCGCAATCTGCGGGCCTGCCGGTGTTGCTGACGGTCCGCGCGATCAAGGCGTTACCCGCCACATCGAGCGCCGAGCTGACCACTGCCGGTGAAGGCTTCGCCAAAGCCGTGACGGGGCTGCAACAGTCGTACAGTGCGCAACTGGTCGCGATTGAGTTATGGAATGAACCTGACCTGGAAACTTACTGGCCGACGCGCAATTTCGATACGACGTTCGTGCCGTTCATGAGCGGCGTGTGCAAGACACTGCAAGAACAGCCGCTATCGACCCCAGTGGTCGGTTACGGCTTCGCCCGTCCACCCAGCGCAGGCTCGGCTTCGACCGTGGCGCTGAACCGCATCGTCAGCGAATATCCCAAATGCCTGAGCGCGGTGTCCTATCACCCCTATGGCATGACGGCTACGCAGATCAGCAACGCGCAGAACTTCATTCAGCAGAACTTTCATGTGCCCGGAATCATCAGTGAGTGGGGTATCTCGGCACTGGCCTCCAACGGCGGTGCAGAGGGCCAAGCGAGCAAGATCAACGCGTTTATTGGCGATGTTAAAAAACTCAACATCCCGCTGACCTCCATCTACGAATGGAAGAACAGTGATTCGGGCAGCAACGATCGCGAGAAGAACTTCGGCCTGCTGACCTCTGACGGTCAGCCGAAACCGGCACGTATGTCCGTCGAAGCCCTGTTGAACGCCCAGTAGCGCATGCACAACCGGCCTGTACGCAGGTCGGTTGCTTTGAACCTGTTGGCCGTTTTGGCATCGTATTCATCGATAACCCGCCCCACCTTTCAAACAATCGTTTTCAGGTTGTTGCCGCGGGGGCCATCGATACACGTACCCGCCCTTGAGTGGCTGTCAGCGCTCGGGTAATGTCATCAGACCCATAGGACAGAGCACGCCCATGACTTCCAAGCTGGAACAACTCAAACAATTCACCACCGTTGTTGCCGACACCGGCGACTTCGAAGCGATCTCCCGGGTCAAACCGGTCGACGCCACCACCAACCCTTCCCTGCTGCTCAAAGCCGCGGCCATTCCGGCCTACGCCGAGCTGCTGAACGCCTGCGTCAGCGACTGCAAGGGCGATGTCGGCCTGGCCAGCGACCGTTTCGGCGTCGCAGTGGGTCAGGAAATTCTCAAAGTGATCCCGGGCCGTATCTCCACCGAAGTGGATGCACGCCTGTCGTTCGACAAGGACGCCGTGCTCAAACGCGCGCATCGCTTGATCGAGCTGTACGACAAGGCCGGTATCGGTCGTGATCGCGTACTGATCAAGATCGCCTCGACCTGGGAAGGCATCCGCGCCGCTGAAGTGCTGGAAAAGGAAGGCATCCAGACCAACCTGACCCTGCTGTTCTCCTTCGCTCAGGCCGCCGCTTGCGCTGACGCTGGCGTGTTCCTGATTTCGCCATTCGTGGGCCGCATCTACGACTGGTACAAGAAGGCCAACGGCAACGACTACACCGGTGCCGATGATCCGGGCGTACAGTCGGTCACCCGTATCTACAACTACTACAAGGCCAATGACTACAAAACCGTGGTCATGGGCGCGAGCTTCCGCAACCTCAACCAGATCGAGCAACTGGCCGGCTGCGACCGCCTGACCATCAGCCCGGACCTGATCGACAAACTGGCGGCCGATACCGGCAAGCTGGAACGCAAACTGGCCCCGGGCAACGCCGGTGAAGCCCGTCTGAGCCTCAACGAAGCGCAATTCCGCTGGTTGTCCAACGAAGACGCGATGGCCACCGAGAAACTGGCTGAGGGCATTCGTCAGTTTGCCCGCGACCAGGAGAAGCTTGAGGCGCTGTTGCAGGCCAAGCTGTGATTTGAGTTAGGGAAATGCAAAAAGGGCGAATCCTGGTGGATTCGCCCTTTTTTATGGCTGCTGAAAAATTTTTGCTGATCTTGCGGCCACTTTCGCGAGCAGGCTCGCTCCCACCAGGGGGATCTGTGATCGACGCCGCGTCAGTGTGGGAGCGAGCCTGCTCGCAAAGAGGCCCGTCCGGTCAGCATCACTTAATGCCGCTCGAGGGCATTCACCAGGTCATGGAACGCTTCACGATTGGAATCGTTCAGGCCCATGAGGATCTTGTGCGCTTCGAGCACCTTGATCCGCACCACTTCTTCCGACTGGTCCTGATCCGGCAGGTCGTCCAGGCACTCCGGGCACGGCACCGGGTGGTTGACGATGTTGAACACCTGCTCGAAACCCATCGATTGCAACAGACGGGTGATGTCTTCGTGGGTGGTGACGACGGTCGGCAGCAGCCCGACCTTCTGCCGCGACAGGATCGACAGTTTGGCCAGCAGGCCCAACGTCGTGCTGTCGATGCTGCGGGTTTCGGTCAAATCGATCACGATCGCGTTGAAATTCAGCGCGGTGAAGATTTTCTCAATAGTCGCATCCAACGCCGAACACAGGGTCAGGCGTACTTCACCGACGAACTTCAGGACAAAGGTGCCGTCCTGCTCGGCGAACTGGATTCTACCGGTACTCATTAAAGATTCCTGCTCAACACCAACAGGGCGATATCATCCGGCATCTCCCCTAGCGTGGCCAATCCAAACACTTGCCGCAGACCATCCAGGCTGCCGCCCGCCGACTTCACCCGTTGAGGCAAAGCGGCTTCTTTTTCTTTGAGCGTAGGTTCTGGCAAAAGATCCAGAATGCCATCGGACATCAGCGTCAGGCTGAACGTCGGCGGCAGCTCAAGCACGTGATCTTCGTAGGTGGCTTCATTGAAGAGGCCCACCGGCAGACCACGCCCTTCGAGATAACGAACACTGTCAGGCGTGTACAACACAGGCAACGGCAGATGGCCGCCGATGCTATAGGTCAACAAACCGGTCTCCTCGTCGATGACTCCACCGACCATTGTGACGTGTTTACCCAGCTTACAACTGATCAGCCCCCGGTTGATATGACCAAGGACCTCCGAAGGCTTGAATTCCGGCAATGTGCCGTTGCGCTTGGATTCGAACAGCAAGCGCGTGGTCATGAACTTCAACAGCACGGTAACGAACGCTGAAGAGGCGCCATGCCCGGATACGTCCGCCAGGTAAAAGGCGACCCGGCGATCGTCGACACGGAAATAGTCGACAAAATCACCCGACAGGTACAACGACGGGATGATCTGATGCGCGAACTTGAACTCGTCGATGCTCCACGGGCTTTCCGGCAGCATGTTCATCTGCACCTGGCGACCGGCGTTCTGGTCTTCCTGGAGCAGGTTCAGGCTGGCCTCAAGCTCGCGGTTGGCCTTTTCCAGCTTCTCGCGGTAGCGCTGGTTTTCCAGCAGCAGGCGCGCACGATCCAGGGCCCGGCGCACAGAGTGCTCGAGCACAGCCAGATCTTCGAGAGGCTTGATCAGGTAGTCCGCCGCGCCCAGGCGCAGGGCCTCGACCGCGTCGTTCATCACGCCGGCACCCGACACCACGATCACTGGCGTTTGCGGCGATCGCTCGGTGACCTGACGGATCAGTTCGAGACCGCCCATCTGCGGCATGCGCAGATCGCAGATGACCAGGTCGGGCGTGTCTTGCTCGAATACCTGAAGACCCTGTTGGCCGTTGCTGGCCTGCAGGACGCTGAAACCACTGTCTTCCAAATAGGCCGCGAGGCTCGCGCGCACTACTTCGTCATCATCGATTATCAGCAGCGTGGCACTGGTTTTTGGCATGTGGGCAAACGGCGCCAGAATTAGGTTGGCGTAGTTGGCGGGGCATTTGGCCCTGCGCAGACTACTGGATTCGCTTTCTAGCCTCTCTACTGCACCGCTTTCGAGCATTGGCTGCAAACGCGGTTACACCAGAGGTGCCCTTCTAAGGCGCAGACGGTACTCCCATCCGCAGAGCGTTTCAAGCATGCGCCGATGGTCGCTTGACGACTTTACTTGTCAAATCACCGAGAGTTATAAGAACAGCTCAAACCGTAACCCAATGGAAGGACGAACCTATGAGTCAAACCAGTCGGGACTACAGCGAAAAGCGCGATTTCATCCGCATGCGGGTCGATGCCGATGTCGTGTTGATTCATGAAGGAGATGAGGTTTCAGGCGTTTGCATCGACCTCTCCAGCAGTGGCATGCAGGTCGAAGCACCGCGCCAGTTCGCGGTCGGCGACCGTTTGAGCGTGCGCATCGACTCCGATCACGCCGCACTCAGCGGCCTTGAAGCCGAGACCGAAGTGGTCTGGGTCAGGCCACAGGATGGCGGCGGCCAGAAGCTCGGCCTGACCATCCTGAAGATGAAATAGCTGCACACAAAAAAGGCGACCCTGAGGTCGCCTTTGTTTTTACCGGTCGAGATTAAAAATCGTCTTCGACCTGGCCATCCTTCACTTTGAACTCGCGGTTCTGCAAGTATGCGTTGCGGATGAAGGTGTACTTGTCGCCGCTGATCAGCTTCTCGCTCGACAGCAGGCTGGCGCGGGTGTCGACGATGTTCAGACCGAAGATCGAGTTACGCGTAGGCACGTGGTCGATGTAGCGGTACATACCGGTGTAGCTGTCGACGTACTTGGAAGGCGCATCGCGCAATGTGCTCGGCCCCATCAACGGCAGCATCACGTACGGACCGCTGCCTACGCCCCAGTAACCGAGGGTCTGACCGAAGTCTTCGTCGCTACGGTTCAGGCCCATTTTGGTGCCGACATCGAAGAAACCGAGCAGGCCAAAAGTGGTGTTGAAGATCAGGCGGGCAGTGTCGACGCCAGCAGCAGCCGGTTTGGCCTGCAGGATATTGTTGGCAAGGTTGGTGACGTCACCGACGTTGCGGAACATGTTGTGGATGCCGTCTTCAAGGAACTGCGGCGTGACAAACTCATAGCCCTGGGCCAATGGCTTCAGCGCGTAAGTGTCAACGAAGTCGTTGAACTGGAAAATCGGGCGGTTGACGCTTTCCCAAGGGTCTTCTTCCGTTGCCGCCTGAGTGGCGAACGGCGCCAGCAACAGGCCGGCACATACACTTAGCTGAGCGAGCGGATAGCTCCAGCGCATAGAAAAACTCCTTGGATTTGTACTGTCGCGGACATCGGAGTCCGGGCATTAAGGTCGCTAGTATAAGCGTAAACGCCGGTTTGGACAGTCGGCCAATTGTGCAAAGTTGTAGGACGCTTCCCACGCCGCGCTTCACATAGCCGTCACGCAACTGTCACCTGGAATGACTAGCCTTATCGCTATTTCAGGGACGTTGCCATGTCACATGCCGAAACCTTGCCCGTCGCCACGTCCAGACTGACGGCCGTACTGTTTGGACTCAGCGGCTGTCTGGTAGATTTCGGTGGTCGCGCCCGCCAACAGGCCATCGCCCTGCCCGAGCATGCCGAGGCCACACCGGGCGCGCTCGACAGCCTGCACAATTTGCAGCGCCAGCAGATTCCCTGCGCGTGGCTGGATGAACTGCCCCCTGCCCTCGCCCAATCGTTGTCGGCCTCACTGCCGGCGTCAATCAAACCTGCGCAACATTCGGCAACACTCAATCCGTGGCCTGCGCCGAATGCCTGCTGGCAAGCCTTGATGGACCTGAACGTCGGTTGTCTGGACGGCTGCGTGCTGGTCAGTGGCGAACCGCGCCTGCTGCAGGCCGGCCTGAACGCCGGGCTGTGGACCATCGGCCTCGCCTCCTGCGGCTCGCTGTGCGGCCTGGCACCGGGCGAATGGCAAGCCTTGAGCCAGAGAGAACGCGAACAACTGCGTGGCAAGGCGACCGTGCAGTTATTCGGGCTGGGCGTGCATTCGGTGATCGATCATCTGGGCGAACTCGACACTTGTCTGGCCGATATCAGCCTGCGCCGCCTCAAAGGCGAAAAGCCCTGATCGGGATCATGCAGGTTTGCCGGGAGTGGATTAATCTAAAGGTCAGCCATAGACCTTTGGCGCGTGGCTGCGGTCAATGCCAGTGCCTATTGATAAAAGGAAACCACCATGCCCGCCCAAGAACTGCAAAAACAGCTCGATACCCTGCGCGAGCAGCTGGAGCAGAATCCGCCGCTGACAGAAGTCGAACGCCAAGATTTGCGAGAGCTGATGGCGCAGATTGAATCCGAAATTCAACTGGAAAGTGCTACGCAAGACGCCAGCATCGCCGACGGCGTCAATCTGGCGGTTGATCGCTTCGAACTCGAACACCCGGCCATCGCCGGCACCCTGCGCAATATCGTCAACGCGCTGGGCAGCATGGGGATCTGATTCCCCCCGAAACACAAAAAGCCCTGCCATCACTGGCAGGGCTTTTTCATTTCCGGACTTGAAACACCGTCCCCTGTGGGAGCGAGCCTGCTCGCGAAGGCGTCGTGTCAATCGACATCATCCTTGACTGACACACCGTATTCGCGAGCAGGCTCGCTCCCACATTGGATATCGCACATTCCGGGTCTTTATTGACGCACCAGGCGGTGATTCGGCAGCTGTACGCTTTCAGTGCTGCGATACGGGTTGATATCCAGACCACCGCGACGCACATAACGTGCAAATACCGTCAGCTTTTCTGGCTTCAGCAGTCGTTGCAGATCAAGGAAAATCCGCTCCACACACTGCTCATGAAAGTCAGAGTGCTGGCGGAAGCTGACGATATATTCCAACAAGCTCGCGTGATCCAGCGCCGAGCCACGATACTCCACCACCACCGTGCCCCAGTCCGGCTGACTGGTGACCGGGCAGTTGGATTTGAGCAGATGGCTATACACCGTCCCCTCAACAATCCGCGAATCATCGCAACGCAGCAATTCCGGGCGCGGATGTTCATAGTTGCTGACGCTGATATCCAGATCGTCGATGCACACGCCCGGCAATGCCACGACGCCTTCTGCCTCCACGTCCTTCAGGCTGCGAACCCGCACGCCCACCGGTTTGCCGGCAGCGGCAGAAAGGTCTTTGACCAGCGTTGCTTCCAAAGAAGTGACGTCGGCAAACGCCGTCTGGTTCAGCGAGTTCAAATACAACTTGAACGACTTCGATTCGATGATATTCGGCGAATCCGCCGGGATGCTGAATTCGCCGATCGCCACCACCGGTTTACCCGACGGCAGCAGCCACGACAACTCGAAGCAGTTCCAGAAATCCACACCTTTATACGGCAGGGTTTCGGCGGTCAGGCCCAGTTCGGCCCATTTCGCGGTGCGCGGAATCGGGAACAGCAGGGACGGCGTGTACGTGGCGATGTATTCGCTGGATTTGCCCAGCGGCGAATGTTCGGCTGCGGGATGCATGGCGGAAACCTGACTGAAGAATCAGCGGATTCTACCAGCCTTTGCCCGCGCCTTTGAGTGCTTACTGACTGACAGTCAGTTTGCCGACCATGCCCGCCTGATAATGCCCGGGAATATTGCAGGCGAATTCCAGACTGGTGGCCTTGCTGAAGGTCCAGGTCAGCTCGGCGGTTTTGCCCGGCTCGACCAACACACTGTTGGGATCATCGTGCTTCATGCCATGGCCCATCGCTGCGTGATCCATGCCGGCCATATCGTGGGACATTTCCTTCATGCCGGTAGGCGTGAGCATGCCGCTTTGCTGCATCTGCAACATTTCCTGCTGGTGTTTGGCGTGCATTGCCGCGTCACCGAGGTTGAATTCGTGCAACAACTGACCTTTATTCACCAGCACAAAACGAACGGTCTCACCGGCCTTGATCTGAATGGTCTTGGGATCGAACGACATGTCGTTCAACACCACTTCAATGCTGCGCGAGGCTTTGGCGGCAGGCGCTGGCTGGCCGAAATCATAGGTGTGCGCGGGAGCTGCAAACGCCGTCGAACTCATTGCCAACAAACAGATGGCCAGGGATTGGCGTAAAAACATGGTCGTTCTCCAACAAGATAAGGTTCAGCCTGTGGGAAACTTTAGCCGGCCGGCGCTGGCAACTACCTGACAGGCAGATTACAACTTTGTCAGGTTGGCGCCTGTCGCCTGCTCTCAAGGTATAAAGCTTTCGTTTCTACACCCCGAACAAAACCGAGTCGCCCATGAAACTGTTGATCGTCGAAGACCAAGCGAAAACCGGCCAATACCTGCGCCAGGGCCTGACCGAGGCCGGGTTCAATACGGAACTGGTGGCCGACGGCAACAGTGGTCAGCAACTGGCGCTGAGCGGTGATTACGCGCTGCTGATCCTCGACGTGATGCTGCCGGGGCGCAGCGGCTGGCAGATTCTGCAAGCGGTGCGCAGCGCCGGGCTGGATACGCCGGTACTTTTTCTCACGGCCAAAGACGCCGTGGAAGACAGGGTTCATGGCCTCGAACTCGGTGCCGACGACTATCTGGTCAAGCCCTTCGCTTTCTCCGAACTGCTGGCGCGGGTGCGCAGCCTGTTGCGTCGCGGCAGCGCTACACAACAGGAAACCAGTCTGCAATTGGCCGACCTGCGCCTGGATCTGATCCGCCGCCGGGTTGAACGCAGCGGTCAGCGCATCGACCTGACCGCCAAGGAATTCGCGCTATTGGAAATGCTCCTCCGCCGTCAGGGTGAGGTGCTGCCAAAATCGCTGATCGCCTCGCAAGTCTGGGACATGAATTTCGACAGCGACACCAATGTCATCGAAGTGGCGATCCGCCGTTTGCGCCTGAAAATCGACGATGAGTTCCCCAACAAACTGATCCACACCGTGCGCGGCATGGGTTACGTGCTCGAAGAGCGTTGCGCCTGATGCGCCGGTTGTCCCTGAGTTCGCGCCTGGCTTTGTTGTTTGCCGCCTGCACCGCCGTGGTTTCACTGTTTGCCGGCGTGCTGTTCAACCGCGCCAGCGAGGCGCACTTCATCGAACTCGACCAGCAGCAACTCGACGGTAAGCTGATTGGCCTGCGCCGCGCCTTGCAGGATGTTCAACCCGCTCAACGTGAGGCGCGGCTGGCGGATGAGCTGAGTCGTCAGGCCGATCTGTCGCTGCGCATCACCGGCAGTGACGGCCAACGCTGGTACGACAGTTCGACGCAGATTCCCCAGGATTTGCCGCCAGAATCCGGCCTGTCGACCGTGAGTCACGACGGCACCGACTATCGCGTGCTCAACGCCCCGCTCTACCCGGAAAAAGCCGATTCACCGCAATTGAACTTGCTGCTGGACATCACCCATCACCAGCATTTTCTGCAACGCATGCAGCATCTGATCTGGCTGACGGTCGGGCTGTCAGCGCTGGCCACCGCTTTGCTCGGTGCCTGGGCCGCACGCAGCGGCTTGCGTCCGTTGCGGCGCATGAGCGCGGTCGCGCGTGGGATTTCCGCACAATCGCTGAATGCCCGACTGCCGGAAGCGCAAATGCCACCCGAGCTTGCGGAAATGGCCCACAGCTTCAACGCCATGCTCGCACGCCTCGACGACTCGTTTCAGCGGCTCTCGGCGTTTTCCGCCGACATCGCCCATGAACTGCGCACGCCGCTGTCGAACCTGCTGACCCACACTCAAGTCACCCTCACCCGCCCTCGGCCGATCGAGGATTACCGCGAAGCGCTGCACAGCAACCTCGAAGAGCTGCAATGGATGGCGCAATTGGTCAACGACATGTTGTACCTGGCCAAGGCGGACCACGGTTTGCTGATGCCCAAGCGCGAAGCGCTGGAACTGGCGGACGAGACCGATGTGTTGCTGGAGTTTTTTGCGCCGCTGGCGGAGGACGCCGGGGTCAAGCTGAGCCGTGAGGGCAATGCGCGGATCGCAGGTGATCGCAGTATGTTGCGCCGGGCCTTGTCGAATCTGCTGGATAACGCGCTGCGGTTTACCCCGGCTGAGGGCTATGTGAGCTTGCGGATCGTTGATCAAGCGAGCGCAGTGCGTATTTCAATCGAAAACAGTGGCGAGGGAGTTTCTGCGCAGTTGTTGCCACGCCTGTTTGATCGATTTTATCGGGCCGATCCGGCGCGACAGGAAGGCAGCAGTGAGCATGCGGGATTGGGGCTGGCGATTACTCAGTCGATCATCCGAGCCCATGGAGGGCAGATTCATTGCGAATCAGAGGCGGGATGGACGCGGTTTGTGATTGAGTTGCCTCGAACCTGATCGTTCCCACGCTCTGCGTGGGAATGCAGCCCGGGACGCTCCGCGTCCCTTCCAGAGCCGAACGCGGAGCGTCCGTTGAGGCATTCCCACGCTCTGCGTGGGAACGAGCATGGAATCGCTTACGAATATCTCAGCGCGTGAGCCGGCTCGATCTTCGCCGCCCGCCACGCCGGATACACCGTCGCCAAGAAGCTCAGGATAAAGCCCGCCGAGCAAATCAACAGCACATCCCCACCCTGCAATTCCGACGGCAAATTGCTGACGAAATACACATCGGAACTGAAGATGTGCTGCCCGCTGACTCGCTCGATCCAGCCCACGATCTGACTGACATTCAGCGCGGCGATCACACCCAATACGCCGCCAATAATGGTGCCGACAATGCCGATCACCGTGCCCTGCACCATGAAGATCGCCATGATCTGCCGTGGCGTGGCGCCGATGGTACGCAAAATCGCGATGTCCGCGCCCTTGTCGTTCACCACCATGATCAGGGTCGCGATGATGTTGAACGCCGCCACCGCGACGATCATCAGCAACAACAGGCCGATCATGGTTTTTTCCATTTTCATCGCGCTGAACAGGCTGCCCTGGGTGTGGGTCCAGTCATCAGCCTTGAACTCGGCGCCCAACCCGGCAGCGATGTCCGAGGAGACTTTCGGCGCGGCGTACAGGTCTTTCACCGCCAGACGCACGCTCTGTACCTGATTCGGCTCCCAGTGCTGCATGGTCGCGGCGTCAGCCACATGGATCAGGCCCATCGAGCCGTCCAGTTCGGCGCCAACCTTGAACACGCCGACCACGTTCAGTCGCTGCATACGCGGGGTGATGCCACCCGGCGCGGTGCTGACTTCCGGGACGATCAGGGTGATTTTGTCGCCAACATTGAGGCGGAAACGTCGTGCAGTGATTTCACCAATCACCACGCCGAACTCGCCCGGTTTCAAGGCATCCAGACGCCCCTGCACAATGTGCTGGGCAACGATCGACACCTTGCCTTCCTGCGCCGGATCGACGCCACTGATCTGGATCGGCTGCATCAGGCCCTTATAGGAGAGCATGCCTTCCATCTCGGTGAACGGCACGGCGGCAGTCACTTCAGGATTTTTCATCGCGGCGGCGGCCACTGGCTGCCAGTCATCGATCGGCTTGACGCCAACGATGGTCGCGTGCGGCACCATGCCGAGGATGCGCGAGCTCATTTCGCGCTGGAAGCCGTTCATCACCGACAACACCACGATCATCGCCAGCACGCCGAGGGCGAGGCCGATCATCGAGGTCATCGAAATGAACGAAACAAAGCGATTGCGGCGCTTGGCGCGGGTATAGCGCGTGCCGATAAAGATCGATAACGGTCTGAACATTCGCTGGGGCACCGTATAAAAATAAAAGACCCGACGCCTTTGCAGGCGCCGGGTTTCAGCCAATCAGATAGGCGTGAGGCAACCTTCTTGCAGGTGCAGTACGCGATCCATCTGGCGGGCCAGGTTCATGTCGTGGGTCACCACCAGGAACGCCGTGCGCATCGAGGTGCTGAGTTCCAGCATCAAATCCTGAATACCTTGCGCGGTGTGCGAGTCGAGGTTGCCAGTCGGCTCATCGAGCATCACCAAGCCCGGCTTGTTCACCAGGGCGCGGGCGATGGCCACACGCTGACGTTCACCGCCGGACAGTTCCGCCGGTTTGTGCTCCAGGCGATGACCGAGGCCGACGCGCTCCAGCAGTGCCGTGGCACGCTGACGGGCTTCCGGGATCGGCGTCTTGCCGATCAACAGCGGCATGCAGACGTTTTCCAGCGCAGTGAATTCCGGCAGCAAGTGGTGAAACTGGTAAACGAAACCGAGCGCACGGTTACGCAGCAGGCCACGCTTCTTCTCGCTCAGTGCCGACAGCTCTTCACCGTCGAGCCAGACGCTGCCCTTGGTTGGCGTATCGAGGCCGCCGAGCAGGTTGAGCAAAGTACTTTTGCCCGAACCCGAGGTGCCGACGATCGCGACACGCTCGCCCGGGTGCAACTCCAGTTGCAGGCCGGCCAGTACTTCTACCGATTCCGGGCCTTCCTCGTAGGATTTGCCCAGGTTACGGCAGCTCAAGATTGCTTGTTCACTCATGCCCGACTCACTCATAACGTAGCGCCTCCGCCGGCTGGGTGCGCGCGGCACGCCAGGCGGGATACAGGGTGGCGAGGAAACTCAGGACCAACGCAGCGGCGCAGACCATGACCACATCCTGGCTCTGCACCTGCGACGGAAGATAATCAATGAAATACACGTCAGCATTAAGGAATTTGTGGCCGATCAGGCCTTCCAGTGCCGAGATCGCCGCGCTGACATTAAGCGCCGCGAAAATGCCGACCACCGCGCCAATCGCCGTGCCGACCACACCGATCACCGTGCCTTGCACCATGAACGTGCGCATGATCGTGCCCGGCGTCGCGCCCAAGGTGCGCAGAATGGCGATGTCGCCCTTCTTGTCGTTGACCACCATCACCAGTGTGGAAATGATGTTGAACGCAGCCACGGCAACGATCAGCAACAGCAGCAGGCCGATCATGGCTTTTTCCATGCGGATCGCCTGATACAGATTGCCGTGGGTGCGCGTCCAGTCGCGGGCGTAGTAATGGTCTTCGCCGAGTTGCTGGGCGATGTTCCATGCTACGCGCGGTGCCTGGAACAGGTCGTCGAACTTCAGGCGAATGCCCTGCACCTGATCAGGCTTCCAGCGGTGCATCTTCGCCAGATCCTGCAGGTTGGTGACGCCCAGATAGCCATCGAGTTCGCCAGCGCCGACATGGAAAATACCCACAACGGTGAAGCGCTTCATGCGCGGGAACATCCCGGCCGGGGTCACGCTCACCTCCGGCGCGACGAAGGTGACTTTGTCACCGATGCCCACGCCGAGCTTGGTCGCGGCCTTGTCGCCGATGACGATGCCGAAGCTGCCCGGCGTCAAATCGTCGAGTTTGCCCTGCTTCATGAAGTTGTCGATGATCGACACGTTGCGCTCGAGCGCAGGGTCGATGGCGTTGAGCAACACCTTGGACACCTGACCGTTATTGGTCAGCAGGCCCTGCATCTGCGTAAACGGCGCTACCGCCGTCACCTGCGGGTTCTGTTTGACCTGGGTCGCCAGGCTTTGCCAATCGTTGATCGGCTCAGTGGATTCAATGGTCGCGTGGGGCACCATGCCCAGCACGCGGGTGCGCATCTCATGATCGAAGCCATTCATCACCGACAGCACGACGATCATCACGACCACGCCAAGGGCGAGCCCGATCATCGAAGTCAGGGAAATGAATGACACAAAATGATTGCGACGCTTTGCACGGGTATAACGCGTGCCGATAAATACGAAGAGAGGTCTGAACATGTCGGGGCTTGTTCGGAGGGAAAAGGAACGTCCTTGTGGCGGGGGGCGATAACCAGCTTTACACTCAGACCACCGCCGCTACCATGGGTTCGCCATGTCGACATTAGATGAAGAAGATCGCCGCGAATACTACCGTATCGAGGACACGATCGCACTGGAAATTCGGCCCCTGTCTGCTCCCGAAGCCGCAGGCCAGGAAGTGTTGCAGGATGCTTCTCCACTGTTCAACCTGCTCAGCGAACTGCACCTGAGCGAATTCGAGTCGCAGCACCTGTTGCGCCAGATCAGCGAGCGCGATCGGGCCATTGCCGCGTTCCTGAAATCGCAGAACAAACGCATCGACCTGCTCAGCCAGGTGGTAGCCCTGACCGTGCTCGGCCATATCGGCGAGCCGCAACCGGTGATCATCTCTGAAGGCGGGATCGACTTTCAGTATCCGACGCCGATCGCCACCGGCGCACACCTGTCGGTGAAACTGGTGCTGATGCCGCAAGCGCTGGGCCTGCTGCTGCGCGCCCGCGTGACCCATTGCGACCGCAAGGGCGAAGGCTACGACATCGGCACCGAGTTCGAACACTTGACAGACGCCCAGCGCCAGTTGCTCGCCCGCTATATCTTGCAGAAGCAGGCACAGGAACGACGTCTGGCTCGCGAACAGAACGAATCTGGCATTTAACTTAAGGAAGCACCGTGACCCTCATCTACGGCCACCGCGGCGCCAAGGGCGAAGCACCGGAAAACACCCTGAGCAGTTTTCAGGAATGTCTCAAGCACGGCGTGCGCCGATGCGAACTCGATCTGCACCTGTCCAAGGACGGCGAGTTGATGGTCATCCACGACCCGACCCTCAAGCGCACCACGGAACGGCGTGGCAAGGTCGTCGAGCACACCGCGGCCGAGCTGGTGACTTACGACGCGCGCAAGGGCGGTCCTGGCTGGATCAAGCCGTGCCCGATTCCGACGCTGGAAGAACTGTTCGAGAAGTGTGATTTCGAGCACTGGCAACTGGAAGTCAAAAGCGCTTCACGCACTCGCGCGGCAACCACGGTGCTGGCGATTCGTGAAATGGCCCAACGGCATGGCCTGCTCGACAAGGTGACGATCACCTCGAGTTCGCGGGAAGTGCTGAAAGCAGCGCTGGATCTGGTGCCGGATGTATCGCGCGGACTGGTCGCCGAATACGCCTGGCTCGACCCGTTGAAGGTCGCCGCCAGCTATGGCTGTGAAATTCTCGCGCTGAACTGGACGCTGTGTACGCCGGAACGCCTGCAGAAGGCGCAGCGTCAGGGGCTGCATGTGTCGGTGTGGACCGTCAACGAGCCTGCGCTGATGCGCAGACTCGCCGACTTCGGCGTTGACAGCCTGATTACAGACTTTCCCGGTTTGGCCACTGCCACCCTCGAGAATTGCTGAAATCGGTCTCCCCGGCCGGCTCAGGCCACCGGCCGGAGCCCGTCAAAAAAGCCGGTTGAGGCCGTCGTACGCTGCTACCCGATAGGCTTCAGCCATGGTCGGGTAGTTGAACGTCGTGTTGACGAAGTACTTCAGGGTGTTCAGTTCGCCCGGCTGGCTCATGATCGCCTGACCGATGTGGACGATCTCCGAAGCCTGGTAACCGAAGCAGTGAACGCCCAGCACTTCCAGGGTTTCACGGTGGAACAGGATCTTCAGCATGCCTTGCGGCTCGCCGGCGATCTGCGCACGCGCCATGCTCTTGAAGAACGCCTTGCCCACTTCATACGGCACTTTGGCCTGAGTCAGCTCCTGCTCGTTCTTGCCGATCGAGCTGATCTCCGGAATGGTGTAGATGCCGGTCGGCACGTCATTCACAAAGCGCCAGCTACCGTTATCAACGATGCTGCCAGCAGCCGAACGACCTTGGTCGTGGGCGGCACTGGCCAGGCTCGGCCAGCCGATCACGTCACCGGCGCCGTAGATGTTCGGCACGCAGGTACGGTAAGCCTCGTCGACTTCGATCTGGCCACGGCTGTTGACCTTGACGCCGATGTTTTCCAGACCGAGCTGGTCGGTGTTACCGGTACGACCGTTGCACCAGAGCAAGGCGTCGGCCTTGATCTTCTTGCCAGACTTCAGGTGCAGGATCACGCCGTTGTCGACGCCTTCAACGCGATCGTAATCTTCGTTGTGGCGCACGGTGATGTTGTTGTTGCTGAAGTGATAGCTCAACGCCTGGGAGATTTCCGAGTCAAGGAAACTCAGCAGCTGACCACGGTTGTCGACCAGCTCGACCAGTACACCCAGACCGCTGAAGATCGACGCGTATTCGCAACCGATCACGCCGGCGCCGTAAACGATCAGTTTGCGCGGGGTGTGGTTGAGGCTGAGGATGGTGTCGCTGTCGTAGATACGCGGGTGGTGGAAATCGATGTCCGCCGGGCGATACGGGCGCGAGCCGGTGGCGATGATGATGTGCTTGGCCACCAGTTTTTCGACCACACCGTTGGCGCAGACCACTTCGATGGTTTGTTCGTCGGCGAAGCTGCCGGTGCCAAAGAATACGTCGACGCGGTTACGGGCGTAGTAGCCGGTACGCGAAGCGACTTGTTTGGAAATGACTTTCTCGGCGCTTTTCAACACATCCGGGAAGGAGAACCAGCGCGGCTCGCCGATCGCCCGGAACATAGGATTAGTGTTGAACTGCATGATCTGCCGCACCGAGTGACGCAGTGCCTTGGACGGGATGGTGCCGAGGTGGGTGCAGTTGCCGCCGACCTGGCGACGGCTGTCGACCATCGCGACCTTGCGCCCTGCTTTGGCGGCGTTCATTGCCGCGCCTTCTCCCGCCGGGCCGGAACCCAGCACCACCACGTCGTAGTTGTAGACAGCCATGCGTACTCCTCAGAACAGGCCGCGGTGCCAGCAGCACCGGCGGCTAAATCACGCCGAACGGCGGCGCGAAGGAACAATTGGGGGTCAATCAAGAACCCGGACACAGTCTATAGAAGCGTCAACGCCGCGCACATTAACCCTTGGTCGCGTCGTAGGCTACTTTTGCCTGCACTACAACGCCAGCTTTCGTATTGTTCTCAGTCAGTTTTTGCGCCACTGAGGCGCTCGAACGCCTGACTGGTGCGGATGACAAAACCTGTATCGGCACGAATCACAAAGAATGCACCAATGTCATGTTTTTCGGCATAGTCCCACGCCCTTTCGGGGCCGAGAATCAGCAACAGCGTCGATAGTCCATCGGCCATCAACGCTGAAGGATGAATTACCGTGACTGACGCCAGATCGTGTAGGACCGGTGCACCGGTGCGGGCATCGAAGGTGTGGGAATAGCGCCGGCCGTCCTGCAGGAAATAGTTACGGTAGTCGCCAGAGGTAGAAACGCCGTAGCCGTCGACATTGATGATGCGCTCGGCGACCTGCTGATCGTCACGAGGCTCTTCCAGGGCAATGCGCCAAGGTGAGCCGTCGAGTTTCTTGCCTTTAGCCTTTAATTCTCCCGTGGCTTCAGCGAGGTAATCGTGAATGCCCAGCGCGTCGAGCCTGGCCGCGATGGTGTCGACGGCATAACCGGCGGCGATGCTGTTGAAGTCGACTTCGACGGCGGCGTCTTTACACAACTGCTCGCCATTGATGTGCAGATGCTGATGGCCAACGCGCTGCAGCACATCGGCCAGCGTTGTAGCGTCAGGGACTCTTTCTTCGCGACCTTGCGGGCCGAATCCCCAGAGATTCATCAGCGGTTCGACAGTGAGGTCGTAGGAGCCTTCGCTTTGCACTGACAGCTGTTCGCCGATGCGGATCAATTCGAGCACCGATGCGGGCATTTTCTGACAGCTGTTCGCGGGCAAGGCATTGAAGCGTTCGATGTCTGAATCATTGCGATAGGTGGACAGCTGCCGGTCGACTTCGGCGAGGATGCCTTCCACTTCGCTGCGAACTTGCGACGAATCTGGATCACCTGCATGACGCACGTACTTGATCGAATACGTGCTGCCCATGGTGGGGCCACCGAAACTTTCCAGTGAATCGCCATTGCCGCAGCCGGCCAAAAGGCCAGCCAGCATCACGACCCCACGCCATCGTCCAGTGAACAATTATTCATCTCCCTGCAAAACCGCGACGGCCATTATGAATTAAAGGATCTGCAACATCTTTATACAAAATCCAATAGTGAGTACCTGAACATGTCCACCACCACGGGCAAAGGCAAAGCGATCTTTCGCGTTGTCAGCGGCAACTTTCTCGAAATGTTCGACTTCATGGTCTACGGCTTCTACGCCACGGCCATCGCCAAGACCTTCTTCCCGACGGACAGCGCCTTCGCTTCTCTGATGCTGGCGCTGGCGACCTTCGGTGCCGGTTTTCTGATGCGTCCATTGGGGGCGATTTTCCTCGGCGCTTACATTGACCGCCATGGCCGCCGCCAAGGGCTGATCATCACGCTGGCCTTGATGGCCGCCGGTACGGTGCTGATTGCCTGCGTTCCGGGCTACGCCACCCTCGGCGTTGCCGCACCGCTGCTCGTACTGTTTGGCCGTTTGCTGCAAGGCTTCTCGGCCGGCGTGGAGCTGGGTGGCGTGTCGGTGTATCTGGCAGAGATCGCGACACCGGGCCGCAAGGGCTTCTTCGTCAGTTGGCAGTCGGCGAGTCAGCAAGCGGCAGTGGTCTTCGCCGGACTCCTTGGGGTCGGCCTCAACCACTGGCTGAGCCCGGAGCAAATGGGTGATTGGGGCTGGCGCGTGCCGTTCCTGATCGGCTGCATGATTGTGCCGGTGATCTTTGTCATTCGCCGCTCACTGGAGGAAACGCCAGAGTTCGAGGCCAGGAAACATCGCCCAACCCTGCGGGAAATTGTCCGCTCGATCGGTCAGAACTTTGGCATCGTCATCGCCGGCATGGCGCTGGTGGTAATGACCACGGTGTCGTTCTACCTGATCACCGCGTACACCCCGACCTTCGGCAAGGCTGAACTGCATTTGTCAGACTTCGACGCGCTGTTGGTGACGGTGTGCATCGGCCTGTCGAATTTCTTCTGGTTGCCGGTGATGGGCGCGGTATCCGACAAGATCGGACGCAAACCCCTACTGCTGGCGGCGACGATTCTGGCGATTCTCACCGCATATCCAGCGCTGTCGTGGCTGGTGGCGAACCCGAGCTTCAGCCATCTGCTGATCGTCGAGCTGTGGTTGTCGTTCCTCTACGGCTCGTATAACGGCGCGATGGTGGTGGCGCTGACCGAGATCATGCCGGTGGAAGTGCGTACGACCGGGTTCTCGCTGGCCTATAGCCTGGCGACAGCGACGTTCGGCGGGTTTACCCCGGCGGCGTGCACGTATCTGATTCATGTGCTGGATAACAAGGCTGCGCCGGGGATCTGGCTAAGTGGCGCGGCGGTGTTGGGGCTGATTGCGACGCTGGTGCTGTTCCGGGGCAACAAGCATGAACTGCGTACCGCGCAAGCGGCCATCCCCGGCGGCGCCCGATAGGACGCTATCGCTGGCAAGCCAGCTCCCACAGGGTTTCGGGTGTTAACGCAATTGTGCAATTCACCAAGAAACCTGTGGGAGCTGGCTTGCCAGCGATGAGGGCATAAAGCAAAGATCGCAGCCTTCGGCAGCTCCTACAGAATCAATGCGATCTCCTGTAGGAGCTGCCGAAGGCTGCGATCTTTTGATCTTCCCCCAAACAAAAAAGCCCCGACCTAGGTCGGGGCTTTTTCATGTGCAGCTATCGCTTAGCGCGGGAATGCTGGCGGGTTTACACCTGCCATGTCTTCCATCACGCGGATAACCTGGCAGCTGTAACCGAACTCGTTGTCGTACCAGACGTACAGAACAACGCGGTTGTCCTGCACGATGGTCGCTTCAGCGTCGACCACACCGGCGTGGCGCGAGCCAACGAAGTCGGTCGAAACCACTTCCTGCGAATTGACGAAGTCGATTTGCTTGTGCAGATCGGAGTGCAGCGCCATGTAGCGCAGGTACTCGTTCATCTCTTCACGGGTGGCGGCTTTCTCAAGGTTCAGGTTGAGAATGGCCATCGACACGTTTGGCGTTGGAACACGGATCGCGTTACCGGTCAGTTTGCCGGCCAGCTCAGGCAGGGCCTTGGCAGCAGCGGTGGCAGCACCGGTCTCGGTGATGACCATGTTCAGCGCGGCGCTACGACCACGGCGATCGCCCTTGTGGAAGTTGTCGATCAGGTTCTGGTCGTTGGTGTACGAGTGAACGGTTTCGACGTGACCGTTGATGATGCCGAACTTGTCATTCACAGCCTTCAGCACCGGCACGATGGCGTTGGTGGTGCAGGAAGCGGCAGAGACGATCTTGTCATCAGCGGTGATTTCACCGTGGTTGATGCCGTGAACGATGTTCTTCAGCTTGCCTTTGCCAGGTGCGGTCAGAACCACGCGGTCGATACCCGGGCACTGCAAGTGCTGACCCAGGCCATCGGCGTCACGCCATACACCGGTGTTGTCCACCAGCAGCGCGTCTTTGATGCCGTACTGGGTGTAATCCACTTCAGTCGGGTTCTTCGCGTAGATCACCTGGATCAGGTTACCGTTGGCGGTGATGGTGTTGTTTTCTTCGTCGATGGTAATGGTGCCGTTGAACGAACCGTGTACCGAATCGCGACGCAGCAGGCTGGCGCGTTTGGTCAGGTCGTTTTCGGCGCCTTTGCGCACGACGATGGCACGCAGACGCAGGCCGTCGCCACCACCGGTTTTTTCGATCAGGATGCGCGCCAGCAGACGGCCGATACGACCGAAGCCGTACAGCACAACGTCGGTGCCTTTACGTGCGGAAGCGTTTTGCTGGCCAACCACGTCAGCCATTTCTTCACGAACGAATTGCTCGGCGCTGCGGCCATTGCCTTCGTTACGGAATTTGAACGCCAACTTGCCCAGATCTACCGAAGCCGCGCCGAGCTTGAGCTCGCTCATGGCTTTGAGCAGTGGGAATGTTTCGTGGACGGAGAGTTCGCTGTCGTCGGAAGAACGGTGGCGAGCAAAGCGGTGAGCTTTGAGAATCGCGATGACAGACTGGTTGATCAG
This sequence comes from Pseudomonas sp. TNT2022 ID642, assembly GCF_028656995.1. Lineage (NCBI taxonomy): Bacteria > Pseudomonadati > Pseudomonadota > Gammaproteobacteria > Pseudomonadales > Pseudomonadaceae > Pseudomonas > Pseudomonas sp. TNT2022 ID642. The sequence continues at coordinate 46,439 of NZ_JAMDGW010000018.1, read as the reverse complement.
GCTGCGGCCATAGATCGAGCTCACCACGTTGTTATTGCGGTAGAGCTGACCGATAAGCGGAATCATCGCTTCTGCGAGTGCTTCACGGTCGATCCATTCACCAAGACACTGGTCGGGCTTCTGAGTCACGGTAACCTTCCACATGTAGGGGCAGAAAAAAGGGGCTACATTATGCCGCCGACAACCTCCTGTAGCAATGCGCGCTTGTCGCGAAATCGGTAACAAAATTCCGTTCAAAAAAATTACGCCTCTCTCAAGCCCAGTAAAACCGGGGCTTTCAGCGCAGTCAATTTTTCGACGACTGTTAGACGATGTCTGTAACCCTCCGTAACACCACCCCGTTTCGGCACTACATAACCACAAAAAAACTGCTCGTTTTTATGGTTACCACTACATTTCGTCCAAACAGCGAAGATAGACGTAGTCTGCAACTGACAGGCGGCACCCGACGCCGCTACAATTACCGACTTTGTCGCAAAGCCTGGAGCTCAACCTTCCGTGCCCGTTCTGCGTCTACCGCTACTCCCTGCCGAGGCAGGTAAACAGCATTGGGGCAATCTGCCCGGTGCTGCCCTCAGCCTGGCGATTGCCGAGGCTGCCAGCGCTGCCAAGCGCTTCACCCTGCTACTGACCGCCGACAGCCAGAGCGCTGAACGACTGGAACAGGAGCTGAGTTTCTTCGCCCCGGATTTGCCCGTGCTGCATTTCCCCGACTGGGAAACCCTGCCGTACGACCTGTTCTCGCCGCACCAGGACATCATTTCCCAGCGCATCGCCAGCTTATACAGGCTGCCCGAGCTGGAACATGGCGTGCTGGTGGTGCCGATCACCACAGCGTTGCACCGCTTGGCGCCGACCAAGTTCCTGCTCGGTAGCAGCCTGGTGTTGGATGTCGGGCAGAAGCTTGATGTTGAACAGATGCGTTCGCGACTCGAAGCCAGTGGCTATCGTTACGTCGACACGGTTTATGAGCACGGTGAGTTCACCGTGCGTGGTGCGTTGATCGACCTGTTCCCGATGGGCAGCAAGTTGCCGTATCGCATCGACCTGTTCGATGACGAAATCGAAACCCTGCGCACCTTCGACCCGGAAAACCAGCGCTCCATCGACAAGGTCGATTCGGTCAAGCTGCTGCCAGCACGTGAGTTTCCGCTGCAGAAAGACGCGGTCACCCGTTTCAAGGCGCGCTTCCGCGAGCGTTTCGACGTCGACTTCCGTCGCTGTCCGATCTTTCAGGATCTGAGCAGCGGCATCACTCCGGCCGGTATCGAGTACTACCTGCCGCTGTTCTTCGACGAAACCTCGACCCTGTTCGATTACCTGCCGCAGGACACCCAGGTGTTCTCTCTGCCGGGCATCGAGCAAGCGGCGGAGAATTTCTGGAACGACGTGCGCAACCGTTATGAAGAGCGCCGCGTCGATCCTTCGCGTCCTTTATTGCCACCGGCGGAATTGTTCCTGCCGGTGGAAGACTGTTTCGCCCGACTGAAGAGTTGGCCGCGTGTGGTCGCCAGCCAACAAGACGTCGAAACCGGCGTCGGCCGCGAGCGATTCCCCGCGCAGGCGCTGCCGAACCTGGCGATCGAAGCCAAAGCCACGCAACCGCTGGCGGCGTTGTCGACCTTCCTTGATGAATTCCCCGGCCGCGTGCTGTTCACCGCCGAATCCGCCGGCCGTCGCGAAGTGCTGCTGGAATTGCTCGAACGCCTGAAGCTGCGACCGAAAACCGTCGACAGCTGGCCAGACTTTGTTGCGAGCAAGGATCGCCTGGCGATCACCATTGCCCCGCTCGATGAAGGTCTGATGCTGGATGACCCGGCGCTGGCATTGGTCGCGGAAAGTCCGCTGTTCGGCCAACGCGTGATGCAACGTCGTCGTCGCGAGAAACGCAGTGACGTCAGCAATGACGCGGTGATCAAGAACCTCACCGAGCTGCGCGAAGGCGCGCCGGTGGTGCACATCGATCACGGTGTCGGCCGCTATCTGGGCCTGACCATTCTGGAAATCGACAATCAGGCAGCCGAATTCCTCACCCTCGAATACGCCGAGAACGCCAAGCTTTACGTGCCGGTGGCCAACCTGCATCTGATCGCGCGCTACACCGGCAGCGACGATGCCTTGGCCCCGCTGCACCGACTCGGCTCGGAAACCTGGCAGAAAGCCAAACGCAAAGCCGCCGAACAGGTGCGTGATGTCGCCGCTGAATTGCTCGATATTTACGCCCGTCGCGCCGCTCGCGAGGGTTACGCATTTGCCGACCCGAAAGCTGATTACGCGACGTTCAGCGCTGGTTTCCCGTTCGAAGAAACCCCGGATCAGCAGTCGACCATCGAAGCCGTGCGTGAAGACATGCTCGCACCGAAACCAATGGATCGACTGGTCTGCGGCGACGTCGGCTTCGGCAAGACCGAAGTGGCGATGCGTGCTGCGTTCATCGCCGTGCATGGCGGTCGTCAGGTGGCGATTCTGGTGCCGACCACCCTGCTCGCCCAGCAGCACTACAACAGCTTCCGCGACCGCTTCGCCGACTGGCCGGTGACCGTAGAAGTCATGAGCCGCTTCAAATCGGCCAAGGAAGTGAATGCGGCGATTGCCGATCTGGCGGAAGGCAAGATCGACATCGTCATCGGCACGCACAAGCTGCTGTCCGACGACGTCAAAATCAAAAACCTCGGGTTGGTGATCATCGACGAAGAGCACCGTTTCGGTGTCCGTCAGAAAGAACAGCTCAAGGCCCTGCGCAGCGAAGTCGACATTCTTACGCTGACCGCCACACCGATTCCGCGCACGCTGAACATGGCGGTGTCGGGCATGCGCGACCTGTCGATCATCGCCACGCCGCCAGCACGACGCCTGTCGGTGCGCACCTTCGTCATGGAGCAGAACAAGAGCACGGTCAAAGAAGCCCTGCTCCGCGAACTGCTGCGCGGCGGTCAGGTTTACTACCTGCACAACGATGTGAAAACCATCGAGAAGTGCGCCGCCGATCTCGCCGAACTGGTGCCGGAAGCACGCATCGGCATCGGTCACGGACAGATGCGCGAACGCGAACTCGAACAGGTGATGAGCGACTTCTATCACAAGCGTTTCAACGTGTTGATCGCCTCGACCATTATCGAGACCGGCATCGACGTGCCGAGCGCCAACACCATCATCATCGAGCGCGCCGACAAGTTCGGCCTGGCGCAACTGCACCAGTTGCGCGGTCGCGTTGGCCGTAGCCACCACCAGGCTTACGCCTACTTGCTGACGCCGCCGCGCCAGCAAATCACCTCGGATGCAGAAAAGCGTCTTGAGGCAATTGCCAATACTCAGGATCTCGGCGCCGGTTTCGTGCTGGCCACCAACGACCTGGAAATCCGTGGTGCCGGCGAATTGCTCGGCGATGGTCAGAGCGGGCAGATTCAAGCCGTCGGCTTCACGCTGTACATGGAAATGCTCGAGCGCGCGGTGAAATCGATCCGCAAGGGCGAGCAACCGAACCTCGATCAGCCGCTGGGCGGTGGCCCGGAAGTCAACTTGCGGGTGCCTGCACTGATTCCGGAAGACTACCTGCCGGATGTTCACGCGCGCCTGATCCTGTACAAGCGCATTGCTTCGGCCACCGACGAGGAAGGCTTGAAGGATCTGCAAGTCGAGATGATCGACCGCTTCGGCCTGCTGCCGGAACCGACGAAGAATCTGGTGCGCATCACAGCACTGAAGTTGCAGGCCGAGCAATTGGGCATCAAGAAAGTCGATGGCGGCCCGCAAGGTGGGCGTATCGAGTTTGCTGCGCAGACGCCGGTCGACCCGATGACACTGATCAAGCTGATCCAGAGCCAGCCAAAACGCTACAAATTCGAAGGCGCAACGATGTTCAAATTCCAGGTACCGATGGAACGTCCGGAAGAGCGCTTTAATACTGTAGAGGCGCTATTTGAACGCCTCCTCCCGAAAACTGTTTGAAGGACGCCCAATGCGCCTGTTTCGTTCGCTGACTTTGCTGCTGACCTCGCTTTTGATAACAGTGTCAGCACCCTCGGTTTTCGCCGATGACCTGTATCAGGTCGAAATGATTCTGGTGCGTCAGAACGCCGTGCCGGCCATCGTCAGTCGTGCCGCGCCGGAAGACTGGGCCGCTGGTGCCCAGCGCCTGGCCGACGACAGCAAGCGCACGCCGGCGTTGAACGACGTGGTCAGCAAACTCACGGCCAGCGGCGACTACAGCGTGCTGATGCACAAAGCCTGGCAGCAAACCCTTGGCGAAGCACCGGCAAAAGTTGCGGTCAGCGACGGTCAGGAGCAGTTCGGCCAATTCCCGATCGAGGGCACGCTGGAGATGAAGCTCGGGCGCTTCACCGACGTGGCGGCCGACTTCTGGGTCAATCAGATCGACGCCAATGGCCTGGTCACCGCCAGCGAGCGCCTGAAACAGGACAGCCACACCAAGAACGGCCAACTCAACTATCTCGACAACGGCCATCTGGCCCTGCTGATCAAGATCACTTCCCTGACCGCGCCTGCGCCTCGGGAAGCGCCTGAAGCCATCCCGGACTGATCGAAGTCCTTATGTCCCCGCCCCTGAGCAAACCGTTGGCACCCTCCTGGGTCAGCCGATTCAAGGAACAGAGCCTGGAGCGTGGCCGCCGCTACGCCCTGGAAAATCGAGTACGCATCGCCCAAGTCGGTGATGCGACCATCACCGCCAGTTGCGAAGGCTCTGGCGGCAACGTTTACCGTCAGACCATTCACCTGCGCGAGTCAGCCAAAGGCACCTTGCTGCTGGTCGATGCCGGCTGCACCTGCCCGGTTCGCAACAACTGCAAACATTGCGCAGCGGTGCTGCTGAAAGTGCAGGAAACCCTCGACTACCCTGCTGCCGCCAAAGACGCCGAGCTGTTGGAAAAGCTCCAGGCCGTGCTGGAAAACCGCAGCCCGAAAGCGCCACCGCAAGTGCTGGTCGATAACGTGCAGCCGTTGCCGCGTCTGTGGCTGGCCAGCGTCGAGTTCAGCGCCTTCGAACCGCGCAACGGCAAGATGCAGCGCTACATTCAGCATCGCGCGGCGTTGTCGTTCAGTTATCTGGATGAGTACGTCAGCGGGCAGAAGAACAGCGACATCCTGATTCGTCAGGAAACCCAGACGCTGCGGATAAAACGCCACCCGGAAGTCGAACAGTCCTACCGCGAACAGTTACGCATCCTCGGCTTCCGCATCGCCACACGCCAGAGCAAAGCCCTGCCGGAAAGCGCCGGCGAGCTGTACGAGATGGTCAATGACAGCGCCTGGCTGACCTTCACCCTCAACGACCTGCCGAAACTGCGCAGCCAAGGCTGGGAACTGCAGATCGATGAGGAATTCGGCTTCGACCTGACCGCCGTGGATGACTGGTACGCCACCGTAGAACAGGTGCCGGAGCGCGACTGGTTTGATCTGGAACTGGGGATCATCGTCAACGGTGAACGCCTGAGCCTATTGCCGATCCTGCTCAATCTGATGCGCTCACACGCGGAAATCCTCAACCCGGAACGCCTCGCCCGGCGCCGCGATGATGAACTGATTCTGGTCAACATTCCGCAACGCACCAGCGAGCATGGGCCGTTGCAGGTGGCGCTGCCACTGGGTCGTCTGAAGCCGGTACTGATGACGCTCGGCGAGTTCTATTTGCAAGAACCGGGCGAAACCACCCTGCGCCTGAGCAAGGCCGATGCCACGCGCCTTAACTCGCTGGAAGGCCTGCCGCTGCTGTGGGAGGGTGGTGAGCAGATCCGCACGCTTGCTCAGCGTCTGCGTGATATTCGTGATTTCAGCGCAGAGGCTCCGGAAGGCCTGAATGCGACGCTGCGCCCTTATCAGCTCGAAGGTTTGAGCTGGATGCAATCGCTGCGGCAACTGGAAGTCGGCGGGATTCTCGCGGATGACATGGGGCTGGGTAAAACCCTACAGACCCTGGCGCATATTCTCAGCGAGAAAAACGCCGGACGCCTGGATCGGCCGTGCATGGTGGTGATGCCGACCAGCCTGATTCCGAACTGGCTCGATGAGGCGGCGCACTTCACGCCGCAACTGAAAGTGGTCGCGCTGTACGGCGCCACGCGCAAAAAGCACTTCGACAATCTGGCGGATTACGATCTGATCCTCACCACTTACGCACTGCTGCCCAAGGACGTCGAGCGCCTGGCCAAGCAGCCGCTGCATGTGCTGGTGCTGGACGAGGCGCAGTACATCAAGAACCCCAACAGCAAAGCCGCACAAGCGGCGCGCGAGTTGAATGCGCGCCAGCGCCTGTGCCTCAGCGGTACGCCGCTGGAAAACCACTTGGGCGAGCTGTGGTCACTGTTCCACTTCCTGCTGCCGGGCTGGCTCGGCGACGTGAAAAGCTTCAACGCCGATTACCGCGTGCCGATTGAAAAGCGCGGCAGTGAAGTCAGACTTCAGCACCTCAACGGCCGGATAAAACCGTTCCTGCTGCGTCGCACCAAGGAACAAGTGGCCACCGAACTGCCGCCGAAAACCGAAATCATCCATTGGGTCGATCTCAACGAAGCGCAGCGCGATGTGTACGAAACCATGCGTCTGGCGATGGACAAGAAAGTCCGCGACGAGATCACCCGCAAAGGCGTCGCGCGCAGTCAGATCATCATTCTCGAGGCGCTGCTCAAACTACGCCAGGTCTGCTGCGATCTGCGCCTGGTCAACGACGCCACCCTGCCCGCTCGCGGCAGCACTTCAGGCAAGCTCGACAGCCTGATGGAAATGCTCGAGGAACTGTTTGAGGAGGGTCGGCGAATTCTGCTGTTTTCGCAGTTCACCTCGATGCTGTCCTTGATCGAAGACGAGCTGAAAAAACGCAATGTCGCCTACGCCCTGCTGACCGGCCAGACCCGGGATCGGCGTACGCCGGTGAAGGAATTCCAGAGTGGCAAGCGTCAGATCTTTCTGATCAGCTTGAAGGCTGGCGGTGTCGGCTTGAACCTGACGGAAGCGGACACGGTGATTCACTACGACCCGTGGTGGAACCCGGCGACCGAGAATCAGGCAACCGATCGCGCGTACCGGATCGGCCAGGAAAAACCGGTGTTCGTCTACAAGATGATTGCCCGGGGCACGGTGGAAGAGAAGATTCAGCATCTGCAAAAGGAAAAATCCGACTTGGCGGCAGGCGTGCTGGATGGGCGCAAGGCCGGAGACTGGAAGTTGCAGAGTGATGATATTGAAGCGTTGTTTGCGCCGTTGCCGGACAAGTCCGACGAGCGTTGAGATTTGCGTAGCCGGTTAGATAGCTATCGCTGGCAAGCCAGCTCTCACAGGTATCGAGTTGGAACACAGTTTTGTGTACGACTCAAAACCCTGTGGGAGCTGGCTTGCCAGCGATGGGGCCATCAGATATTGCTCTATTACTTAGGGCTCAACCCTTGGCAACAGGCAACGGCGCAAACAGCGCCTCAATGTCACCCTGCTCCAGTTTCCAGCAACCCGTCGTCCCACCCTCAAGCACCGCCCCGGCCAACGCTGCTTTCTCCTGCTGCAGCGCCTGTATTTTTTCCTCTACTGTGCCGCGAGCGATCAGCTTGTAAACGAATACCGGGTTGTTTTGCCCGATTCGATACGCACGATCGGTGGCCTGATTCTCCACTGCCGGGTTCCACCAAGGGTCGAAGTGGATCACCGTGTCCGCAGCGGTCAGGTTCAAACCGGTGCCCCCGGCCTTCAGACTGATCAGAAACAGCGGTACCTTGCCGCCCTGAAAATCCTTCACTGGTGTGCGCCGATCCGTGGTGTCACCGGTCAACAACGAATAGGCAATGTCACGTTGCTGCAATTCTTCCTCGATCAAGGCGAGCATCGAGGTGAACTGCGAGAACAGCAGGATTCTGCGACCTTCGCCGAGCAACTCTTCGAGCATCTCCATCAGGCTGACCAGCTTGCCACTGCCGGAGCGCAGCGCCTTCGCTGTCATCGGCATGTTGATCAGACGCAAGTCGCAACAGACCTGCCGCAGTTTGAGCAAGGCATCCAGAATGATGATCTGACTGCGCGCCACGCCACTGCGGGCAATTTCGTCGCGCACTTTTTTGTCCATCGCCACGCGAACGGTTTCATAGACATCGCGCTGGCCGTCGCTGAGATCCACCCAATGGATGATTTCGGTTTTCGGCGGCAGTTCGGTGGCCACCTGATCCTTTTTGCGGCGCAGCAAAAACGGCTTGATGCGCGCTGTCAGGTGCTGCATGCGCTGAACATTGCCGTGCTTCTCGATTGGCGTGCGGTAATCGCGATTGAAGGACTTGCTATCGCCAAGCCAACCGGGCATGAGGAAATGAAACTGCGACCAAAGCTCGCCCAAGTGGTTTTCCAATGGCGTGCCGCTCAGGCACAAGCGCTGGCGGGCCTGCAGGTCACGGGCCGCTTGCGCCGCTTTGCTGATCGGGTTTTTGATGTTCTGCGCTTCGTCGAGAATTAGTACGCTCCACAGCTGCGGCTGCAAGGTCTCCAAATCCCTTGGCAGCAACGCGTAAGTGGTCAGCACCAGATCGTACTCAGCCAGATTAGCGAAATCCTTTTGCCGCCCCGTGCCGTGCAGCGCCAATACTTTCAACTGGGGGGTGAAACGCTCGGCCTCGTCGAGCCAGTTGGGAATCAGGCTGGTCGGCATCACCGCCAGAGCCGGACAATCAAGACGACCGGCGTGTTTTTCCGTGAGCAGATGCGCCAAGGTCTGCAGCGTTTTGCCCAGCCCCATGTCATCGCCCAGAATGCCGCCGACCTCAAGCTCGCGCAGGGTTTGCATCCAGTTCAGCCCTTCGAGCTGATACGGGCGCAGTTGCGCGTTAAGGCCGGCCGGCGCAGCGACGTGGGTGTGACTGGAATTCTGCAAGCGCTTGGCGAAGGTGCGCAGCCGCTCGCCCCCCTGCCAATCCAGCGGCACGCCATCGAGCATACTCAAGCGCGCGGCATCCGGGACACTCAAGCGCAGTGCATCACCCTGATGACCGCCCAGGTACAACTCGCCCAGCGTGGCCATCAGCGGTTTGACCCGACTCAGCGGCAGCGCGACCTTGTCGCCCGAAGAGTCGCCAAAACCGCTGGGTTTGAGTTCGATCAGAAGTTTTTCGTCATCGCTGCGTTGTGCCAGATTGACCGGCTCAAGCAAGCGCGGCTGGGTGCGCAACAAGTGCAGAAGGATCGGCAGCAAACTGTAGCGCTGGCCATTGACGACGATACCCAACTGCAAATCAAACCACTGATGCCCAGCCTCTTCTTCGACCTCGGCGTACCAATGCTCAACCGGTTGCACATTGAAATGAAAGCCGGGACTCATCTCCACTTCCCAGTTCGAGGCGCGCAACGTGGCAAGCCCTTCGTGCATAAACCCGAGCCAGGCGGAATCATCCGGCAACGTGAACATCTCGCCGGGACGATCCAGCGAACTCTTGCGCGTGGTTTTCTTGAAGCCGAGCCTTTGCAGGATCTGACGCAGTTTCTTTTCCACCGCAGGCTGGCGTTGAATGCGCTGGGTTTCGGTGCCGTTGAGGATCATCACTTCCGGGTTGCGATCCACCGTCGGCTGGCCGTTGTAGGTAAATACCAGAGCGGCGCGGTGCTCCAGAACGTATTCCCAGCGCGAGCGCTCCCGACCGCTGACGAGAGTCAGTTGCGGCTGCGGAAGTACGTCGTCGATGATCCGTTCGGTCAGTTGGTGTGGCGGCGGGATTCTCGTTGCCGCGCTCATGCGATGGCTGAACTGCATGGCCTGACGCGCCGGAATGTCCGGCGCCAGAGTCAAATGGCTGGCCAGTTTTTCTTCCAGTTCATTGAACAGAGGGCCAATCTGCCGCTGTTCACGATCCAGGTAATAAAGCGGCTCCAGCGCCAGCACGGTTTCCTGCGCAGCCTCGGCACTGCTCCACTGCGCACGGAACCCGCCGTCGGCCTGCTCGGCCCAGGCGAACTGGCCGATGCGCTTCGCGCCCGGCACCAACGGCCGCAGATCCTCGAAATCGAGGAACAGCCGCGAGGTGCGCAGGAGCATTTCCAGCAGTTCGACGCCGCTGCTGCCTTCCAGCGGATAGCCGCTGTAATAGGCGTGGTGGGAGTGCATGGCAACCAGCAGCCTGGCGACGCGCAGATCCAGCTCGGACAGGTAGCCGGGCTGACGCATGAGCATTTCCGCCAGCGAATACATCGGTTTGACTTCGCGTAACTCGCCGCTCTTGAGCTGGGATACCTTGAAAATATCGAGCAGCCACTTGCCGCTCACAGGCGTTGGCTTGAGCTTGTAAAACAGGCGCGTGCCTGCGGTTTGCGCGCCTTCTTCAGCGGGTTTGGCCGGCACGGGAATGGTCGAAAGCCAATGCTCCAGCGCCCGCCCCAAAGGGATTTGTGCGTCACTTTCAGACGCATCATCAGCACTGCCCTGCAAGTGATAGAGCACCGCAGCGCAGTGCTTGCAGTCGATTACGACAGGACAGCTGCACAGGCAACGCAAGTTGACGGAACCCAGCCGATCTTCGGACAGGTAAATGCTTTGTTCGTACGCCTGACTTTCCGAACCGACGCAGAACGCCTCGATCTTTCTGTCATTGATTTCGATGATCTCTACCCGGTCCTCGGCGGCATAAGCGCGAGCCTTGGCCAGCGCCTTGCTACTGAATGCCTGAGTCCAGGTCAACGACTTGAGCCGTTCGATGAGAATGCTCATGGGCAGTCCTTCAGCCGACCAACACCCGTGCCAACGCCGATTTCACCTTGCCCATGCCGTCATGCAGCGCCTGCTCGATCTCGGCCATGGTGATCACTTCCGTGGTCTTGCCCGCTGCCGGGTTCACCACCAGTGCCAGACAGGCGTAATCCAGATCCAGCTCACGGGCCAGTGCCGCTTCCGGCATGCCGGTCATACCGACGATGTCGCAGCCATCACGTTCCAGACGCACGATCTCGGCGACCGTTTCCAGACGCGGGCCTTGGGTGCAGGCATACACACCCTGATCGCTGTATTCGCAACCTTCGGCGGCCACAGCAGCAATCAATTGCTGACGCAGCGGTTCGCTGTAAGGAAAGCTGAAGTCGATGTGGGTGACGTGCTCCAGATCATCGGCGAAAAAGGTGTGTTCGCGGCCGCTGGTGTAGTCGACGATCTGGTGCGGCACGCAGAAATGCCCGGTGCCCATGGCCGGGTGAATACCGCCCACCGCGTTAACGGCAATGATCGCTTCGGCACCGGCCTGCTTCAGCGCCCACAGATTGGCGCGGTAGTTGACCTTGTGCGGCGGGAAGCGATGCGGGTGGCCGTGACGTGCAAGGAACAACACTTCCTTGCCAGCGTATTCGCCAATTTGCACGTCGGCCGATGGCGCGCCGTAGGGCGTGTCCACTGCCAGCGATTGGCGAATGGTCAGGCCTTCGAGTTGGGTCAGGCCGGTGCCACCGATGATTGCGTAAACCGTCATAGCGAAAAATCCTTAATCGATCAGTTGAGCGTCTTTGAGCGCGCCGATGGCGGTGAGCCAGCGCGGATCCTGACGGTAATCGGTGCTGGCGTATGCCTGACCGCGCATACGGGCAATTCGGGCCGATGGCTTGACCTTCATGCGTTGCGCGGCGCTCAAGGCGAGCTCTGCAGCAGCGCGGTCGTTGCACACCAGCCCCATGTCGCAACCGGCAGTCAGTGCGGCTTCGATGCGGCTGGCGGCATCGCCGACCACATGGGCGCCGGCCATCGACAGATCGTCGCTGAAGATCACGCCGTCGAACTGCAATTCGCCGCGCAGGATGTCCTGCAACCAGCGCCGGGAGAAGCCGGCAGGCTGCGAGTCAACCTGCGGATAGATGACGTGCGCTGGCATGATCGCGGCCAGTTGTTTACTGAGTTTGGCGAACGGCACGAGGTCGTTGGCGCGGATCTCGTCGAGGCTGCGCTCGTCGTTCGGGATCGCGACGTGGGAATCCGCTTCTGCCCAGCCGTGGCCAGGGAAGTGCTTGCCGGTGGCCGCCATGCCCGCGCTGTTCATGCCGCGAATGAATGCACCGGCGAGCAGTGCCGCACGCTCGGGATCGCCCTCGAACGAACGAGTGCCGACGACGGCGCTGCGCTGGTAATCGAGGTCGAGCACCGGGGCGAAGCTCAGGTCGAGCCCGACCGCGAGTACCTCGGTGGCCATGATCCAGCCGCATTGCTCGGCGAGGTATTCGGCATTCGGGTTATCGGCGATGGCGCGCATGGCCGGCAGACGCACGAAGCCCTGACGCAGACGCTGCACGCGACCGCCCTCCTGATCCACCGCTAGCAACAGATCCGGACGAATCGCGCGAATCGACGCGCTGAGTTCACGCACTTGGCGCGGATGCTCGATGTTGCGCGCGAAGATGATCAAGCCGCCCACTTCGGGCTGACGCAACAGTTGGCGATCTTCGGCCGTCAGCCAGGTACCGGCGACGTCCACCATCAACGAGCCTTGCAGGCCAGCAGTCATAGAAATTCCTTGAAAACGAAAAACCCGATCCACAGCAAATCGCTGCCGTGAGCAATGCTCGGCAGGTCGGCAATATCTATGGATTTCGGGTTTAGAACGAGAGTCGGCATGGGCGGCTAGCTTAGCGGATACAAGCTGCCGCGCCCACCCGTGCGCGGTTAAACCTTGGCGGCGACCGGCGTTGATTTGCTGCGCGGACGCAGTTGCGCGGTAGCCATGGCGGCATCAGTGACACCGGTTTCGGCACGCATGCCCGCAGCAAGAAACGGCACCATCAGGCGCATCACTTGCTCGATGGAGGTGTTGACGCCGAAATCGGTCTCGGCGATCGCGCGCAAGGCCTTGATGCCGGACATGCTGAACGCGGCGGCGCCGAGCATGAAGTGCACGCGCCAGAACAGCTCGATCGGCGGAATGCGTGGTGCGGCTTCGTTGACCAGCAACATGTAGCGACGGAATACCTTGCCGTACATGTCTTCCAGGTAGCGGCGCAAATGGCCTTGGCTCTGGCTGAACGCGAGACCGAGCAGGCGCATGAAGATCGACAGGTCGTTGCCACTGCGTGGCTGAACCACGAGAGCCTGTTCGACAAGGATTTCCAGCAGCTCTTCGAGGGTTGGCTTGTTTTCAGGCTTGGCCTGACGCCGCTCCAGCTCTTTGTCGAGGCTGATGCAGAAAGGCCCGAGGAAGCGCGAGAACACCGCCTGAATCAGCGCTTTTTTCGAGCCGAAGTGATAGTTCACTGCTGCCAGGTTGACGCCAGCCTTGCTGGTGATCAAACGCAATGAGGTTTCAGCGAAACCTTTCTCCGCGAACAACTGCTCGGCAGCATCAAGAATGCGTTCAACGGTTTCCGACTGGGCCATGGCTACTCCGCCTGACAAACACTTGTTTGAAACATACGTTTCAGCCTGTGCGTTGTCAAGCCTGCCGGTTCGTTTTGGGAATGGCCGGTCAGGTATTTAACCACACAAGGCCGACGCTTTAATAAACGCTTCTTTCGACCGTCCGGCGGCAGGCAAAAAAACGGGCATTGCCAAGACCGCTTCACTGTATATAATCCCAGTCACTGTATAAAAAGACAGAGCGATCAATATGCTAAAGCTGACGCCACGCCAAGCCGAGATTCTGGCCTTTATCAAACGCTGCCTCGAAGACAACGGCTACCCGCCAACCCGCGCGGAAATCGCTCAGGAACTGGGCTTCAAGTCGCCGAACGCGGCTGAAGAACACCTCAAGGCACTGGCTCGCAAGGGTGCCATCGAGATGACCCCCGGCGCCTCTCGCGGCATTCGCATCCCTGGCTTCGAAGCCAAGGCTGACGACTCTACCCTGCCGATCATTGGCCGGGTTGCTGCCGGTGCGCCGATCCTCGCCCAGCAACACATCGAAGAATCCTGCAATATCAATCCGGCCTTCTTTCATCCGCGCGCTGACTATCTGTTGCGCGTGCACGGCATGAGCATGAAGGACATCGGTATTTTCGACGGTGACCTCCTTGCCGTGCACACCACCCGCGAAGCACGTAATGGCCAGGTCGTCGTTGCCCGCATCGGCGACGAAGTGACGGTCAAACGCTTCAAGCGTGAAGGCAGCAAGGTCTGGCTGATTGCCGAAAACCCTGAGTTCGCCCCTATCGAAGTCGACCTGAAAGATCAGGAACTGGTGATCGAAGGCTTGAGTGTCGGCGTCATTCGCCGCTAAAGGAGGCTTTATGCAGTTCCCACACACCCCTCAGCAAACACAACTGCCTTTATTCGAAGCGTTTCTGGCGCAACCGATGGCGCCGGCTCTGAAAGATGTGGTCGAGCGCCCGTGGAATGCCGAACCCGAAGTATTCAGTGAGCTGTCACTGCGAGGTGCTGCCGGGAACTGCCTGAACCTGCTCGCGCCAATCCTGCGCGAACTGAGCGAGGATCAGGACGCGCGCTGGCTGACGCTGATCGCACCACCAGCCAGCCTGACCCAGACATGGCTGCGGGATGCCGGCTTGAATCGCGAGCGTATTCTGCTGCTGCAACCAAGAGGCGCTCAAAGCGCTCAGCAACTGGCATGCGAAGCCCTGAAGCTGGGTCGCAGTCACACCGTAGTCACTTGGCTCAACCCGCTGAACGCAAATTCACGGCAACAACTGATCAACGCCGCACGCACGGGCGATGCTCAGAGCCTGAATATTCGTTTGGGTTGATTGCTGGCAGTACGCGCTGTGTGAAGCGCAGGGCTTCTCCAAGGACAGAGAAGCCGATCTGAAGCGGTAACGTCAAAAAGTAAAAAGACGGGGATCAATGAAGAACCCGCGGCCCCTCTTCCTTATCAAACTCGCCTTCGACCATACGACCGGCCATCTGCACGCCGACGCTTAACATCGCTTTGGCGATTTCCACATGCTGACCTTGCAGGAATGCCTTGGCATCCTCGGAGAAATCCAGCGTCACCAAAGAACCCTCGTCCTCAGCCCTGCGCAGCTCGATTCGGCCGTCTGGTAACTCGACAATTTCTAGAAAGGACGTTGGCATATAGGTCTGTTCTCCACGAAAGGCAGGGATTATATAGACATCATTCAGGCTTCGCTCGGGATCTTGACCAGCAGCATGTTTCAGATTGCCACCGTGTCAATCGCCCTCAGCACTCGTTCAAGCCTTCGCGAAAGCGAATCGCCAAGCCTTTCAGATTCTGCCGCCAGCTCTCCAGCTCCTCTCGACTCAACTCTTCTGGCGCTTCTTCTTCATCCAGATTGATCGCCTGAATCAGCGGCTGAGTCACGTCCCCTTTGGGCTTGTGTGGCACCCGTGGCGGCTGAAACAGCGCCGAATGCGCAGCCAGCAGTTTCGCCAACCAGGTTTCCGAATTCCCCGCCAGCTCGATCATCTCGGCCAATTCAGGTATCGCGATCGATTCCAGCACTTCACGCGTCAACAGCATCTCGGCCCGCGGCGCATTGGCCTGCGGCAGACGATAGAAACCAGCGATCTCATGACAAAGCCCCAACAAGGCGCCGTACAGGTGAAACAACGCCGATTCTCGACCAGCCTGAATCAACGCCAGAGAATTCATCGCCCGCCCTTCTTCAGCGCGAGCCAGGGCTTCGAGCGACAGGCCGGCGAAATAGATCTTCTGATTGGTACGGGTATAGAGTTCGTGAGCCATGACGGCGCTCTCCACAACGAAGTAATTGCTTCACACAGGCCGGACAGTGTCGTGGATCCGTCGATCCTACCGCAAGCACAAAACAAAAAGGCCGCATGAAAACCCGTGGGTTGTCATGCGGCCTTTCAGTATCAGACTAACGCTTACTCGGCTTTGGCCTTCGTACGCTTGTCTTCAACCGTCCACTTGCCGCCGTCGAAGTACGCCTTCCAACCGGTAGGCTTGCCATCGACCTCAGTCTGCACGTATTGCTCCTTGGTCTTGCGGCTGTAGCGAATCACCGCCGGCAGACCATCAGGATCCTTCTGCGGAGCGTCGCACAGGAAGTGGTACTTAGGATCAATCTCGTCCTTGTGCGGCAGAATCTCGATCACCAGCGGAGCACGGGTCTCGCGGTTTTTCGGGAACTGACTGGCCGCCAGGAACAGGCCGGACGCACCGTCGCGCAGGATGTAGGTGTCGTTGACCTTTTCGCATTTCAGCTCAGGCATCTTCACCGGATCCATCTTCGGCGGCGCCGCGTCACCGCTTTTCAGCAGTTTGCGGGTGTTTTTGCAGGTCGGGTTGGTGCAACCGAAGAACTTGCCGAAACGGCCAGTCTTGAGCTGCATCTCGCTGCCGCACTTGTCGCATTCCAGGCTCGGACCTTCATAGCCCTTGATGCGATAGCTGCCTTCTTCGATTTCGTAGCCTGCGCAATCCGGATTGTTACCGCAGATGTGCAGCTTGCGCTTCTCGTCCAGCAGGTAGGCGTCCATCGCCGTGCTGCAGATCGGGCAGCGATGCTTGCCACGCAGCACCAGCGATTCCGACTCACCTTCGTCGTCCGCAGCGATCTCGTCACCCGGCACCAGGTTGACGGTAGCCTTGCAGCGTTCTTTCGGCGGCAGGCTGTAGCCGGAGCAACCGAGGAAAACCCCGGTCGACGCGGTACGAATCTGCATCGGACGACCACAGGTCGTGCACGGAATGTCGGTCATGACCGGCTGGTTGGCACGCATGCCGCTGTCCGGGTTTTCGGCTACTTCGAGCTTCTTTTTGAAGTCGCCGTAGAACTCGTCCAGCACGTTTTTCCAGTCGCGTTCGCCCTGCGCCACGTCATCGAGATTCTCTTCCATGCCGGCGGTGAAGCCGTAGTCCATGAGATTGGAGAAGCTTTCCGACAGGCGCTCGGTGACGATGTCGCCCATTTTTTCCGAGTAGAAACGACGGTTGTGCAGGGTCACATAACCGCGATCCTGAATGGTCGAAATGATCGCAGCGTAAGTCGAAGGACGACCGATGCCGCGTTTTTCCATTTCCTTCACCAGACTGGCTTCCGAGTAACGGGCCGGTGGCTTGGTGAAGTGTTGCGACGGATCGAGCTTGATCAGCTTCATCACGTCGCCTTGCGCCATGTCAGGCAGAACGTCGTCATCGCCTGGCTTGGCAATCTGCGGCATGACGCGGGTGTAACCGTCGAACTTGAGGATACGGCCCTTGGCACGCAGCTCGAAGTCGCCAGCGCCTACGCTGACGGTGGTCGACAAGTATTGCGCCGGCAGCATCTGGCAAGCGAGGAACTGGCGCCAGATCAGCTCGTAGAGACGCTCAGCGTCACGCTCCATGCCCGCCAGCTTGCTTGGAATGGTGTTGGCGTCAGACGGACGAATCGCTTCGTGAGCCTCTTGTGCGCCTTCCTTGCTGCTGTAGACGTTCGGCGTTTCCGGCAGGTACTTCTTGCCGAACTCGTCTTCGATGTAAGTACGCGCCATCGCCACGGCATCAGCCGAGAGGTTGGTCGAGTCGGTACGCATATAAGTGATGTAGCCGGCTTCGTACAGACGCTGGGCCATCATCATGGTTTTCTTCACGCCGAAGCCCAGGCGGTTGCTCGCAGCCTGTTGCAGGGTCGATGTGATGAACGGTGCCGAAGGCTTGCTGCTGGTCGGCTTGTCCTCGCGTTTGACGATGCTGTAGCTGGAAGACTTGAGCTTCTCCAGCGCAGCCATGGCCTGGGCTTCGTTGAGCGGCTTGAAGGCCTCGCCTTTCTCGCGAGCCACTTCGAAACGCACGGTCGAGCCTTTCGTGGTACCGAGATCGGCGTGCACTTCCCAGTACTCTTCCGGGTTGAACGCGCGAATTTCGCGCTCACGCTCAACGACCAGCTTCACGGCAACCGATTGCACGCGACCGGCGGACAAGCCACGAGCGATTTTCGCCCACAGCAGCGGCGAGACCATGTAACCCACAACGCGGTCGAGGAAACGACGTGCCTGCTGGGCGTTGACACGATCGATGTCCAGCTCGCCCGGTTCCGAGAAGGCTTCCTGAATCGCCTTCTTGGTGATTTCGTTGAACACCACACGCTTGTAGCGGCTGTCATCACCACCGATGGCTTCGCGCAGGTGCCAGGCAATGGCTTCCCCCTCGCGATCCAAGTCGGTTGCGAGATAGATGGTGTCAGCATCTTTGGCGAGCCGGCGCAGCTCTTCGATGACCTTCTCTTTACCCGGGAGGATCTCGTACTGGGCTTTCCAGCCATGATCGGGATCGACACCCATACGCGAGACGAGCTGCTTGCGCGCTTTCTCTTTCGGCGAGAGCACCGGACCTTCGCCCGCGGCAGCCTTGCCGCGCTTGGCGGCTGGCTCTTTGCTGGCGCTAGCCGAACCGCTGGTGGGCAGGTCTCGGATATGGCCGATACTCGACTTCACCACGTATTGGTTACCCAGATACTTGTTGATGGTCTTGGCCTTAGCCGGGGATTCCACAATGACCAGCGATTTGCCCATGGATCAGAAAATTCCTGAATTCTAGAAGTGAAAGGCGGTTGGCGCCTGACGCGGCACCGCTATATATAGTTGATACAAGGTGAGGTCAAGCACAGGGTTCTGTGCGCCCTCGCCTTATGCCTTGGAAAAAAGGCTCGGTTCGGCTTGCACCAAAGCAAAGCGTGGCACCTGCTCGCCGTCAACCTCGACTGACTCGAGAAACATGCTCAGAGGGCGTACCCAAAAGCCGTAATCGCCATACAGGGCTTGGTAAAAGACCACTTCTTCTTCGGTCTCGGAATGCCGCGCAACACTGAATACGCGGTACTGTGGACCTTTGTAATGTTGGTAGAGCCCAGGTTGTATCGGCATGCTTTGGCCCTCACTCAAATTTTTTCAAAATAAAAACAAAATAAATCCACAAAAACAAAAACCGGGGCACTTGGCCCCGGCTTCCATCGACGAGACGCTTAAACGCGTTCGAAGACGGTGGAGATGCCTTGGCCGAGACCAATGCACATAGTGGCCAC
The DNA here is from genome assembly GCF_028656995.1 of Pseudomonas sp. TNT2022 ID642. Taxonomy (NCBI): domain Bacteria; kingdom Pseudomonadati; phylum Pseudomonadota; class Gammaproteobacteria; order Pseudomonadales; family Pseudomonadaceae; genus Pseudomonas; species Pseudomonas sp. TNT2022 ID642. The sequence goes on along the minus strand of NZ_JAMDGW010000018.1, from coordinate 27,554 downwards.
CCCGAAGGTGCCGCTATTCTGCTTCATCACGTTCAGCAAGGTGCCGGAAATACGGGCACCGGAGCAACCGAACGGGTGACCCAGGGCGATCGCGCCGCCGTGCAGGTTAACCTTCTCGTTCATCTTGTCGAGCACTTTCAGATCTTTCAGCACTGGCAGGGCCTGTGCGGCGAAAGCTTCGTTGAGCTCGAAGAAGTCGATATCGTTGATGCCAAGGCCCGCACGCTTCAGGGCTTTTTGTGTTGCCGGAACTGGACCATAGCCCATGATCGCCGGATCCACACCCGCCACTGCCATCGAACGGATAACCGCCATTGGCTGAATACCCAGATCCTGTGCACGCTGCGCCGACATCACGATCATGCACGAAGCACCATCGGTGATCTGCGACGAAGTACCGGCAGTCACGGTGCCGCCCTTTGGATTGAAGGCAGGCTTGAGGGCCGCCAGACTTTCCAGGGTGGTTTCCGGACGAATGGTTTCGTCGTAGTCGAACAGTTTCAGGAAACCGTTCTCGTCGTAGCCCTGCATCGGGATGATTTCGTCTTTGAACTTGCCTTCCACAGTTGCCTTGTGGGCCAACTGGTGGGAACGCACGCCGAAAGCGTCTTGCTGTTCGCGAGTGATGCCGTGCATTTTGCCGAGCATTTCCGCGGTCAGGCCCATCATGCCCGAGGCTTTCGCCGCGTACAGCGACATGTGCGGGTTCGGATCGACACCGTGCATCATGCTCACGTGGCCCATATGCTCGACGCCGCCCACCACGAACACGTCACCGTTACCGGTCATGATCGCTTGCGCAGCGGTGTGCAGCGCGCTCATCGACGAACCACACAGACGGCTGACGGTCTGACCGGCCGAGGTGTGCGGGATCTGGGTCATCAGCGACGCCATGCGCGCGATGTTCCAGCCCTGCTCCAGGGTCTGGTTGACGCAGCCCCAGATCACGTCCTCGACTTCAGCAGGATCGACCTTGGCGTTGCGTTCCAGCAATTTGCTGATCAGGTGCGCCGACATGTCTTCGGCGCGGGTGTTGCGGTGCATGCCGCCCTTGGAGCGGCCCATCGGAGTACGACCGAAGTCGACAATCACGACGTCTCTAGGATTCAAGCTCATAAGTTCACTCTCACTCTAGTTGGGGGCGCTTAACCGAAGAAGCTCTGGCCGGTTTTGGCCATTTCACGCAGCTTCGCGGTCGGGTGGTACAGCGCGCCCAAATCAGCGTACTGGTCAGCCAGGGCAACGAACTCGGCAACACCGATCGAATCGATGTAGCGCAGCGCACCGCCACGGAATGGAGGGAAACCGATACCGTAGACCAGACCCATGTCGGCTTCGGCGGCGGTTTCAACGATGCCGTCTTCCAGGCAACGCACGGTTTCCAGGCACAGCGGGATCATCATCCAGTTGATGATGTCTTCGTCAGTGACTTCGCGCTGCTCGTAAACGATCGGCTTGAGCACTTCCAGCACCGATGGATCGGCGACTTTCTTCTGCTTGCCTTTCTTGTCGGCCTCGTAAGCGTAGAAGCCCTTGCCGTTTTTCTGGCCCAGGCGCTTGGCTTCGTACAGCACGTCGATGGCCGAACGACGGTCATCCTTCATGCGATCCGGGAAACCTTCAGCCATTACGTCACGACCGTGGTGACCGGTGTCGATGCCGACCACGTCCATCAGGTATGCCGGGCCCATCGGCCAGCCGAATTTTTCCATGACCTTGTCGATACGGACGAAGTCGACACCGGCGCTGACCAGCTTGGCGAAACCGCCGAAGTACGGGAACAGTACGCGGTTGACCAGGAAGCCCGGGCAGTCGTTGACGACGATCGGGTTCTTGCCCATTTTCTTGGCGTAGGCAACGGTGGTAGCAACAGCCAGCTCGCTGGACTTCTCGCCACGGATCACTTCCACCAGCGGCATCATGTGCACCGGGTTGAAGAAGTGCATGCCGACGAAGTTTTCCGGACGCTTGAGGGCTTTCGCCAGCAGGCTGATGGAAATGGTCGAGGTGTTGGACGCGAGGATGGTGTCCTCTTTGACCTGAGCTTCCACTTCAGCCAACACGGCTTGCTTGACCTTAGGGTTCTCGACGACAGCTTCGACCACCAGATCAACGTGACCGAAGTCGCCGTAGGACAGGGTTGGACGAATGGCGTTGAGCACTTCAGCCATTTTCGCAGCGGTCATGCGACCTTTATCAACGCGGCCAACCAGCAGTTTGGCGGCTTCGGCCAGACCCTGCTCGATACCGTGCTCGTTGATGTCCTTCATCAGGATCGGCGTACCTTTGGAAGCCGACTGATAAGCGATACCACCACCCATGATGCCAGCGCCGAGTACAGCGGCCTGCTTCACGTCTTTGGCGATTTCGTCGTAGGCCTTGGCCTTTTTCTTCAGTTCCTGATCGTTCAGGAACAGGCCGATCAAGCTCTGCGCGGCAGAGGTCTTGGCCAGTTTGACGAAGCCGGCGGCTTCGACTTCCAGCGCCTTGTCACGACCGAAGTTCGCGGCTTTCTGGATGGTCTTGATCGCTTCAACCGGCGCCGGGTAGTTCGGGCCAGCCTGACCGGCAACGAAACCTTTGGCGGTTTCGAAAGCCATCATTTGTTCAATGGCGTTCAGCTTGAGTTTTTCAAGTTTCGGCTGACGCTTGGCCTTGAAGTCGAACTCGCCGGAGATAGCGCGCTTGATCAGCTCAAGGGCAGCTTCCTGCAGCTTCTCAGGAGCAACCACGGCGTCGACGGCGCTGACTTTCAGAGCGTCTTCAGGGCGGTTTTCCTTACCGGAGGCAATCCATTCGATGGCGTTGTCGACACCGATCAGACGCGGCAGACGCACGGTGCCGCCGAAGCCTGGGTAGATGCCCAACTTGACTTCCGGCAGACCGATCTTGGCCTTGGTCGACATGACGCGATAGTCGGCCGCCAGGCACATTTCCAGACCGCCGCCCAGTGCGATGCCATTAATGGCCACTACGGTCGGAACGTTGAGGTCTTCGAAATCGCTGAAGATCTTGTTGGCTTCGAGATTGCCAGCAACCAGCTCGGCATCCGGCAGCTTGAAGTTGTCGACAAATTCGGTGATGTCGGCGCCGACGATGAACACGTCCTTGCCACTGCTGACGATCACGCCCTTGATCGAAGCATCTGCCTTGATGGTGTCTACGGCCTGACGCAGTTCGTTCAGGGTTAGACGGTTGAACTTGTTGACGGACTCACCCTTGAGGTCGAATTTCAATTCGACGATGCCACTTTCAAGAGCTTTAACCGTGATGGCTTTACCTTCGTAAATCATCAACTGATCTCCACGATATGGAAGCTGAACAGTACACGTCGGACGCAGGCGAATGGCTCGGCAGGACGCTTTTTCGTCGATGCTAACGCCAATCCACCCGGCACACCCGCCAACGCGATAGTCGGGATTCTGTAGGAGCAGTCTGTAAGACAAACGCTCAATTCATACGCCCGTTTGATTTGGGTACGTCACCTTCACGGAATTTCCGACAATTGTCAATCGCCCAAAATACGGGTTGAAATGCGACTTTGCGGTCATTTCCGTCAGACGAAGACCCGCAACACGCGTCTGCATGTGAAGCCATTCATAGAATCAATAGTTAGAAAAGTCGCCCTAATTCACAGCGGCCTTTGTTTAAAGGGCTACGCTGGGAGGACTGCAGGAAAATGCACTGAGCGCTCCAAGCCCCATCAGCATCAAAAAAGGTTTCCGGCCTGCCTGGCCAACCCCGCCCGATGAATCATGTCGGGCTTTTTATTGCGCGTCTGCCAGACCTTCCACACCATTGCAGTGGGAAAAGTCCGCGCGTTACGCCAGCGCTTTCAGGGTGGCGTCGATATCCTGCAAAACCGTGGCTTCGCCCTTCTCGCCCCAATACAAGGCGATCATCTGCTTGTCTGCCTCGACCTTGAAAACGTTGCCCGGCAACTTTTCGAAATGATTAAGCAGCGCAGGGTCCTCGCAGACCTCCTGCCATTGATTGACCCACACCCCCGGCGATTTCTGCCAGTAAGCCCAGCAGACGGGCTGCTTGCTGCGGCGCGGTCGATGATACTGCGCGCACGGGTTCGGCGGTTCCTGCGCCAGCCAGTGCGGCCATTCCTGAGGCGCCAGTTGCATGGCCAGACCGATGCGGCGCGCCTCCATGCGCAGGGCGATGCGACCGCTTTGCGCGCGCGATGGGCGCAACCACGCCAGCGGACTTAAAACCACAAGCAGGATTGACACCACCAACCAGACCGTCATATCTCTATTCCCAATTCTCGGTGAGCGCATTGTGTCACTTTGGAACCAATGCGCTTGAAACCAGCCATACTTAACAATATTGAAACCTCACGAGGAGCACCTCATGCCCTACCACCACATCCTGGTCGCCGTAGATCTGACCGAAGAGTGCGACCCTGTGATTCACCGCGCCCGCGAGCTATCGGTGAGCAATGGCGCCAAGCTTTCGCTGGTGCATATCGTCGAGCCGATGGCCATGGCGTTCGGCGGCGACGTACCGATGGATCTGTCACAACTGCAACAACAGCAGTTCGATCAGGCCAAGGAGCGTCTGGAGCGTCTGAAAGCCAAATACTCGGAGCTTGAGGGCGCCAACTGCCACCTGACCTATGGCCAGCCACGCCAGGAAATCCATCATTTCGCCAAAGAACAAACGTGCGATCTGATCGTGGTCGGCAGCCATGGCCGCCATGGTCTGGCGCTGTTGCTCGGCTCCACTGCGAATGACGTGCTGCACGGTGCACCATGCGATGTCCTTGCCGTGCACCTGGTCAAACGCTAACCCTTGTGTAGGAGCTGCCGAAGGCTGCGATCTTTTGACGCTGGTTTTAAAAACAAGATCAAAAGATCGCAGCCTTCGGCAGCTCCTACAAAAAGCCCGGCCTCACGCAAATGAGGCCGGGCTTTTTTTATTGCCAGATCAATCAGGCATCGAGCTCGGCCCAACGCTCCATCAACGCATCCAGCTCAGCCTGCAACTGCTCCAGCGAAGCAATCACCTTGGCCGTTTCAGCCGGTGGACGCTGATAGAAACCGCCCTCAGCCATCTCAGCCTCGACAGCAGCAATTTGCTGTTCCTTAGCATCGATATCACCGGGCAACGCTTCCAGCTCGCGCTGCAGCTTGTAGCTCAGCTTCTTCTTGGCCGCCGGGGGAGCAGCGGCAGGTGCTGCAACTACAGCAGGCTCGGCAGTGACCACCGCCGAATTCAGGTCAGCCTTACCCGACTTGCTTTCAGTCACGCCCAACAGGCGCGGCGAACCGCCCTGACGGATCCAGTCCTGATAGCCGCCGACGTATTCACGCACCTTGCCTTCACCTTCGAAGACCAGCGTGCTGGTAACCACGTTGTCGAGGAATGCCCGGTCGTGGCTGACCATCAGCACGGTGCCGTTGAAGGTCAGCAGCACTTCTTCGAGCAGCTCGAGGGTTTCCACGTCGAGGTCGTTGGTCGGTTCGTCGAGGACCAGCAGGTTCGCCGGTTTGCTGAACAGTTTGGCCAGCAGCAGACGCGCACGCTCACCACCCGACAGCGCCTTGACCGGCGTGCGGGCACGCTGCGGGCTGAACAGGAAGTCGCCGAGGTAGCTCAGCACATGACGGCTCTGACCGTCGATATCGATGAAGTCGCGACCTTCAGCGACGTTGTCGATTACGGTCTTTTCCAGATCCAGCTGATGACGCAATTGGTCGAAGTACGCCACGTCGATGCGCGTGCCCTCTTCCACTTTGCCGCTGGTCGGTTGGAGACCGCTGAGCATCAGCTTCAGCAACGTGGTCTTGCCGGTACCGTTGGCGCCGAGCAGACCGATACGGTCGCCGCGCGTCAGGACCATCGAGAAATCCTTGATCAGGAACGGGCCGCCCGGGTGAGCGAAACTCACGTTCTCGAGGACCATCACCTGCTTGCCGGACTTGTCGGCCGTGTCCAACTGAATGTTGGCCTTGCCAGTGCGCTCACGACGTTCGCTACGCTCGACGCGCAACGCTTTCAGGGCGCGGACGCGGCCTTCGTTGCGGGTGCGGCGGGCCTTGATACCTTGGCGGATCCAGACTTCTTCCTGGGCCAGTTTCTTGTCGAACAGTGCGTTGGCGGTTTCTTCAGCGGCCAGCGCAGCTTCTTTGTGCACGAGGAAGCTGGCGTAGTCGCCGTTCCAGTCGATCAGGCCACCGCGATCCAGTTCGAGGATGCGCGTAGCAAGGTTTTGCAGGAAAGAACGGTCGTGCGTGATGAACAGCACGGCGCCCTGGAAATCTTTCAGCGCTTCTTCGAGCCAGGCAATCGCACCGATGTCCAGGTGGTTGGTCGGTTCGTCGAGCAGCAGCAGATCCGGCTCGGACACCAGCGCCTGTGCCAGCAGCACGCGACGACGCCAGCCGCCGGACAACTGGGCGAGGGTCTTGTCGGCCGGCAGTTGCAGGCGGCTCAAAGTGCTCTCGACCAGAGTCTGCAAGCGCCAGCCATCACGGGCTTCGAGGTCTTGCTGAACGTGCATCAGCTTGTTCAGGTCTTCTTCAGTGACGCAGTTCTGCGCAAGGTGATGGTATTCGGCGAGCAACGCGCCCACGCCATCAAGGCCTTCAGCGACCACGTCGAACACCGTCCGATCGTCGGCCACTGGCAATTCTTGCGGCAATTCGCCGATTTTCAGACCGGGGGCACGCCACACCGAGCCTTCATCGGGCTTCTGGTCGCCCTTGACCAGTTTCATCATGCTGGACTTGCCAGTGCCGTTGCGGCCGATGATGCACACCCGCTCACCACGGGCGATCTGCCAGGACACCTTGTCCAACAACGGCATAGCGCCGAACGCAAGGGACACATCGCTGAATTTGAGCAGGGTCATGAGCTTCTCCAAAAACCGGGCGCGCATTCTACCTGAGTTAGGGCTTCAGCAGGCCGGCAATTTGTCTGTCGAAGCACTCTGCACAACATTTGTTGCGAACTTGTGCTGCGAGGCCCGCAAAGCTTTCGCCGCTTGCTGGCAAAAGGCTAAGCTACAGACAATTCAGTGCTGATTCGTGTCGGCACTTGTCATGATTTCTCTGCCCGGATGTCTCATGCGCAGTCGCCTTTTCAGTGTCTTGTCCTGCTTGCTACTTACCGCCACTGCCGCTCAATCCGCCCAGGCGGTGGACCTGTCCACCCAACGCCAGTATTACGATGAAGCCAAGCGCGCCTTGGCCAAGGGTGATACCGGCCCGTATTTCCGCTACAGCCAGGCGCTGGCCGATTATCCGCTGGAACCGTATCTGGCTTACGACGAACTGACCGCGCGTCTGAAGTCCGCGAGCAATGCGGAAATCGAGAAATTCCTCGCCGAACACGGTGACCTGCCCCAGGCCAACTGGATGAAACTGCGCTGGTTGCGCTGGCTCGCCGACCGCGGCGACTGGGCGACCTTCGTCAAGTATTACGACCCGAAACTCAACTTCACCGAGCTGGATTGCCTCAATGCGCAATACCAGATCACTCACGACAAGAAAGCCGAGGGTTACGCCAACGCCGACAAGCTGTGGCTGACGGGCAAATCGCAACCCGCCGCCTGTGACGCGCTGTTCGGGATTTGGGCCGCCGATGGTCAGCTCACTGAGCAGAAACGCTGGGAGCGCACCAAACTCGCCGCTCAGACGCGTAACTATCCCCTGGCCAACAGCCTGGTCAACGGCCTGACCACCCTCGCCCCGCGCGGCCGTTTACTGGTGGATGTGGCGCAAAAGCCGGAACTGCTCAATCAACCTTCGCGCTTCACCCCGGCCGATGAGCCGATGTCCGATGTGGTCAGCCTCGGCCTGCGCCGCCTCGCTCGTCAGGATCCTGACAAGGCCATGGCGCTGCTCGACGGGTATGCCAGCAGCATGCATTTCTCTCGCGATGAAAAAGTCGCGATCGCCCGGGAAATCGGCTTGACCCTCGCCCGTCGTTTCGACAGCCGTGCGCTGGACGTGATGACCAAATACGACCCGGAGCTGCGCGACAACACCGTTTCAGAATGGCGCCTGCGCTTGCTGTTGCGTCTGGCGCGCTGGGACGATGCGTATCAGTTGACCCGCCGCCTGCCGCAGGATCTGGCCACCACCAATCGCTGGCGCTACTGGCAGGCGCGCAGTCTGGAACTGGCCCAGCCGCAGAACCCGGAAGCGCAGACCCTGTACAAAAACCTTGCGCGCGAACGTGATTTCTACGGTTTCCTCGCCGCCGACCGCTCGCAATCGCCGTACTCGCTGAACAACAAGCCGTTGGTCCTCAGCCAAGCGCTGATCAACAAGGTGCGCAACACTCCAGGCGTACGCCGCGCGCTGGAATTCCACGCCCGCGGACAGATCGTCGACGGTCGCCGCGAGTGGTATCACGTCAGCCGCCACTTCAATCGCGATGAAATGGTTGCCCAGGCAAAACTCGCCTATGACTTGAAGTGGTACTTCCCGGCGATCCGCACCATCAGCCAGGCGCAGTACTGGGACGATCTGGATATCCGCTTCCCGATGGCTCACCGCGAAACGCTCGTGCGTGAAGCCAAGGTACGTGGCCTGCATTCCAGTTGGGTGTTTGCCATCACCCGCCAGGAAAGTGCCTTCATGGACGACGCCCGTTCCGGCGTCGGCGCCAGCGGCCTGATGCAACTGATGCCCGGCACCGCCAAGGAAACCGCACGCAAATTCAGCATCCCGTTGGCTTCACCGCAGCAGGTGCTTGATCCGGACAAGAACATCCAGCTCGGCGCCGCTTACCTGAGCCAGGTGCACAGCCAGTTCAACGGCAACCGCGTCCTCGCCTCCGCCGCCTACAACGCAGGCCCTGGGCGTGTGCGCCAATGGCTGCGCGGTGCTGATCACCTGAGCTTCGACGTCTGGGTGGAAAGCATTCCGTTCGATGAAACCCGTCAGTATGTGCAGAACGTGCTGTCTTATTCGGTGATCTACGGCCAGAAGCTCAACTCGCCACAGCCGCTGGTGGATTGGCATGAGCGGTATTTTGATGATCAGTAACCGGTAATGCCGGTTACGTAGGAGCTGCCGAAGGCTGCGATCTTTTGATTTTGCAAAAAAATGCCCGCATTTTCATGCGGGCATTTTTAGATCAAAAGATCGCAGCCTGCGGCAGCTCCTACAGGTGCCTATAGACCGATCATCCCCCGATGCAAGCAATTCCCATCAGAGTTGATCAGCCGTGACTTTTCCATCATTGAACTGCAACGCCGCCAACCGCGCATACAGCGGATTGCTGGCAATCAGCTCCTGATGAGTACCAATGGCCACAAGCTTGCCCTGATCCATCACCGCAATCCGGTCAGCGTTTTTCACCGTGGCCAGTCGATGCGCGATCACCAGTGTGGTGCGGTTCTGCATCAGGCTTGGCAGCGCTTCCTGAATCAAGTGTTCGCTCTGCGCATCGAGGGCGCTGGTGGCTTCGTCCAGCAGCAGGATCGGTGCGTCGACCAGCAACGCCCGGGCAATCGCCAGACGCTGACGCTGACCACCGGAAAGACCGAGGCCACCATCGCCGAGATGGGTCTGGTAACCGTTGGGCATTTTCTCGATGAAGTCGTGGGCGTGAGCAATTTTTGCCGCGTCCTTGACTTGCTCCAGCGTCGCCCCCGGATTGCCGTAACGAATATTCTCTTCAACGCTGCCGAAAAACAGCGCCGGTGACTGCGAGACCAAAGCGAAGTGACGGCGCAGGTCCAGCGGATCGAGGCTGGTCAGCGGCACACCATCGATCAGGATCCGCCCCTCCAGCGGGTCATAGAAGCGCAACAGCAAGTCATACACCGTGGACTTGCCGGCGCCTGACGGCCCCACCAGCGCGAGTGTTTCGCCCGCCCGAATGGTCAGATTCAAGCCGTTGACTGCGTAGCTTTCCGGACGCGAAGGGTAGGAAAAACGCACGTCCTGCAATTGCAATTCGCCCCGCACGCGCTCCGGCAGGGTCACAAGCCCGGCGGTTGGCGGCTGGATGATATTTTCCGAACCGAGCAGTTCAGCGATTCGCTCGGCGGCACCCGCCGCGCGCTGCAGTTCGCCAATCACCTCACTCAACGTGCCAATCGCACTACCGACAATCAGGCTGTAAAAAACAAACGCCGCCAGCTCACCACCGGTGATGCGCCCGGCGATCACGTCCATACCGCCGACCCACAACATCACCGCCACCGCACCGAGCACCAGCACGATCACCATGGTGATCATCCACGAACGCTGAAAGATGCGTTTGCGCGCCGTGTCGAACGCGTCCTCGACCGTCGTCGCAAAACGACGCTCGTCCTGGACTTGATGGTTGTAGGCCTGCACGGTTTTGATCTGGCCAAGAGTCTCGGAAACATAGCTGCCGATATCGGCGACGCGGTCCTGGCTCAGCCGCGACAGATTGCGTACGCGTCGGCCGAAAATCAGGATCGGCGCGACCACGAACGGCAAGGCAATCACCACGATGCTGGTGAGTTTTGCGTTGGTCACGAACAGCAGGATGACACCGCCAATCACCATCAGCAGGTTGCGCAGGAACATCGACAGCGACGAGCCGATCACCGATTGCAGCAGCGTCGTGTCAGCGGTCAGTCGCGACTGGATCTCCGAACTACGGTTGTTCTCGTAGAAGCCGGGATGCAGATAGACCAGGTGATTGAACACCTCACGGCGAATATCGGCAACGCAACGCTCGCCGATCCACGACACCCAGTAAAACCGCGCGAACGTGCCGACCGCCAGACCCAGCACCATCAGCATGAAGATGCCGATGCTCTGGTTGAGCTGGTGCGGCGACTGAGTCATGAAGCCGCGGTCGACCAACAGTTTGATCCCCTGCCCCATCGACAACGTGACGGCGGCGGTGACGATCAACGCCAGCAGCGCAGCGATGACTTGCCAGCGATAAGGGGCCAGAAATCGAGTGGTCAGACGCAGGGCGCGCTGGTGCCTTGAAGAAAGCTTCGGGGTCATTCAGGTACGCATCCGTGTTGATGAAAGGGCTAGCGTAAACCTTCTTTGGGTTGGAACTCTGTAAATCACAATGAGTCAGGTTAAATATGCCCCCAAAGACTAGGCCATAGTTACTATTGGTCTAAAGTCCCGGTTGAGACGAGCGGTCGTTTCTGTTTGAGTGGAGATGCCCCCCACTGACAGACCGCAGGGAGTTGTCACAGCCCGGTCACGTGGCGGTTTTACCCTAGGCACACAACCTGATGAGGAGACAGGCCATGTCCTTGCAACACAGCAGCGAAGACAAAATTGAAGTGATCCGCACCAAGCCAGGCCAATCTCTGGGTTGCTCGATACTGGATAAGGATGGGCGTGAAGTACCGATCACTGAAGAGATGATCCAGCAAGCCTGCAGCGAGCTGGAGAAGCGATTGGTCAAGCCTGCCGAACAAGAGTGATATAGCCACCGTCTTCCTGACCCGGCCCCTTTGGCCGGGTTTTTTCTGTCTGCAGATCAGGTATTTGTGGGGCGGCCTTCGCGAGCAGGCTCGCTCCCACAGGGGATCTTCAGTGAATCACAGATCTATGTGGGAGCGAGCCTGCTCGCGAAAGGGCCGACTCGGTTTCTAGACAGCCACCGCTCCCAGCGCCGCCACGATCCTCGCCAACTCTGGCGACGCCCCTTCAATCCGCACCTTCAGCCCTTCAATCTCACGGCGCACTGGGTACTGCTTGCGCAACACATCGAACGCCGCACGCTGCTCGCCGACATTGCCTACAAGGCTGCGGCGAAAATCCGCATCATCGCGGCGCGGGTCGTACACACCACGGCACAACATCGCCAGCGCCCAGGCAGGATCACTGTCGCCATGCAGGGTCACTTGTGACAACCACGGTGACGGCAGCAACTCGCTGAGTTGAATACTCGCTGGCTGGCCGATGAATTGGCAGTAAGCCTGATAGATCTGCGCCGTTCCGCGCTGTTTGCCATCAAGGCTGTAACCGGCAATGTGCGGTGTGGCCAATACGCAGAGATCAGCCAGTGCAACATCGACTTCAGGCTCAGCTTCCCAGACGTCGAGAACGGCTTGCAGGTCTTCACGCTCCAGTAGCACTTCTCGCAGGGCTACGTTATCCACCACTGGACCACGCGCCGCGTTGATCAACCACGCACCGGGCTTGAGCTGCTGCAAACGCTGCTGATCGAACAGATGCCAAGTTGCCCCGTCGCCGCTGCGAGTCAATGGCGTGTGCAGACTGATCACATCGCACTGCTCGATGATCTGCTCCAGGCTTACGTAATCGCCGTCCTCGGCAGCCTGACGTGGCGGATCGCAGACTTTGACATTCCAGCCCAGGCCCTTCAGGACCTTGATCAGGCGCCCCCCCACCTCACCCGCGCCGACAACGCCGTAGGTGCGTTGAGTCAGATCGACGCCTTCGATTTCGGCGAGCGTCATCAGGCTGCCCAGCACGTAATCAACCACACCTCGGGCATTGCAGCCGGGAGCGCTCGACCAGCTGATGCCGGCCTCATTGAAGTACTCGAGATCCAGATGATCAGTACCAATGGTGCAGGTGCCGACAAAGCGAACCTTGCTGCCCTCCAGCAACGCGCGGTTGACGTTGGTCACCGAGCGCACAAGCAACACGTCGGCCTGCTCGACCGTCGCTCGGTCGATGGAACGGCCCGGGACCCGGCGGATCTCGCCGAAACCGGCAAAAAAGGCATCGAGCAGCGGGATATTTTCGTCGGCAACAATCAGCATGGCGGGCTCCTTAGGCGGATCGGCAGTTTAGGTGCAGATCAGTCGCCGGGCCAGCAGGCTTTGCGCTTACAAATCCGCAACAGAGGATTTTTCCTGACCAAGGCGTCAGCGGCGTAGAATGCGGCGCCTTGCGCATCAACACCTGTGGACGCTTTGCCCGTGAATTCTGTAACTGATCAACCTGTCGCTGTTTCCCTGACCCGCCCCGCGCGTATTCGCCTGGAGTTCAAGAACCTGCTCGCCCTGGCGTTGCCGATCATCATCGCGCAACTGGCGACCACGGCCATGGGCTTCGTCGATGCGGTGATGGCTGGCCGCGTCGGGCCGAAAGATCTGGCGGCCGTGGCGCTGGGCAACTCGATCTGGGTGCCGGTGTTTCTGCTGATGACCGGCACGCTGCTGGCAACGACGCCGAAAGTCGCCCAGCGTTTTGGCGCCGGTACGCACAGCGAAATCGGCCCGCTCGTGCGTCAGGCGCTGTGGCTGGCGCTGGTGGTAGGACTGATCGCGACGGCGATGCTGGTCGCCGCCGAGCCGGTGCTGCACCTGATGAAGGTCGATCCCGAGCTGATCGGCCCGTGCATGCAATACCTGCACGGCATCGCCAGCGGCCTGCCGGCGGTGGCGTTCTATCACGTGCTGCGCTGCACCAGTGACGGCATCGGCCGCACGCGTCCGGCAATGGTGCTGGGCCTGTGCGGTCTGGCGCTGAATATTCCGCTGAACTACATCTTCATCTATGGCCACTTCGGCGTGCCGGCCATGGGCGGCGTTGGCTGCGGCTGGGCCACGGCCATCGTGATGTGGGTGATGGCGCTGGGGCTGGCCGGTTATGAGCGTTGGGCTCCGGCTTATCGTTCGAGCGAGATTTTCAGCCGTTTCGACTGGCCGCAATGGGCAGTGATCAAGCGTCTGCTGGCGATTGGTCTGCCGATCGGCATCGCGGTGTTTGCCGAGTCGAGCATTTTTGCCGTGATCGCGCTATTGATCGGCAGCCTCGGCGCTACCGTAGTGGCCGGGCACCAGATTGCGCTGAACGTCAGTTCGCTGGTGTTCATGATTCCCTACTCATTGGGCATGGCGGTGACCGTGCGTGTCGGTCAGGCGTTGGGCCGCGAAGAACCGCGTGAGGCGCGCTTTGCCGCTGGCGTCGGTATGGGCACCGCGCTGGCCTACGCCTGTCTGTCGGCGAGCATGATGCTGTTGCTGCGCGAGCCGATTGCGGCGATCTACACCGCTGACCCGACGGTGATTCACATTGCGGCGATGCTGATTGTGTACTCGGCGCTGTTCCAGTTTTCCGACGCGATTCAGGTGACCGCTGCCGGCGCACTGCGCGGTTATCAGGACACGCGGGTGACGATGATCCTGACCCTGTTCGCCTATTGGGGGATTGGTTTGCCGGTGGGTTACGCCCTCGGCCTGACCGACTGGCTCGGCGAGCCACGCGGCCCGAGCGGCTTGTGGCAGGGTCTGATCGTTGGCCTGAGCTGCGCGGCGTTGATGCTGTCGATTCGGTTGACGCGTAGCGCGCGCAAACGTATTCGGATCAGTCGCTCGGCGGGCTGAACCCTTTAAACCGGGACAAAAAATGTGCGAGCCAGCCTGCTGGCGAATGCGGTGTATCAGTCGCCATTGATAGTGACTGAGATACCGCTTTCGCGAGCAGGCTCGCTCCCACATTTGGTTTTGCGTTCGCCTGGGATTCAGGCGTGTTTCTTACGGATCCAGTACAGGTAAGTACCGGCCTCTTCGTGCTGGCTCACCAACTGATGGTCGAGAAACACGCAGAATTTGGGGATATCGCGTTTGGTCGAGGGATCGGTGGCGATCACTTTGAGCAGGCCGCCGGGCACCAGATCACGAATGTGTTGATGCAGCATCATCACCGGTTCCGGGCAATTGAGGCCGGTGGCGTCAAGGGTGCCGTCGACCGGGGTATCGATCATTTCACTCATGATTCACTCCTGAAACTGGCAGGCATTATCACGCATTGCCGGGTATTCGGTCATCTGTGGCGTTACGCCACACCCCTGTAGGAGCTGCCGAAGGCTGCGATCTTTGCTTTTCAAGATCAAAAGATCGCAGCCTGCGGCAGCTCCTACAGGGTTTTGTGTTGTTTCAGCGGGATTTGGCTTTCTTGGTATCGTGGCGACGCAAGTGGCAGGTCACTTCTTCGCGGTCGTGATACAGCTGTTTGCAGCCGATATCGACCTTGATCCCGCGCGCCTTGAAACCATCGGCAATGCGTTCGAGCAAACGCTTCACCTCGGCATAACGCTGCTTCATCGGCAACTTCAGATTAACCACGGCCTCGCGGCAATGCCCCTCGCCGATCCACTCTTCGAGCATCGCGGCGTTGCGCGCCGGTTTCTCGACGATGTCGCAGACCATCCAGTCCACCGGTTGCTTAGGCTTGAAGGTAAAACCGTCGGCCATCAAGTGCTGCACCAGACCAGTGTCCATCAGACTTTCGGCCATCGGGCCATTGTCGATGGCGGTCACCAGCATGCCGCGATTGACCAGTTGCCAAGTCCAGCCGCCCGGCGCGGCGCCGAGGTCAACGCCAGTCATGTCGCTGTGCAGGCGATCTTCCCACTGATCCCGCGGAATGAAGTGGTGCCACGCTTCTTCCAGCTTCAGCGTCGAACGGCTTGGCGCTTCACGCGGGAACTTCAGGCGCGGAATGCCCATTGGCCACATCGCCGAGTTACCGGCATCGGCCATCCCCAGAAACACTTCACGACCGCTCTTGAAGGTCAGCAGCAGACGCGGCTTGCTGGCGTCCTCCACCAGTTTACCGGCGCCGGTCAGCGCCTTGCGCAGCGGGCCTTCAAATTTCTTGCAGAAATTCGACAGCTCTTTGCCGTCATTGGTGTCGACGACTTCCAGCCACAGACCGCCGCACACCGGGAAATCGGCCATGTGCGCGAGGATCACGCTGATGCGGTCGTTTTCCGGCAGATCGATGAAAACCCCGCGCGCCCATTGGCGCGGAAAGATCAGCTCGGCGAAGCGCTGACCGCGCATAAGGCGCTCGGCGCCGTCTTCTTCGGTGCAGACGAATTCGGCGCACGCGGTGGCCGCTTTGGCTTTGGCGTAGCCGGCCACATTGAGTTGGGCGGCGAGGTCGGAAATCTCCGAACAGACTTCGCCTTCGAAGCCTGGCCGGCAATGCATGAATAGGGTGTTCATTCTTACTCCTGGGCAGAGGGCGGTGATTCGGCCCCTGCGCGATGCTCAGGCCTTGCGCTGAAGCAAAGCCTGTCACGAAAACCGGCGCATGATAGCCGATGTCGGAACCTTGGACTTGCCCATAGAGTCCAGTTATTAGCCAGCTAATGAAAACAGGGCTACGTTGATAGCTCTGCCCGTCCCCTCAATCCGTAGCCGTGCGGATTCAAAGGAGTGATTGTAATGCCGTCCCTCGATAGCCTGAAAACGCTCAAAACCCTGCAAATCGACGACAAGACCTACCACTATTTCAGTTTGTCGGATGCCGCCAAAAGCCTGGGCGACCTCGACAAGCTGCCGATGTCGCTGAAAGTCCTGCTGGAAAATCTGCTGCGCTGGGAAGATGAAAAAACTGTCACCGGCGCCGACCTCAAGGCCATTGCCGCGTGGCTCAAGGAGCGCCGCTCCGACCGCGAAATCCAATACCGCCCCGCCCGCGTCTTGATGCAAGACTTTACCGGCGTTCCCGCCGTGGTCGACCTCGCCGCCATGCGCGCAGCGATGGCCAAGGCCGGCGGCGATCCGCAGCGAATCAATCCGTTGTCGCCAGTGGATCTGGTGATCGACCACTCGGTAATGGTCGACAAGTTCGCCACCGCCAGCGCTTTCGAACAGAACGTCGACATCGAAATGCAGCGCAACGGCGAACGTTATGCGTTCCTCCGTTGGGGCCAGAGCGCTTTCGACAATTTCAGCGTGGTGCCGCCGGGCACCGGCATCTGCCACCAGGTCAACCTCGAATACCTCGGCCGCACCGTGTGGACCAAGGATGAGGACGGCCGCACTTATGCGTTCCCCGACACGCTGGTCGGTACCGATTCGCACACAACGATGATCAACGGCCTCGGCGTACTCGGCTGGGGCGTCGGCGGGATCGAAGCCGAAGCGGCAATGCTCGGGCAACCGGTGTCGATGCTGATTCCGGAAGTGATCGGCTTCAAACTGACCGGCAAACTGAAGGAAGGCATCACCGCTACCGACCTGGTGCTGACCGTCACGCAGATGCTGCGCAAGAAAGGCGTGGTCGGCAAATTCGTCGAGTTCTACGGCGACGGTCTCGCTGATCTGCCCCTGGCCGACCGTGCGACCATCGCCAACATGGCCCCGGAATATGGCGCGACGTGCGGCTTCTTCCCGGTTGATGACGTGACTTTGGAATATCTGCGCCTGTCCGGGCGGCCGCCGGAAGTGGTCAAACTGGTCGAGGCCTACACCAAGGCTCAGGGCTTGTGGCGTCTGCCCGGTCAGGAGCCGGTGTTCACCGACAGCCTCGCGCTGGACATGGGCAGCGTCGAAGCGAGTCTGGCCGGACCGAAACGTCCACAGGATCGCGTCTCCCTGCCGAACGTGCCGCAAGCCTTCAGCGATTTCATCGATCTGCAATTCAAACCCACCAGCAAGGAAGAAGGACGCCTGGAAAGCGAAGGCGGTGGCGGTGTCGCGGTAGGCAATGCCGATCTGGTCGGGGAAACCGAATACGAATACGAAGGCCACACCTATCGCCTGAAAAACGGCGCCGTGGTCATCGCCGCGATCACTTCTTGCACCAATACCTCCAACCCGAGCGTGATGATGGCCGCTGGGTTGCTGGCGAAAAAAGCCGTGGAGAAAGGGCTGACCCGCAAACCGTGGGTGAAGAGTTCGCTGGCGCCGGGTTCGAAAGTGGTCACCGACTACTACAAGGCTGCGGGGTTGACGCAATACCTCGATCAGCTCGGGTTTTCACTGGTCGGCTACGGCTGCACCACCTGCATCGGCAACTCCGGACCGCTGCCGGAACCGATCGAGAAAGCCATCCAGAAAGCCGATCTCACCGTGGCATCCGTGCTCTCCGGTAACCGCAACTTCGAAGGCCGCGTGCATCCGTTGGTGAAAACCAACTGGCTAGCCTCGCCGCCCTTGGTGGTCGCCTACGCTTTGGCCGGCAGCGTACGCAGCGACATCAGCAGCGAACCGCTGGGCGAAGATCAGCAAGGCAATCCGGTGTATCTGCGGGATATCTGGCCAAGCAGCAAAGAGATCGCCGATGCGGTGAATCAGGTCAGCACGGCAATGTTCCACAAGGAATACGCCGAGGTGTTCGCCGGTGATGAACAGTGGCAGGCCATCGAGGTGCCGCAAGCGGCGACTTACGTGTGGCAGGACGATTCGACCTACATCCAGCATCCGCCGTTCTTCGACGACATTTCCGGGCCGCTGCCGGAAATCAAGGATGTCAAAGGTGCACGGATGCTGGCCCTGCTGGGTGATTCGGTGACCACCGACCATATCTCCCCCGCTGGCAACATCAAGGCCGACAGCCCGGCCGGGCGTTATCTGCGCGAAAAAGGCGTGGAACCACGGGACTTCAACTCTTACGGCTCACGGCGCGGCAACCATGAAGTGATGATGCGCGGCACCTTCGCCAACATCCGTATTCGCAATGAAATGCTCGGCGGTGAAGAAGGTGGCAACACGATCTACATTCCGACCGGCGAGAAACTGGCGATCTACGACGCGGCGATGAAGTATCAGGCCTCGGGCACGCCGCTGGTGGTCGTTGCTGGGCAGGAATACGGCACCGGTTCCAGCCGTGACTGGGCGGCCAAGGGCACCAATCTGCTGGGGGTGAAAGCGGTGATCGCGGAAAGCTTCGAGCGGATCCACCGTTCCAATCTGGTGGGCATGGGTGTGCTGCCGCTGCAGTTCAAGCTTGATCAGAACCGCAAGAGCCTCAACCTCACCGGCAAGGAAACCTTTGAGATTCTGGGGCTGACCGGCGTCGAGCTGACTCCGCGGATGAATTTGCCGCTGGTCATCACCCGTGAGGATGGGCGTCAGGAGAAAATCGAGGTGTTGTGCCGCATCGATACGTTGAACGAGGTTGAATACTTCAAGTCAGGCGGGATTCTGCATTACGTCCTGCGCCAATTGATCGCCTCGTAACGCACAAACCAATGTAGGAGCTGCCGCAGGCTGCGATCTTTTGATCTTGCTGTTAAAAGCCAAAGTCAAAAGATTGCAGCCTGCGGCAGCTCCTACATACAGGCGAAAAAAAACCCGCCGAAGCGGGTTTTTCCCAAGACCATTATCGACTCCCTGTCGGCAGCGATCCTTGCAAATGGTCGATCATCCGTGATCCTGAAACACTCCCTGTGTCTCAGTTGATGTGTGTAGATTACCCAGTGGATCCAATCTGCAATAGTCGTAAAAGCTACCAGTGCGTGTAAGACATTCGCCATAGCAACCCTTCCGAAAACCCTTAGCCGTGTCAGGCATCGAGCATGGAAGCGGCGATCTGTGCGACTTTCAGCTGCCCTGAGGCTTGCTCCAGCGCGTCATCCTCCAGAAACCACGCAGCCGACAAACCGGCGAATGCCAGCACCCACTGCAGCAGCCTGCGGCGATCAAGCCCGGCAGCCTCGACAATCACATCCAGCTGTCGGCGAAAGCGCGCGGGATCCGTGGCCGTCGGCAAGTCCGGGTTACAAATCAGGTTGGCGTAGTCAAAACCACGCTCGCCCCTCACCCGCTTCGGATCGATGGCCAACCAGCCACGCGATTGGAAATCCAGAACATTGTCGTGATGCATGTCGCCGTGCAGCACCACCACGTCCTGTGGATCGGCGAGGAGGGTTTCGGCGGTTTGCAGGCTCAGGCTGTAGAGACCGTCATGTTGGGCAGCAGCAACTCGCAGCGAAGCAAACCATGGCCCCAACTCCACCAGCGGCGGCGGTAGTGTTACGCGCGGTGCATGCAATCGCGCCAGCGCCGAACACAGAATCCGGCTCGCCTCGTCATCTTCGCCATTCACTGCCATGTGCATCAGCGAGCGTCGGCCCATGGCGCGTTCCATCAGCAGGCCATTCTCGTGATGAGCCAACACTCGCGCAGCGCCATCACCGTCCCACCAGGTCATCAGCCGATTGCCGTAATTCTCGTCGATATCCAGCGCCAACTTGAGCATGGCCGGCGTGTCGTTCAGGCGTACCGGCAACAAACGGCTGCCGGGCGTGATGATCGGCGCGCCGTCCGGCACCAGTGCCCAGCGCTTCAGCCAAGGTTCGAAAATATCAGCCACCGTCACGCTCGCGGGCCTTGGCGCTCTCGGCAAGAAACTGTTCGAGCCGGCTCAACTGCTCCTCCCAACCACGACTGTCCATGTAATACGCCTCTTTCTGGCGAATGTCGGGAATGTGCGCGAAGCCTGATTCGGACACTTTCAGCAACGTACCGCTCTCGAAATCTTCCAGCTCGAACCTGACCAGCGTGGTCGGCTCCTGGGAATAGTCGATCTTCGGATTGACCGCATACGGATGCCAGCGGAACGAAAACAACTGCTGCGGCTCAACCCGCTCGATCAGCACATTCCACAACACATGTTCATAACCCGGATACGTGACCTGCCCCTGCGTCCATTCACCGGCAATAAACCGCCGGCCCTCCAGCGCCACACCAAACCACTGGCCAAACGCCTCGGCATCGACCAATGCACGCCAGACATGCGAACGCGGCGCCTTGAGCGTGATTTTGCGTTCGAAACTATTGGGTACTGGTTTCATACGTCACCTCCTGTTCTGAACACTAGGCTTGTATGACCACATGTCCAATGTGAAGTTGTATCAGAGCGGTGCAGTCGTTCATCAGCGAGGACACATCAAGCTGCACTTTTTGACCGGTACTGTGATGGATCCAGGCACCCCAAGACCAACGAAACTGTTACCTTTTCCAGCGAATTTGAATCAACAAGGACGAATCATGCCGCCATCCCTCGCCGAACGTTACCGCGGTGCCCTGCTTGGTCTGGCATGCGGCGACGCTGTCGGTACTACGGTTGAGTTCAAACCACGGGGATCATTCCAACCGTTGACCGATATGGTCGGCGGTGGCCCGTTCCACCTCAAGCCGGGGCAGTGGACCGATGACACCTCCATGGCCCTGTGTCTGGCCGAAAGCCTGCTGAACAAGAATGGATTCAATGCTGCCGATCAGATGGGCCGCTACCTCAACTGGTGGCAATGGGGCTATCTCAGCTCGACCGGTGAGTGTTTCGATATCGGCATGACCGTCAGCCAAGCGCTCGCGCAATATCAGCAAACCGCGGATCCCTTCGCTGGCTCTACCGACCCTTATAGCGCCGGCAACGGTTCACTGATGCGCTTGGCTCCGGTGGTGCTGTTCTACTTTCCCGACGCTCGGCAAATCCAGAGCTTTGCCGCCGACAGTTCGCGAACCACCCACGCGGCACCGGAAGCCATCGAATGTTGCCAATTGTTGGCCGGGTTGATTGCCAGAGCGCTTGAAGGTGCGGGCAAAGCAGAACTGCGTCAGCTGCCCTTCGCCAGCTTCTCGCAACCCAGGGTCGCCGCCATTGCGCGTGGCGATTACCTCGTCATGTCCGAGACGGACATCAAAGGTAATGGCTACAGCGTGCAGTCACTGGAAGCGGCGTTGTGGTGCTTTCACCAGACGGACAGCTTCGAAGCGGCCATTTTGCGAGCGGCCAACCTGGGTGATGACGCCGATACCACCGCCGCGATCACCGGCCAGTTGGCCGGCGCCTATTACGGCGTCCGGGGCATTCCTGCACATTGGCTGGAAAGGCTGCACGATGGTGAAGAGATTGCGGCGACAGCCGACCGTTTGCTCGACGCCTCCCGACTGCGCCTGCCTGAATAAGCGCGAAGAGACGCTACACTGCTCGGCACTTATCTTCGATACAGCGAGAATTGACCATGCCCCCACGCCTGCTTCTGGCCCTCACGCCCTTCCTGTTCGCCCCCCTCGCCCATGCCGCTGTCGACTGCGCCAATGCCAGCGACCAGGCGACAATGAATCAGTGTGCCGGGCAGGACTTCAAAGCGGCGGACAAGGAGTTGAATGTGGTTTATCAGCAGATCACCGGGCGTTTGAAGGACAACCCGGATGGCAAGAAGCTGTTGGTCAGTGCGCAACGGGCGTGGCTGGGGTTTCGGGACGCCGAGTGCAAGTTCTCATCGTCCGGGGTAACAGGCGGGAGCGTTTATCCGTGGGTTTACAGCAGTTGCCTGACCGGGGTGACCAAAGTGCGGGTCGAGGCGCTAAAACAGTATTTGAAGTGTGAAGAAGGTGACATGAGCTGCCCGGTGCCCGGGGCCTGATTTTTTGCGGCGGTTTTGAGAGATCTTACGCGAGCAGGCTCGCTCCCACATTGGAGCGCATTTCAAATGTGGGTCAACGCCCGTTCAACGCGTTGCGCGTGATCATGTTTTGCTCAGGCCGATACGACTCGGCCCTGCGCACACTCGCACACACGACAGGAGCACCGCTGCGTAGACTCTCCTCAAGCACCTGCCGTAGCCGCAACAAGCCCTCTCGTTGTACCGCCAGGTTGGCCTCGATCTGGCGTATCTCATCCATACGGATATCGATTTGCTCGATGGTCAACGATTTCGAACAACTCCCGTCCTCCAGGAACAAGCCCCGTATGGTATCGAGAGAGAATCCCAGCCGCTGGGCATCGCGCACCAGAATCAATCGCGCGACCGCCGCCTCGCCATAGTGACGATACCCGTTGGTGTCACGGGTAGAAGGCTCCAGCAAACCCTGCTCCTCGTAATAGCGTATTGCCGAAGCAGCAACACCTGTGCGCTTGGAAACCTCTCCAATCTTCATAAAAGAGCTTGACCTTCAAGTTGGCTTTAATCGTTAGCATAAGCTCAGGCTCAGCACGACAGCCAGTCGTTCTTGACCGACCTGAACATCTTTCACCTTCGGAATTTGATGATGAGCAAACTGACAGAACTGCTGAAATGGCGCTACGCAACGAAAAAGTTCGATCCATCCCGGACAGTGTCCGATGAAAAAATCGAGCGCATTCTGGAGGCGGTGCGGTTAACGCCGACATCAAGTGGACTGCAGCCCTTTGAATTGCTCGTAGTGACCAATGCAGAGATTCGCGAAAAGATTAAAGCCGTCAGCTGGAACCAGCAGCAGGTTACCGACTGCTCTCACTTGTTGGTGTTCGCCGCGTGGGATGACATCACTGCCGAGCGGGTCAACATGATGTTTGACTTGACTAACGAAGTTCGCGGAACCGTTAACGAAGGATGGGAGAATTACCGTCAGATGCTGCTGGGCATTGTCGCTGGACGTGGCAAGGAGGCTAATTATCAGGCGGCTGCACGGCAGGCTTATATTGGTTTGGGCTCGGCGTTGATCGCCGCGGCATTTGAAGAAGTCGATGCCACACCGATGGAAGGTTTCGACCCGGCAGCCATCGATGAAATCCTCGGACTCGCGGCCCGCAACCTGCGCAGCGTGGTGATTCTGCCGCTGGGGCATCGAGCCACTGAGGGAGACTGGCTGGTCAACTTGAAAAAGGTTCGCCGCTCGCGGGAAAACTTCATTACCGAAATCAAGTAAACCCGGTAAGAGCGGGCGACTCAAACATGCCTGTGGCGTGTGTCCCGCTCTAATCAATCCCTGACCCCGTCATCGAAACCAGCGGCCACCGAGCGGATCGCGTCCCTCCTGCGCTCTCGACTTGTTTCGAATTCGAGAGCCTATCGACATTGAAATCCCCGCAAAACGATTGAACTGAGGTTCAGTCTTTCGCCCCGCCATTCGATACCAGCGGTGTTCTTCACAAAACAAGAACAATTTATTATTGCCATTCGATAATTTAGCATCGAGAATTAGTCATTCCCAATGACACCGCAAGGATTTTTCATGAGTACTCGTAACAACGGATTGGCACTGCAGCGCATGCATTGGGTCGGACTACTGGCAGCGATTCTTGTCTGGGTTTTGGGGGTGACCGAGGTCGGTGGCAACGCTTCGATCTGGTTCTTCAAAACGGATGAAATGCTCGCGGCGCTGCTCTACGCTTTCGCCGAAAATTCGCCGCAATTGCTCGACCCGTTTGTCGAAGGAGCCCTGCTTGCCCCCGACACATGGCTCTCGCCACTGGTGACTGCATTGCTCGTCGTTCTGGATTTCCTGCCCGTCCTGCTTTCGACCTACGTGCTCTGGCTGACTGGGTTGTTTTTCCTGCGCTTGTCCCGCGGCGAAACCTGGACCGAGCGCAACATCAAGGTGCTATGGCGAGTGGGGATTCTGTGCATCATTTCCCCGGCCGCCTACCCGCTGGTAGAGACATTGCAAGGTTTGGCCCTGTCTATTGATCTGCCGCCAGGGGATCGTATTTTTCAGTTCTCGGTCGGCCTGTCTTCCACTTCTGCCTACGAGATTGTCAAAGGCGTATTGCTCTGTTTGTTTTCAATTATCATGCGCGATGCAAAAGTACTCAGCGATGAGCAAAGCCAATACATATAGAACAATACAATGACCATTATCGTCCGCCTTGACGTTGTCATGGCCACGCAAAAAATTCGCTCGAAAGAGTTGGCCAGCCTGCTGGGCATTACCGAGGCCAACCTGTCATTACTGAAAAATGGCAAGGTCAAGGGCGTGAAAATGGCCACCCTGGACAAGCTCTGCGCAGCACTCGATTGCCAGCCAGGCGATTTGCTGGAATACCAGAAAGACTGAGCCTTGCGCATCCGCGCGAGTTAATTGTCGTCAGTCCACACCGTTTAACTCTTATTCAATCCTTAGTTTGTAAGGCGGCTTTGTCATGACCCGGTTTTTATTCTGCGCGCTGTTTTTACTGACAGCGTTGATCAGCGGCTGCGCCACGCAAATGGACGTGGCGCTAAATGCCACACCTGATCCGGATTATCATTTTGATCGAAAGGCGACTGTACTGGTGACGTCTGTAGGCGGCAGTGACGAAAACGCGCTGAATGCACGTTACTATCTTCGCGACATGGTTAATGCGCTGAAAGACAGGGGCTTCCAAGAGGTTTATACCGACGCCAGTCTGCCGAAGAACCATGCGCCGATCAAAATGACCATCAGCCTCGATGTCGGCAGCCGACAGGTGACTTACCGTTATACCGCCACCGAGTACGGGCAAGTGCCGACCAGCACCTCTACCGTGTGCAAGACCAGCAAGAAAAAGGATGACCGGCTAACGTGCACGAGTAAACCAAACACGACCTATGGCCCGATAGGCACCTCGGAACGAACCGGTTACACCACGCTCAGTACCTTCATTGCCAGTGCCCGGGATGAGGCCAGCAAACGCACGGTCTACCTACTGCGCGCTTCCTCCTATAACGAGGACTGCCAGTCCGCCAAGGTCGAAGACTTTCTGGTGGAGCAAGGCTTGCAGAACCTGAATTTCGAGGACCGTGTGCAGCGCAACTACACCGTCACGATGCCCGAGGGTTACCGCTGCAAGTAGGCACTCCAGTGCAACTCACAACCTCGGCTTAACCAGCATGAGCCGAGGCTGCGAACCGTTAGACGTGCGGGTCTCCAGGCGCCTTGGTCGGCGCCGCGTATTGCGGTTTGAGGTGGCCATCCTGATCCAGTAACCAGGCGTCCATGATCTGCCGCACCACAGGGCCGGCAACACGACCACCAGCCTCACCGTTTTCGATCATCACCGAAATCGCAATTTTCGGATGCTCGGCCGGCGCGAAGCCAACGAACAGGGCGTTATCGCGGTGGCGCTCGAGGGTTTTCTCGCGGTTGTAGCGCTCGCCCTGCTTGATCGCCACCACTTGCGCCGTACCACTTTTGCCAGCGATACGGTATTGCGCACCGGCCGCGGCCGCACGAGCGATGCCTCGGGCATCGTGCATCACCATCTGCATGCCGTGATTGACCTGCTCCCAGTCTCGCGGATCCTTGAGCTGGATGTTCGGCATCGGATGCTCGTCGACCGGAGCGACACCGTCTACGGTCTTGGCCAGGTGCGGCCGGTTCCATACACCTTTGTTGGCAATCAATGCCGTGGCCTGAGCCAGTTGCAGCGGCGTGACCTGCATGTAGCCCTGACCGATGCCGAGGATGACCGTTTCACCGGGGAACCAGGCTTGCCGGCGAGTCGCGCGTTTCCACGCTTGCGATGGCATCAGGCCGGGCGACTCTTCAAACATGTCCAGCGAGACCTTCTCGCCGAGGCCGAACATCGCCATGTAATCGTGCAGACGATCGATACCGAGTTTGTGCGCCAGGTCGTAGAAGTAGGTGTCGTTGGAACGCATGATCGCCGCGTCCATG
Source organism: Pseudomonas sp. TNT2022 ID642 (assembly GCF_028656995.1). Taxonomy (NCBI): domain Bacteria; kingdom Pseudomonadati; phylum Pseudomonadota; class Gammaproteobacteria; order Pseudomonadales; family Pseudomonadaceae; genus Pseudomonas; species Pseudomonas sp. TNT2022 ID642. Next base: position 1,522 of record NZ_JAMDGW010000018.1, on the reverse strand, counting down.
TCCACCCAGCCGTCGCCGCTGTGGTTCCAGTTGCGGTACTTGTGATCGAAGTCCGGGAGCTGGTAATAACCGGGGTCGAAGACGCGGGTTTGCGGCGTCACCACACCGGCATCGAGGCCGGCGATGGCCACTTCTGGCTTGATGGTCGACCCCGGTGCGTAGAGACCGCGCAGTACACGGTTGAACAGCGGCCGGTCGATCGAATCTCGCAGTGCCGAATATTCCTTCGAGCTGATACCGGTGACGAAGAGATTCGGATCGAAGCTGGGATTGCTGACCATGGCCAACACTTCACCAGTCGACGGATCGAGCGCTACCACTGAACCACGACGATCGCCAAGCGCGGCTTCGGCAGCTTCCTGCAGCTTGATGTCGAGGCTCAGGACAATGTTCTGACCGGGGACCGGGTCGGTGTGTTTGAGCACTCGGAGTACGCGTCCTTGGGCGTTGGTTTCCACCTCTTCGTAACCAACGTGGCCGTGTAGCTGCGCTTCATAGAAACGTTCGATGCCGGTTTTGCCAATGGATTGGGTACCGCGATATTCGACCGAGTCGAGGGTCTTGGATTCTTTTTCGTTGATCCGGCCGACGTAACCGATCGAGTGGGCGAAGTGCGCGCCAAGTGGGTAATGGCGGACGAACTGCGGCTCGACATCCAGGCCCGGGAGGCGGAACTCGTTGACGGCCAGTACGGCAATTTGCTCTTCGGTCAGCTCATAGAACAGCGTCACCGGCGTAAAAGGGTGGCGGGACTGCTTCATGGCTTTGTCGAAGACGGTGCGATCTTCTGCAGGCAGGTGCAGGAGATTGATGACTTCATCCAGTTCTTGATTGACGTCGGTGGCGCGTTCGCGGGTGATGGTCAGGTTGAAACTGGGACGGTTATCCGCGAGCAGCACGCCATTACGGTCGTAGATCAAACCGCGTGTCGGCGGGATCGGCAAGACGTGGACGCGATTGTTTTCGGAGATGGTCGAGTGGTAGTCGAATTCCACCACTTGCAAGATGTACAGGCGCACGACCAGGGCGCAGCTGACGGCGAAGACGAACATGGCGCAGGCGATCAACCGTTTGTTGACCAGACGCGTCTCTTTTTCGTGATCCTTTATCGGGATGGGTTCAGGCATTTCTACAGCAACTCTTTGACATAAATGAGTGCCGATCCTTGGGCAGGACATCAGTCCATTAAAAAACGAGCTGCACCATACCAAAAACTGCCCGGTCACTCAGAAGGAATTTCCCCAATGGCGTCTCTGCGACGGTTGGGGGCAGGTCAATGCGCTGGAAAATCTTTCCTGCGGGCAAAACAAAACCCCAACTGCTTTCGCAATTGGGGTTTCGGAATTTAATCTTGACGATGACCTACTCTCACATGGGGAAACCCCACACTACCATCGGCGATGCATCGTTTCACTGCTGAGTTCGGGATGGGATCAGGTGGTTCCAACGCTCTATGGTCGTCAAGAAATTCGGGTACTGAGTCGTGGCCAGATGGCCTCGCTTCAGCAAATTGGGTATGTGA
>NZ_JAMDGW010000017.1:0-5067 GCF_028656995.1 Pseudomonas sp. TNT2022 ID642 | reverse complement strand
TAGTCAACAAGATTATCAGCATCACAAGTTACTCCGCGAGAAATCAAAGATGTAACCAACGATTGCTGAGCCAAGTTTAGGGTTTCTTAAAAACCCAAAGATGTTTGAACTGAAGAGTTTGATCATGGCTCAGATTGAACGCTGGCGGCAGGCCTAACACATGCAAGTCGAGCGGATGAGAGGAGCTTGCTCCTGGATTCAGCGGCGGACGGGTGAGTAATGCCTAGGAATCTGCCTGGTAGTGGGGGACAACGTTTCGAAAGGAACGCTAATACCGCATACGTCCTACGGGAGAAAGCAGGGGACCTTCGGGCCTTGCGCTATCAGATGAGCCTAGGTCGGATTAGCTAGTTGGTGAGGTAATGGCTCACCAAGGCGACGATCCGTAACTGGTCTGAGAGGATGATCAGTCACACTGGAACTGAGACACGGTCCAGACTCCTACGGGAGGCAGCAGTGGGGAATATTGGACAATGGGCGAAAGCCTGATCCAGCCATGCCGCGTGTGTGAAGAAGGTCTTCGGATTGTAAAGCACTTTAAGTTGGGAGGAAGGGCAGTAAATTAATACTTTGCTGTTTTGACGTTACCGACAGAATAAGCACCGGCTAACTCTGTGCCAGCAGCCGCGGTAATACAGAGGGTGCAAGCGTTAATCGGAATTACTGGGCGTAAAGCGCGCGTAGGTGGTTCGTTAAGTTGGATGTGAAATCCCCGGGCTCAACCTGGGAACTGCATTCAAAACTGTCGAGCTAGAGTATGGTAGAGGGTGGTGGAATTTCCTGTGTAGCGGTGAAATGCGTAGATATAGGAAGGAACACCAGTGGCGAAGGCGACCACCTGGACTGATACTGACACTGAGGTGCGAAAGCGTGGGGAGCAAACAGGATTAGATACCCTGGTAGTCCACGCCGTAAACGATGTCAACTAGCCGTTGGGAGCCTTGAGCTCTTAGTGGCGCAGCTAACGCATTAAGTTGACCGCCTGGGGAGTACGGCCGCAAGGTTAAAACTCAAATGAATTGACGGGGGCCCGCACAAGCGGTGGAGCATGTGGTTTAATTCGAAGCAACGCGAAGAACCTTACCAGGCCTTGACATCCAATGAACTTTCCAGAGATGGATTGGTGCCTTCGGGAACATTGAGACAGGTGCTGCATGGCTGTCGTCAGCTCGTGTCGTGAGATGTTGGGTTAAGTCCCGTAACGAGCGCAACCCTTGTCCTTAGTTACCAGCACGTCATGGTGGGCACTCTAAGGAGACTGCCGGTGACAAACCGGAGGAAGGTGGGGATGACGTCAAGTCATCATGGCCCTTACGGCCTGGGCTACACACGTGCTACAATGGTCGGTACAAAGGGTTGCCAAGCCGCGAGGTGGAGCTAATCCCATAAAACCGATCGTAGTCCGGATCGCAGTCTGCAACTCGACTGCGTGAAGTCGGAATCGCTAGTAATCGTGAATCAGAATGTCACGGTGAATACGTTCCCGGGCCTTGTACACACCGCCCGTCACACCATGGGAGTGGGTTGCACCAGAAGTAGCTAGTCTAACCTTCGGGAGGACGGTTACCACGGTGTGATTCATGACTGGGGTGAAGTCGTAACAAGGTAGCCGTAGGGGAACCTGCGGCTGGATCACCTCCTTAATCGACGACATCAGCTGCTCCATAAGTTCCCACACGAATTGCTTGATTCATTGAAGAAGACGAAAGAAGCAGCCCGAAATTGGGTCTGTAGCTCAGTTGGTTAGAGCGCACCCCTGATAAGGGTGAGGTCGGCAGTTCGAATCTGCCCAGACCCACCAATTTTGTGTGGGAAACGCCTGTAGAAATACGGGGCCATAGCTCAGCTGGGAGAGCGCCTGCCTTGCACGCAGGAGGTCAGCGGTTCGATCCCGCTTGGCTCCACCACTACTGCTTCTGAAGTATAAAGCTTAGAAATGAGCATTCCATCGTGATGATGGTGAATGTTGATTTCTAGTCTTTGACTAGTTCGTTCTTTAAAAATTTGGGTATGTGATAGAAAGATAGACTGAACGTTACTTTCACTGGTAACGGATCAGGCTAAGGTAAAATTTGTGAGTTCTCTTAGTTGAGAAATTCGAATTTTCGGCGAATGTCGTCTTCACAGTATAACCAGATTGCTTGGGGTTATATGGTCAAGTGAAGAAGCGCATACGGTGGATGCCTTGGCAGTCAGAGGCGATGAAAGACGTGGTAGCCTGCGAAAAGCTTCGGGGAGTCGGCAAACAGACTTTGATCCGGAGATGTCTGAATGGGGGAACCCAGCCATCATAAGATGGTTATCTTGTACTGAATACATAGGTGCAAGAGGCGAACCAGGGGAACTGAAACATCTAAGTACCCTGAGGAAAAGAAATCAACCGAGATTCCCTTAGTAGTGGCGAGCGAACGGGGACTAGCCCTTAAGTGGCTTTGAGATTAGCGGAACGCTCTGGAAAGTGCGGCCATAGTGGGTGATAGCCCTGTACGCGAAAATCTCTTAGTCATGAAATCGAGTAGGACGGAGCACGAGAAACTTTGTCTGAATATGGGGGGACCATCCTCCAAGGCTAAATACTACTGACTGACCGATAGTGAACTAGTACCGTGAGGGAAAGGCGAAAAGAACCCCGGAGAGGGGAGTGAAATAGATCCTGAAACCGTATGCGTACAAGCAGTGGGAGCAGACTTTGTTCTGTGACTGCGTACCTTTTGTATAATGGGTCAGCGACTTATTTTCAGTGGCGAGCTTAACCGAATAGGGGAGGCGTAGCGAAAGCGAGTCTTAATAGGGCGTCTAGTCGCTGGGAATAGACCCGAAACCGGGCGATCTATCCATGGGCAGGTTGAAGGTTGGGTAACACTAACTGGAGGACCGAACCGACTACCGTTGAAAAGTTAGCGGATGACCTGTGGATCGGAGTGAAAGGCTAATCAAGCTCGGAGATAGCTGGTTCTCCTCGAAAGCTATTTAGGTAGCGCCTCATGTATCACTGTAGGGGGTAGAGCACTGTTTCGGCTAGGGGGTCATCCCGACTTACCAAACCGATGCAAACTCCGAATACCTACAAGTGCCGAGCATGGGAGACACACGGCGGGTGCTAACGTCCGTCGTGAAAAGGGAAACAACCCAGACCGTCAGCTAAGGTCCCAAAGTTATGGTTAAGTGGGAAACGATGTGGGAAGGCTTAGACAGCTAGGAGGTTGGCTTAGAAGCAGCCACCCTTTAAAGAAAGCGTAATAGCTCACTAGTCGAGTCGGCCTGCGCGGAAGATGTAACGGGGCTCAAACCATACACCGAAGCTACGGGTATCACCTTCGGGTGATGCGGTAGAGGAGCGTTCTGTAAGCCTGTGAAGGTGAGTTGAGAAGCTTGCTGGAGGTATCAGAAGTGCGAATGCTGACATGAGTAACGACAATGGGTGTGAAAAACACCCACGCCGAAAGACCAAGGTTTCCTGCGCAACGTTAATCGACGCAGGGTTAGTCGGTCCCTAAGGCGAGGCTGAAAAGCGTAGTCGATGGAAAACAGGTTAATATTCCTGTACTTCTGGTTATTGCGATGGAGGGACGGAGAAGGCTAGGCCAGCTTGGCGTTGGTTGTCCAAGTTTAAGGTGGTAGGCTGGAATCTTAGGTAAATCCGGGATTCTAAGGCCGAGAGCTGATGACGAGTGTTCTTTTAGAACACGAAGTGGTTGATGCCATGCTTCCAAGAAAAGCTTCTAAGCTTCAGGTAACCAGGAACCGTACCCCAAACCGACACAGGTGGTTGGGTAGAGAATACCAAGGCGCTTGAGAGAACTCGGGTGAAGGAACTAGGCAAAATGGCACCGTAACTTCGGGAGAAGGTGCGCCGGTGAGGGTGAAGGACTTGCTCCGTAAGCTCATGCCGGTCGAAGATACCAGGCCGCTGCGACTGTTTATTAAAAACACAGCACTCTGCAAACACGAAAGTGGACGTATAGGGTGTGACGCCTGCCCGGTGCCGGAAGGTTAATTGATGGGGTTAGCTAACGCGAAGCTCTTGATCGAAGCCCCGGTAAACGGCGGCCGTAACTATAACGGTCCTAAGGTAGCGAAATTCCTTGTCGGGTAAGTTCCGACCTGCACGAATGGCGTAACGATGGCGGCGCTGTCTCCACCCGAGACTCAGTGAAATTGAAATCGCTGTGAAGATGCAGTGTATCCGCGGCTAGACGGAAAGACCCCGTGAACCTTTACTATAGCTTTGCACTGGACTTTGAATTTGCTTGTGTAGGATAGGTGGGAGGCTTTGAAGCGTGGACGCCAGTTCGCGTGGAGCCATCCTTGAAATACCACCCTGGCAACTTTGAGGTTCTAACTCAGGTCCGTTATCCGGATCGAGGACAGTGTATGGTGGGTAGTTTGACTGGGGCGGTCTCCTCCTAAAGAGTAACGGAGGAGTACGAAGGTGCGCTCAGACCGGTCGGAAATCGGTCGTAGAGTATAAAGGCAAAAGCGCGCTTGACTGCGAGACAGACACGTCGAGCAGGTACGAAAGTAGGTCTTAGTGATCCGGTGGTTCTGTATGGAAGGGCCATCGCTCAACGGATAAAAGGTACTCCGGGGATAACAGGCTGATACCGCCCAAGAGTTCATATCGACGGCGGTGTTTGGCACCTCGATGTCGGCTCATCACATCCTGGGGCTGAAGCCGGTCCCAAGGGTATGGCTGTTCGCCATTTAAAGTGGTACGCGAGCTGGGTTTAGAACGTCGTGAGACAGTTCGGTCCCTATCTGCCGTGGACGTTTGAGATTTGAGAGGGGCTGCTCCTAGTACGAGAGGACCGGAGTGGACGAACCTCTGGTGTTCCGGTTGTCACGCCAGTGGCATTGCCGGGTAGCTATGTTCGGGAAAGATAACCGCTGAAAGCATCTAAGCGGGAAACTTGCCTCAAGATGAGATCTCACTGGAACCTTGAGTTCCCTGAAGGGCCGTCGAAGACTACGACGTTGATAGGTTGGGTGTGTAAGCGCTGTGAGGCGTTGAGCTAACCAATACTAATTGCCCGTGAGGCTTGACCATATAACACCCAAGCAATTTGC
>NZ_JAMDGW010000016.1:0-237119 GCF_028656995.1 Pseudomonas sp. TNT2022 ID642 | reverse complement strand
GCGGTTGGTTAAGATCTTTCGTCTCAACCGAGGCGCGCATTCTACAGCAGCCTCATTTGCTGTCAAGTGATTATTTTCAGAAGTTTTCGAAGAATTCTTCAACAACTTCAACCACTTGCGCTTCCGATCTCTCGTCAGCGGGAGGCGAATTCTACAGCGTTACACGCTGCTGTCAACACCTCTTTTTCAACTTCCTTTCGGCTTCGATGAACTGAAGCAACCTACTGCCGAAACCTACATAACTCATTGAATCTCAAGGAGTTTTCCGTTTCGACTGCGCCGGAAGTGGGGCGAATTATAGACATCTGAAATCTGCCGTCAACACCTATTTTCATAATTCTGTCACATCGGTCAAAAATCCCCGAAAACGCGAAGGCCGACCTCAATGAGGTCGGCCTTCTCTGCAATCCCCTTCTATTTACAGACTAGGGAAGGCGAACTGCGAAGCCTCATGGCTCGCACGTTGCGGCCAGCGCTGAGTGATCGCCTTGCGACGGGTATAGAAACGCACACCGTCCGGACCATAGGCATGCAGGTCGCCGAACAGTGAACGCTTCCAGCCGCCGAAGCTGTGGTAAGCCACCGGCACCGGCAGCGGCACGTTGACGCCAACCATGCCGACTTCGATCTCGTCGCAGAACAGACGCGCCGCCTCACCGTCACGGGTGAAGATGCAGGTGCCATTGCCGTATTCGTGATCGTTGATCAGTTGCATTGCCTCTTCCAGGCTGTTCACGCGAACGATGCACAGGACCGGGCCGAAGATCTCTTCTTTATAGATGCGCATTTCTGGAGTGACGTTGTCGAACAGGCAGCCACCGAGGAAGAAGCCTTCTTCATGACCGGCCACGCTGAAACCACGACCGTCGACCACCAGGGTCGCGCCCGCCGCCACACCGTCATCAACGTAACCACTGACTTTGTCGCGCGCCTGACCGGTGACCAGTGGCCCCATATCCAGACCGCACGAAGTGCCGGCACCGATTTTCAGCGCCTGGATCTGCGGTACCAGTTTCGCCACCAGCGCATCGGCCACTTGATCGCCTACACAAACGGCAACCGAAATCGCCATGCAGCGTTCACCGCAAGAACCGTAGGCCGCGCCCATCAGTGCGCTCACCGCGTTGTCCAGATCGGCATCCGGCATCAACACTGCGTGGTTCTTCGCGCCGCCGAGTGCCTGAACGCGTTTGCCGCGCTTGGTGCCTTCGGCATAGATGTATTCAGCGATCGGCGTCGAACCGACAAAGCTCAGCGCTTTGACTTCCGGCGCCTCGATCAGCGCGTCCACCGCAGTCTTGTCACCGTGCACCACGCTCATCACGCCTTTCGGCAGACCGGCTTCCAGCAGCAGCTGAGCGATCAGCAGTGTCGAGCTTGGATCGCGCTCGGACGGCTTGAGGATGAAGCAGTTACCGCAAACGATCGCCAACGGGTACATCCACAGCGGCACCATGGCCGGGAAGTTGAACGGGGTGATCCCGGCAACGATGCCCAGCGGCTGGAAGTCCGACCATGCGTCGATGTTCGGGCCGACGTTGCGACTGTACTCACCCTTAAGGATTTCTGGCGCTGCGCAGGCAAACTCGACGTTCTCGATGCCGCGCTTCAGTTCACCGGCAGCGTCTTCGAGAGTCTTGCCGTGTTCTTCACTGATCAATTGCGAGATGCGTGCTTCGTTCTGCTCCAGCAGTTGCTTGAAGCGGAACATTACTTGGGCACGCTTGGCGGGTGGCGTGTTGCGCCAGGCCGGGAACGCAGCCTTGGCGGCATCGATGGCTTTCTGGATGGTTGCCTGGCTGGCCAGTGGCAACTTGTGGATAGCCTGACCGGTAGACGGGTTGAACACATCAACCGCGCGACCGTTCTCGGTCACCAGTTCGCCATTGATCAAATGCGGGATAACGCTCATCGAAAACTCCTGAATTCTTGTCCACGGGCCCCCGTCAAGGAGTACCCGTTTTTGTAGGTATATATAGAAGGAAAAATCAGTCGAGCTTGTTCAGCACTTCGCCGACCGCGTCGAACAGACGATCGAGGTCTTGCGGCTTGCTGTTGAAGGTTGGGCCGAACTGCAGGGTGTCGCCGCCGAAGCGCACGTAGAACCCGGCTTTCCACAGGGCCATGCCGGCTTCGAACGGACGCACGATGGCGTCACCGTCACGCGGGGCAATCTGGATTGCGCCGGCCAGACCGAAGTTACGGATGTCGATAACGTTCTTCGAGCCTTTCAGGCCATGCAGCGCGTTTTCGAAATGCGGCGCGACTTCCGCGACGCTCTGCACCAGGTTTTCTTTTTGCAGCAGATCGAGTGCCGCCAGGCCAGCGGCGCAAGCCACCGGGTGCGCCGAGTAGGTGTAGCCGTGCGGAAATTCCACGGCATATTCCGGGGTCGGCTGATTCATGAAGGTCTGGTAGATCTCGGAGCTGGCAATCACCGCGCCCATCGGGATCGCGCCGTTGGTGACTTGCTTGGCGATGCACATCAGATCCGGTGTCACGCCAAAGGTGTCGGCACCGAACATGTTGCCAGTACGGCCGAAACCGGTGATCACTTCGTCGAACACCAACAGAATGCTGTGCTGATCGCAAATTTCGCGCAGACGTTTCAGGTAACCCTGCGGCGGCACCAGCACGCCAGCGGAACCGGCCATTGGTTCAACGAATACCGCGGCGATGTTCGAAGCGTCGTGCAGTTCGATCAGCTTCAGCAGCTCATCGGCCAAAGCGATACCGCCCTGCTCCGGCATGCCACGGGAGAAAGCGTTGCTGGCCAGCAACGTGTGCGGCAAATGATCGACGTCCATCATCGCCTGACCGAACAGCTTGCGGTTGCCGTTGACGCCGCCGAGGCTGGTGCCGGCAATGTTCACGCCGTGGTAACCACGGGCACGACCGATCATTTTGGTTTTGGTCGACTGACCTTTGAGGCGCCAGTAGGCACGGACCATTTTCACCGCGGTGTCGGCGCACTCGGAACCCGAGTCAGTGAAGAACACGTGGTTGAGGTTGCCCGGAGTCAGCTCGGTGATTTTTTCGGCCAGCTGGAACGACAACGGGTGGCCGTACTGGAAGCCCGGCGAGTAATCGAGGGTGCCCAACTGTTTGGAGACCGCTTCCTGAATTTCCTTGCGGGTGTGGCCTGCGCCGCACGTCCACAGACCGGACAGCGAGTCATATACCCGGCGGCCCTTGTCATCGATCAGCCAGCTGCCTTCGGCACCAACGATCAAACGCGGGTCGCGCTGAAAGTTACGGTTGGCGGTGTACGGCATCCAGTGCGCGTCCAGCTTCAATTGGCTGGCCAGTGGCGACGGCGCGTTTTCAGGCATGTTCATCGGGCAAAACCTCGCAGGGCATAAGCGTCAGGGAGATAGAAAGCGTTGTTGCAGCTAAATTGCCACGGCGATAAAGTCGGTGAAATTCAACTCTTCTAACCTTCAGTTAGAACTTTGCTAAACAATGAGAACAACAAGATGAGCAGCCGCCGTCCCGATCCGCTGGCCCAGGTCAGTGACTTTGATATTCGCCTGCTGCGGATTTTTCGCAGCGTGGTGGAGTGCGGCGGCTTCTCGGCGGCGGAGACGGTGCTCGGCATCGGTCGCTCGGCGATCAGTCAGCAGATGAGCGATCTGGAGCAGCGCCTCGGTTTGCGTCTGTGCCAGCGCGGGCGCGCCGGGTTTTCGCTGACCGAAGAAGGTCGCGAGGTGTATCAGTCGGCACTGCAACTATTGAGTGCGCTGGAAAGTTTCCGCACCGAGGTCAATGGCTTGCACCAGCATTTGCGTGGTGAGTTGATCATCGGCCTGACCGACAACCTCGTCACCCTGCCCCACATGCGTATCACCCACGCCCTCGCCCAGTTGAAGGAGCGCGGGCCGGATGTGCAGATTCAAATCCGCATGATTGCGCCGAATGAAGTCGAACAAGGCGTGCTCGATGGGCGACTGCATGTCGGTGTGGTGCCGCAGGCCAGTGCGTTGTCGGGGCTGGAGTATCAACCGTTGTACAGCGAACGTTCGCTGCTTTATTGCGCGGTGGGTCATCCGCTGTTTTACGTGGATGACAAACAGCTCGATGACGAACGCCTTAACAGTCAGGACGCGATCGCGCCGACGTTCCGTTTGCCGGCGGAGATTCAGGCGCATTATCAGGCGCTCAATTGCACGGCCAGTGCTTCTGACCGTGAGGGTATGGCGTTTCTGATTTTGACCGGACGTTACATCGGTTACCTGCCGGATCACTACGCCAGTCTCTGGGTGCAACAGGGGCGCTTGCGTGCGCTGAAATCGCAAACGCGTTTCTACGACCTGAGCCTCGCATCGGTCACGCGCAAGGGGCGGCGCCCTCATTTGGTGCTGGAAAGCTTTTTGGAGAGTCTGGCGGCGACGCGTTGAAAATCCTCCGAGGCCCGCCAGCGTTGGGCCTTAGCAACAAATTCGACAAATAACCTGAGCAAGTGGACAGCTTTTTGCAAAGCAGGATCAACCCCGATCCTTCAACAAGAAGCCCTAAGCCATGCAGCCAGATTCCGCACCGTCCAGCGACCTGATCTACGGCCTCGACGACCGCCCCAAACCACTCGCCGCGACACTCGCGGCGCTGCAACACGTGCTCGCCAGTTTCGTCGGCATCATCACCCCGCCGTTGGTGATCGGCTCGGCCCTCGGGCTGACCGCGCATTTGCCGTACCTGATCAGCATGGCCTTGATGGTTTCGGGCGTCGGCACGTTTATTCAGGCGCGGCGGCCATTCGGGATTGGCGCGGGAATGATCTGTCTGCAAGGCACCAGTTTTGCCTTTCTCGGCGCGGTGCTGTCGGCGGGGTTTCTGGTCAAGCAACGTGGCGGCAGCCCGGAAGACATTCTGGCGATGATCTTCGGTGTGTGCTTTTTTGGCGCGCTGGTGCAGATCGTTCTCAGCCGTTTCATCGGTCAATTGCGTCGAGTCGTTACGCCGCTGGTGACAGGGATCGTTATCACCCTGATCGGCATCAGCCTTATAAAGGTCGGCATCACCGATCTGGGCGGTGGCTTCAATGCGCCGGACTTCGGTGCGCCGGGCAATCTGGCGCTGGGCGTGTTCGTTCTGCTGACGATCATTCTGCTCAACCGCTCCAATACGCCGTGGGTACGTTTGTCGGCGATCATCATCGGTTTGCTGCTCGGCAGCCTCGCCGCGTGGTTCAGTGGGAAACTGCTGCCGCAGCCATTGCCTGACTTGCCGCTGGTGAGTTTTCCTACGCCGTTCAAGTTTGGCTTCAACTTCGACTGGACGGCTTTCCTGCCGGTCGCGCTGATTTATCTGATCAGCACCATCGAAACCGTCGGCGACCTCACCGCCAACTGCATGCTCGCCCGCCAGCCGATCAGCGGCCCTTCTTATATAAGTCGCCTGCGCGGTGGCGTGCTCGGTGACGGCGTGAGCTGCATGATCGCCGCGACCTTCAGCGCTTTCCCCAACACCACGTTCGCGCAGAACAACGGCGTGATCCAGTTGACCGGCGTTGCCAGTCGCTACGTCGGTTTGTACATCGGCGCGATCCTGTTTTGTCTCGGTATGTTCCCGATGATCGGCGCGGTGCTGCAACAGATTCCGAAACCGGTGCTCGGCGGCGCGACCCTGGTGATGTTCGGTGCGGTGGCCGCTGCCGGCGTGCGCATCCTCGCGCAGTCGCCGCTGGATCGACGCAGCATGTTGATCATCGCCACGTCGTTCGGCGTCGGCCTGGGCATCGCCGCGCAACCGAACCTGCTGCACCTGCTGCCGAAACTGGTGCAGAACCTGTTTGACTCGGCGATCACCAGCGGTGGCCTGACCGCGATCATCCTTTGCCTGTTGCTGCCGGAGTCGAAAACCGAGACCGTTGAAGTGCCTACGCCGCTGAACAAGATCGAACAGGCGTAACGGTTTTATTGCGCAAGGACTTGTCGGATGCCTGTGGGTGCGCTATCAACGCAACTGGTTGCACCCACAGACAAACCCGGAAGTGCCTATGACCTTTGAAGTCCCAGCCCATGGCGGCAAACCCGCCAGCCGCATTCGTCAGAAAAACGAAGAGACCATCCTCAAAGCCGCCGAAGACGAGTTCGCCCGTCACGGGTACAAAGGCACCAGCATGAACACCATCGCCCAGAATGCCGGGTTGCCTAAGGCCAACCTGCATTACTACTTCACCAACAAGCTTGGGTTGTACGTGGCGGTGCTGAGCAACATCATCGAGCTGTGGGACAGCACCTTCAATACGCTCACGGCCGAAGACGATCCGGCCGAAGCGCTGACCCGTTATATCCGCGCCAAGATGGAATTCTCCCGTCGTCAGCCGCAAGCTTCGCGAATCTTTGCGATGGAAGTGATCAGCGGTGGCGAATGCCTGACGGAATATTTCAATCAGGACTACCGCGCCTGGTTCACTGGCCGTGCGGCGGTGTTTCAGGCGTGGATCGATGCGGGCAAAATGGACCCGGTCGATCCGGTGCACCTGATCTTCCTGTTGTGGGGCAGCACCCAGCATTACGCCGACTTCGCCACACAGATCTGCCGCGTCAGTGGTCGCAGCAAATTGACCAAACAGGACATGGAAGACGCTGGCAACAACCTGATCCGCATCATTCTCAAAGGCTGCGGCCTCACTCCTCCTCTATAAGACGTTTATGCCTTTCACCCTCAGCGGTTTTTGCGAGTACCGCGAAGAGATTCGCAAAAGCCGCTTTATCACATTCGCCACGCCGATCGGCAGCCCTGCCGAGGCCCAGGCGTTTTTCGAACAACACAGCGATTTCAACGCCTCGCACAATTGCTGGGCGTGGAAACTCGGCGATCAATACCGCAGCAATGACGACGGCGAACCGGGCGGCACGGCCGGGCGACCGATTCTGGCGGCGATCGAAGCGCAGGATTGCGATCAGGTCGCGGTGTTGGTGATCCGTTGGTACGGCGGTATTCAACTCGGCACGGGCGGTTTGGCCCGGGCTTATGGCGGTGGTGCGAACAAGTGTCTGCAGACCGCGGCCAAGGTCGAGTTGATCAGCCGCGTGCCGCTAAGTTGCGCCTGCGGGTTTGCCGAGTTGGCGCTGGTGAAGTTGCGGGTTGCGGACTTGGGTGGATTGGTAGTGGAAGAAAACTTCACGGCGAACGGGGTCGAGTTGAAGTTAGCGGTGGGTGAGGCGCAAATCGATGTCTTGCAAACCCAGCTAGCGGATTTGAGCCGTGGGCGGATTTTGTTGCAGCGGTGAAGCAGGATCAAGAGATCGCAGCGTTCCGCAGCTCCTACAGGGATCCGGGTTTGTCATGAGTTTTGTGGTTGATCCCGGTATCGGCGTTTTCGTGTAGGAGCTGCCGAAGGCTGCGATCTTTTGGGGCGATCCCGAATTTCCTTATTCCACAGACTTGCCCACATCTGCTGTGCACCCGACTGTGGATAACCTGAGTACATTCTGCTGTAACCCTTCTGTCACGTGGCTTTGCGCGGTTTGTTCACTTTTCGTTCAATTCACCCGACGAAACAAAAATTTCAAACATAAACAGTGGGTTAGCGCGGTTTATCACCATTAGAAGAAAGCACCGCAGTGCTTATGCCCGGGTTTGCAGCTTGCGCACAATAACTGTGGAGCAACCTGTGGATAACCCGTTCATGGCTGGCGCAGTCGCAAGTCCTGCCTACTCCACAGGGGTTTGCTCGTTTTTTGATCAGTTGCCGACGGGCAAAACTGGAGCCCGTTCAACGGCTTTGCTCTGAATTGGTGCCGTGAGCCCAGCCAGTTTTGCAGGCAATGCTCTGCTTCAGGCACTCGCACACGCGGCCCGCTCGCGTTCCTGACTCAATGGCCAGGAAATTGCTTTATCCACAGGCACAACTCCAAGCAAGTCGAGCCTGTCATGCCAATCGCCCCTCTTACTTCGTGCCTGCAATTGCGCCATATCAGCAAACGCTACCCCGGCTGTCTGGCCAATGACGCCATTGACCTGAGCATTGCGCCGGGGGAAATCCATGCCCTGCTCGGTGAAAACGGCGCCGGCAAAAGTACCTTGATGAAAATTATCTACGGCGTCACCCAGGCCGATGCCGGCGAGATGCTCTGGCAAGGTCAGCCGGTGAATGTCCGCAACCCGGCACAAGCGCGGCAGTTAGGCATCGGCATGGTGTTCCAGCATTTCTCGCTGTTCGAAACCCTCAGCGTGGCACAGAACATTGCCTTGGCGATGGGTGCGGTGGCCGGCACGCCGAAACAACTGGAGCCGAAGATTCGCGAAGTGTCACGCCGTTACGGCATGGCGCTGGAACCCGAAAGACTTGTCCACAGCCTGTCGATCGGCGAGCGGCAACGGGTGGAGATCATTCGTTGCCTGATGCAGGACATTCGCCTGCTGATCCTTGATGAACCGACTTCGGTACTGACACCGCAGGAGGCCGACGAGTTGTTCATCACCCTGCGCCGCCTCGCTGCCGAAGGCTGCAGCATTCTGTTTATCAGCCACAAGCTTGGTGAAGTGCGCGCGTTGTGTCATAGCGCGACGGTTCTGCGCGGCGGGCGTGTCGCCGGACATTGCGTGCCTGCCGAATGCTCGGATCAGCAATTGGCGCAGATGATGGTGGGGGAAGCGGCGGCGTTGATTGGCGATTATCCGAAGGTCAGCGGCGGCGCGGCATTTTTGCGGGTGAGCGGATTGAGTTGGCATAACCCGGACCCGTTTGGTTGCTCGTTGGCGGACATTAATCTGCAAGTACGCAGCGGTGAAATCGTCGGTATCGCAGGGGTCGCGGGCAATGGTCAGGATGAGTTACTCGCCCTACTCAGTGGCGAACAAACCTTGCCTCGGGCGCAAGCCGCGACCATTCGATTCGCAGAGCAACACGTCGCCGACTTAAGTCCCGATGCGCGTCGCAAACTGGGTTTGGCGTTCGTGCCTGCCGAACGCCTCGGCCACGGCGCGGTACCGGAATTGAGTCTGGCCGATAACGCTCTGCTTACCGCGTTCCAGCAAGGCTTGGTCAGCCACGGTTTGATTGAACGCGGCAAAGTCGAAGCCCTCGCCCAACAGATCATTCAGAGTTTCGGCGTGAAAACCCCGGACACGCAAACCGCCGCGCGCAGTTTGTCCGGCGGCAATCTGCAGAAATTCATCCTTGGCCGGGAAATTCTCCAGCAACCGAAACTGCTGATCGCTGCGCACCCGACCTGGGGCGTCGACGTCGGCGCCGCCGCGACCATTCACCGTGCGTTGATTGCGTTACGCGATGCGGGCGCGGCGATTCTGGTGATTTCCGAAGACCTCGACGAACTGTTCCAGATCAGCGACCGCCTCGGCGCGTTGTGCGGTGGACGTTTGTCGGCGCTGCACAACACGGGCGATACCCAACTCAGCGACGTCGGCGGCTGGATGGCCGGCCAGTTCGATCATTCACCTTCAGCCGCCACGGTTTAACGGAGTTTTCCACATGCTGCTTTCCCTCGAACCCCGTGGCCAGCAATCGCGCTTGATGCTGTGGTGCTCGCCGTTACTGGCGGCAGCGCTGACGCTTGGTTGCGGCTCGCTGCTGTTTATCGCCCTTGGCCATGACCCGCTGCAAACCTTGCACACGCTGCTGATCGCGCCGGTCAGCGATTTGTATGGCGTCTCCGAATTGCTGGTCAAAGCGCTGCCGATTCTGCTTTGCGCACTGGGGTTGGCCGTGGCGTACCAGGCGCGAATCTGGAACATCGGCGCCGAAGGCCAATTACTCCTCGGCGCGCTCGCCGGCAGTGCCTTGGCGGTGAACATCATCGGCATGCAAAGTCGTTGGGCGCTGGTATTTATTCTGCTCACCGGCACCGTCGCTGGTGCGGCGTGGGCCGGGCTGACCGCGTGGTTGCGCACGCGCTTCAATGCCAACGAAATCCTCACCAGCATCATGCTCAATTACATCGCGCTTAACTTGCTGCTGTTCTGTGTGCACGGACCGTTGAAAGATCCCGCCGGCTTCAACTTTCCCGAGTCGGCGATGTTCGGCGACGCCAGTCGTTTGCCGTTGTTGATGGAGGATGGCCGCGTGCATGCCGGGGTGTATTTCGCCCTGCTCGCGCTGGTCGTGGTGTGGGTGTTGTTGCAGAAAAGCTTTGTCGGTTTCCAGATCAAAGTGCTTGGGCTGGACAAGCGTGCCGCAGGGTTTGTCGGCTTTCGCGAGAAGCGCTTGATCTGGCTGGCACTGTTGATCAGCGGCGGCTTGGCGGGGCTTGCGGGTGTCTGCGAGGTCACCGGGCCGATCGGCCAATTGGTGCCGCAGGTGTCACCGGGTTATGGCTATGCGGCGATCACCGTGGCGTTCCTCGGGCGCCTGAATCCGATCGGGATTCTGTTCTCCAGCCTGTTGATGGCGCTGTTGTACATCGGTGGCGAGAGCGCGCAAATGACCCTGAATCTGCCGCAAGCGATCACCCAGTTGTTCCAGGGAATGATGCTGTTTTTCCTGCTCGCCAGTGACGTGCTGATCCTCTATCGGCCACGTTTGAATATGCGTTGGGTACGGCGCACTTCGACCACCGCCGTAACTGCCGGAGCGCTGTGATGGATATCGATCTGTTGAGCAATATTTTCTACGCCATGGTGCGTTGCGGCACACCGCTGTTGCTGGTGGCGCTGGGGGAACTGATCTGCGAGAAGAGCGGCGTGCTCAATCTTGGGCAGGAAGGGATGATGCTGTTTGGCGCGGTGATCGGTTTTATCGTTGCGCTGAACAGCGGCAACCTGTGGCTCGGCGTGTTGCTGGCGATGCTCGCAGGGATGTTGCTGTCGTCGCTGTTTGCCTTGGTGGCGCTGGTGTTCAACGCCAATCAGGTGGCGACCGGTTTGGCCTTGACGATTTTTGGTGTCGGGCTGTCGACCTTTGTCGGCGCGGCTTGGGTGGGCAAACCGCTGGCCGGTTTTGAGCCGTTGGCGATTCCTTATCTGAGTGACATTCCGTTGATCGGGCGCATGCTGTTTGCCCAGGATCTGCTGGTTTATCTGTCGTTCGCGTTGTTTGCGCTGGTGGCGTGGGTGATCGTCAAAAGTCGTGTCGGGTTGATCATTCAAGCGGTCGGAGAAAATCCCGATGCGGCCAGTGCGATGGGGCTGCCGGTGTTGACCGTGCGCACGTTGGCGGTGCTGTTTGGCGGGGCGATGGCCGGGTTGGCCGGGGCTTATTTGTCGCTGGCGTACACGCCGATGTGGGCGGAAAACATGACCGCCGGGCGTGGCTGGATCGCCTTGGCGCTGGTGGTATTTGCCAGTTGGCGAGTATGGCGGTTGTTGCTCGGCGCGTACCTGTTTGGCCTCGCCAGCATCCTGCATTTGGTGGCGCAGGGGTTGGGGCTGGCGATTCCGTCGAGTTTGCTGGCGATGCTGCCGTATGTCGCGACGATTGTGGTGCTGGTGTTGTTGTCGCGGGATGCGTTGCGCACGCGGTTGTATGCGCCGGTGTCGCTTGGGCAGCCTTGGCAGGCGGGGCATTAATGTAGTGATGTCAATGGCCCCATCGCTGGCAAGCCAGCTCCCACAGGTTTAGTGCTGATCACAAATTTTGCGCACTACTCGGACACTGTGGGAGCTGGCTTGCCAGCGATGAGGCCCTCACAGGCAGCACCTGAGCAATGCCCCACGCCAGTTCGAAGACCAGGAAAACAATCAGAATCGAACTGGCGCCGTGCAACAAGGCATACGCCTGCCAAGCCGCAAACAGAAACCGCGCCACCGCGTCATACCGTCCATAAAGCGCCTGCGGATCGCGAATCCGCAGCACCGCCCAAACACACACCACCGACCCCAACAGATTTGCCATCAACATATGCACAGGCTGAAACGCTGGCAGTTCGCCGGGTAAATTCAGCGCGGTCAAAAAACCATGCAAAACGGCAAAACTCCACGGCGTGGCAAACGCTGCCGTAACAATCAGGTCATACCAGGCACTGCCGCGCACCACGTTGCGATACTGCGTTGAAGTCCACATCATCCTTGCTCCAGAAATTCAGGGAGCCACCACGGTAAAGCCTGGAGTATGCTCCAGGGTCAATAGCCCTTTTGAGAGCCAGCATGCGCATCGGTGAATTAGCCCAGGCCAGTGCCGTCAGCCGTGACACCCTGCGTTTCTATGAGCAGCGCGGGTTGATTGCGGCGCAGCGCAGTGCCAACGGTTATCGCGACTATCCGCCGGAGATGGTGCAACTGGTGCTCTATATCAAAACGGCGCAGCGTCTGGGATTTACCCTCGGCGAGATCGGCGACAGCGTTGCCGCGTTGTGGAACGCGCCCGACCCGGACAACGCCGTGGCGCAGTTGCTGCGCGACAAACTGCAACTGATCGAAACCCGTATGCGCGAACTCGACACGCTGCGGCAGGAGTTGCAACTTCGCCTCGGTCAGGCCTGTCCATTGAATCCATGATCCTCATTCATCAAGGAAGCCCATCATGTCTGCAAAAAACGCACTGATCATCGGCGCCTCCCGGGGCCTGGGCCTCGGTCTGGTGAAAACCCTGCTGGCCGACGGCTGGCAAGTCACCGCCACCGTGCGCAATCCGCAAAACGCCGAGGCGCTGCAAGCGCTGGGAAAGGTGCGGATCGAGAAGCTCGACATGGACGATCAGCAAGCGGTGATCGCCTTGAGCCAACAACTCAAGGGCGAAACCTTCGACCTGCTGTTCGTCAACGCCGGGGTCAAAGGCCCGGCGGACCAGAGCCCGGGCGGCGCGACACTGGCTGAAGTCGGTCAGTTGTTTTTCACCAACGCGGTGGCGCCGATCAATCTGGCTCAGCGTTTTGCCGGACAGATTCGTGACGGCAGCGGTGTGCTGGCGTTCATGAGTTCCGGGCTGGGCAGCGTGACCGTGCCGGACGCGCCGGAGCTGGCGTTGTACAAAGCGAGCAAGGCTGCGCTGAATTCGATGACCAACAGTTTTGTCACGCAATTGGGCGAGCAGACGCTGACAGTGTTGTCGTTGCATCCGGGTTGGGTGAAGACCGATATGGGCGGCGAAGGGGCTGACCTTGACGTTGAGACCAGCACCCGTGGGTTGATTGATCAGGTGAATGCGTACACCGGCAAGGGCGGGCATCACTTCATCAATTACAAGGGCGAAACGATCCCCTGGTAATTGATGTTCCCCTGTAGGAGCTGCCGAAGGCTGCGATCTTTTGATCTTAAAAACAAAATCAAAAGATCGCAGCCTTCGGCAGCTCCTACAGTGGTTGTGTATTTTGGTGATGTTGTCCGGTCGGGTTGGGCTTGCCCGATGCGGCGTTTTGTTTGAAACTGCGCACCTCGTCCCCCGCGGCGACCCTGGATCAGCAGACAGGGCATCACTGAGCTGGCAACCCTGAACCCCATTTTCAGAGGAGCCGGCAACATGCCCGCGACCCGTACCTGGTTAAAAAATCCCCTCGCCATTTTCACCTCCAACGAGCTCGATGCCCGTGGCGGTCTTGTCGTGCAAGACGGTGTCATTGTCGAAGTCCTCGCCGCTGGCCAGCAGCCGTCGGCGCCGTGCAATGCAGTGTTCGATGCCCGCGAGCATGTGATCCTGCCGGGCCTGATCAACACCCACCATCACTTCTATCAAACCCTCACCCGTGCCTGGGCGCCGGTGGTCAATCAGCCGTTGTTCCCATGGCTGAAAACCCTGTACCCGGTGTGGGCGCGCCTGACGCCGGAAAAACTCGCGCTCGCCACCAAAGTCGCTTTGGCCGAACTGCTGCTGTCGGGCTGCACCACCGCTGCCGACCACCACTACCTGTTCCCGGACGGTCTGGAAAACGCCATCGATGTGCAAGTCGAAAGCGTACGTGAACTGGGCATGCGCGCCATGCTCACTCGCGGTTCGATGAGCCTCGGCGAGAAGGATGGCGGTCTGCCGCCGCAGCAGACCGTACAGGAAGGTCAGGTGATTCTCGACGACAGTCAGCGCCTGATTCACGAGTACCACGAACGTGGCGACGGCGCGCAGATCCAGATCGCGCTGGCGCCGTGCTCGCCGTTCTCGGTAACCCCGGAAATCATGTCGGCCAGCGCCGAATTGGCGAACAAGCTCGACGTGCGTCTGCACACGCACTTGGCCGAAACCCTCGACGAAGAAGATTTCTGCCTGCAGCGTTTCGGCCTGCGCACCGTCGATTATCTCGACAGCGTCGGCTGGCTCGGCCCGCGCACCTGGCTGGCTCACGGCATCCATTTCAACCCGGACGAAATCGCTCGCCTCGGTCAGGCGGGCACCGGTATCTGCCATTGCCCGAGTTCGAACATGCGTCTGGCGTCCGGCATTTGCCCAAGTATCGATCTGACTGACGCCGGTGCGCTGTTTGGTCTGGGCGTCGACGGTTCGGCGTCCAACGATGCCTCGAACATGATTCTCGAAGCGCGTCAGGCGTTGTACATCCAGCGCCTGCGTTATGGCGCCGAGAAGATCACCCCGGAACGCGTGCTGGGCTGGGCGACCAAGGGTTCGGCGAGTTTGTTGGGCCGTACCGATATTGGTGAGATTGCCGTGGGCAAGCAGGCGGATCTGGCGTTGTTCAAGCTTGATGAGCTGCGCTTCTCCGGTAGCCATGATCCGATTTCGGCGCTGCTGTTGTGCGGTGCTGATCGGGCGGATCGGGTGATGATTGGTGGCAAGTGGCGCGTGGTGGATGGCCAGGTTGAAGGCCTTGACCTGAAAGGCCTGATCGCCGATCACAGCCAAGCGGCGCGCCAGCTGATCGCCGGTACCTGATCCAACGACAGACCTCTGTAGGAGCTGCCGAAGGCTGCGATCTGTTGATCTTGCTTCTAGAAAAACAGATCAAAAGATCGCAGCCTTCGGCAGCTCCTACAGGGGGTTCGGCTGGGCTTAAAGGCCGAGCAGGGACAACATGATGAACGTCGCGAACAATACGAAGTGCGTCATGCCTTCGATGGCATTGGTTTCGCCGTCATTCAAGTTGATGGCACTCACGATCAGCGTGATGAAGATCATCACCGTCTGTACCGGTGTCATCGCCATCTGAAACGGCTGGCCGGTATACAGGGCCATTGCTTCCATCACCGGCACCGTCAGAATCACCGTCGACAGTGACGCGCCCATCGCAATGTTCACCACCGACTGCATACGGTTGGCCAGCGCTGCACGCAACGCGGTCAAAATTTCCGGCGCCGCAGAAATCGCCGCCACCAGAATCGCGGTGATCACCGGCGGTGCGCCCGTGCCTTCCAGGCCCAGATCGAGGGTCTTCGACATCACCTCGGCGAGTGCGCCGATCACCACAATGCCAAACACCAGAATGCCGATCGACAGACCGATGCTCGGTGCTTTTGCCTGCGCGTCCTGTGGTTCTTTCTTACGGCGTTTGTCGGGGTAGCTGTAGCTGAAAAAGTAGCTGTGCGGGCCGACCTGCATGCGCAGAAACAACGCGTAAAGCACGACCATCGCGCCGATGGTGAACGCTGAATAAATCTTCCAGTTGACCTCGGGAATGAACTCCGGCACCACCATCGACACGCCCATGGCGGTGAGGATCATCACGCTGTAGCTGCGCGCGGAATCGTCGTTGTAGGACTGTTCGCCGTGTTTGATCCCGCCCATCAGCGCGGCGAGGCCGAGGATGCCGTTGATGTCGAGCATCACGGCGGAGTAGATCGTGTCGCGCACCAGCGTGGGCGACGCTTCGTTGCTCATCATGATTGCCAGAATCACCACTTCGACCAGCACGGCCGCGAGCGTGAGGATCATCGTGCCGTAAGGGTCGCCAACCTTTTCGGCGAGCAATTCGGCGTGATGGGCGACGCGCATCGAGGCGGCGACGATGAAGGCGATCAACACCAGGCCGGCAGTCAGCGCGACGATCTGACCGCTGTGCAGCATCCAGTGTTCTAGCGGATAGGCGACGCACGCGGCGATGACTGCCAGGAGCAGAAAACTTTCTTGCTTGAGGATGGTGAGCATGACGGGCCTTTTGCCGAAGAGTGCGAATGAGCTACTGACTGCGGGGCGGCGCTAACGTTTCGTTACACCTTAGCGCACCAAGCGATGGCGTGAACTCGCGGACTTGCACTGCGTTGGTTCTGGCGCTGAAAAGATCGCAGCCTTCGGCAGCTCCTACAGGTTGCGCATTTCCATGCAGGAGCTGCCGAAGGCTGCGATCTTTTTTGTTTGTTGTCCTGTTGGTCAGCAATTTGCATTGGCCCTGACCACACACAACAAAATGGAGCTCCAATTCATGCAAATACGTCCGCTGCACAAACTGCTGTGCGCCGCCCTCGGTCTGGGGATCAGCCTGAGCGCCAGCGCTGCCGATCCGCTGAAGGTCGGTTTCGTTTACATCGGCCCGATCGGTGACCACGGCTGGACGTATCAGCATGAGCAGGGGCGCAAGGCACTCGCGGAGAAATTCGGCAATCAGATCACCACCAACTACGTCGAGAACGTCGCCGAAGGTGCCGACGCCGAACGGGTAATCCGCAACATGGCCAAGGACAAGTACGACCTGATTTTCACCACCTCTTTCGGCTACATGAACCCCACTGTCAAAGTCGCCAAGCAGTTTCCCAAGGTGACCTTCGAACACGCCACCGGCTACAAACAGGACAAGAACCTCGGCACCTATCTGGCGCGCACTTACGAGGGTCGCTACGTCGGTGGTTTCCTCGCGGCGAAGATGACCAAGACCAAGAAGATCGGCTATGTCGCTTCGTTCCCGATCCCCGAGGTGATCCGCGACATCAACTCGATTCAACTGGCCTTGAACAAGTACAACCCGGGCACCGAGATCAAAGTGGTGTGGGTCAACTCGTGGTTCGATCCGGGCAAGGAAGCCGATGCAGCCAACGCGCTGATCGATCAGGGCGTCGACGTGGTGTTCCAGCACACCGACAGCCCGGCGCCGATTCAGGCCGCCGAACGTCGTGGCGTGTACGCGGTGGGTTACGCCTCGGACATGGCGCACTTCGGGCCGAAAGCGGTGCTGACCTCGATCGTCAACGACTGGGCGCCGCATTACATTCAGGCGACGCAGAGCGTGATCGATCACAGCTGGAAACCTCAGGATTACTGGGGCGGACTGAAGGAAGGCACGGTTGAACTGCCGATCAGCGACCTGGTGCCGGCGCCGGTGAAAGCCGAGGCCGAGCAGATCATCGCCGACATCAAGAGCGGCGCGTTGCAGCCGTTTACCGGGCCGATCAAGGATCAGGCCGGCGTCGAAAAAATCCCGGCGGGCGTGAGTGCGACGAATGCTGAACTCGCGTCGATGAACTATTACGTTGAAGGCATGAAGGCCGAGATGCCGAAGTAACCCACCTGACCCAGATCGTTCCCACGCTCTGCGTGGGAATGCCGCCCGGGACGCTCCGCGTCCCTGCCAAAAGCGGACGCAGAGCGTCCATTGAGGCATTCCCACGCGGAGCGTGGGAACGATCTCTCGTACTTTTCAAGGATTGTGTATGGATCAGCTTCCGATCATTGATATCAGCCCGCTCTATAGCGACGACGAAAACGCCTGGCCTGCGGTGGCCGAACAAATCGACCACGCCTGCCGCGAATGGGGCTTTTTCTACATCAAGGGCCACCCGATTTCAGCGCAGCGCATCGACGCCGTGCTTGATCAGACTCAACGTTTTTTTGCTCTGCCCGCAGCGGAAAAACTCAAGATCGACATCACCCAGACCCGCCACCATCGCGGCTACGGCGCCATCGCTACCGAGCAACTCGACCCGAGCAAACCCAGCGACCTGAAAGAAACCTTCGACATGGGCCTGCACCTGCCGGCCGAGCATCCCGACGTGCTCGCAGAAAAACCGTTACGCGGGCCGAACCGTCATCCCGCGCAAGCAGGATGGGCTGAATTGATGGAACAGCATTACCTCGACATGCAAGCCCTCGCGCAAACTCTGCTGCGCGCGATGACCCTCGCCCTCGACATCGAACGCGACTTCTTCGACAGCCGCTTCGCTGACCCGGTCAGCGTCCTGCGCATGATCCATTACCCACCGCGCCACACCGCCAGTTCTGCCGAGCAGCAAGGCGCCGGCGCGCACACCGATTACGGCTGCATCACCCTGCTTTATCAGGACAGTGCCGGTGGCCTGCAAGTGAAGAACGTCAAAGGCGAATGGATCGACGCACCGCCGATTGACGGCACCTTCGTGGTCAACCTCGGCGACATGATGGCGCGCTGGAGCAACGACCGTTATCGATCGACCCCGCACCGGGTGATCAGCCCGCTCGGGGTCGACCGCTACTCGATGCCGTTCTTTGCCGAGCCACACCCGGACACGCGCATCGAATGCCTGCCCGGTTGTCAGGACGCACAGCATCCAGCGAAATATCCGACCACCACCTGCGCCGAATTCCTGCTCTCGCGCTTCGCCGATACCTACGCCTATCGTCGCGAGCAGGAAGCCGTGTGATGGATCGCTTGGTCAGGTTTTGCCAATTGTTTCGGCGCGCATCTGTAGAATGCCGTCATTGCACCTGATGAGAAAAGAATATGTACGACTGGCTCAACGCCTTGCCCAAGGCTGAACTGCACCTGCACCTGGAAGGCTCGCTGGAGCCCGAGCTGCTGTTCGCCCTGGCCGAACGCAACAAGATCGCCCTGCCGTGGAGCGACGTGGAAACCCTGCGCAAGGCTTACGCCTTCAACAACCTGCAGGAATTCCTCGACCTGTATTACCAGGGTGCCGACGTATTGCGCACCTCACAGGATTTCTACGACCTGACCTGGGCCTACCTGCTGCGCTGCAAAGCACAGAACGTCATTCACACCGAACCGTTCTTCGACCCGCAGACCCACACCGACCGGGGCATCCCGTTCGAAGTGGTGCTCAACGGCATCGCCGCGGCACTGAAGGATGGCGAGCAGCAACTGGGCATCACCAGCGGTTTGATCCTCAGCTTCCTGCGCCACCTCAGCGAAGAAGAAGCCGAGAAAACCCTCGACCAGGCGCTGCCGTTCCGTGACGCGTTTGTCGCTGTCGGCCTCGACAGTTCCGAGATGGGCCACCCGCCAAGCAAGTTCCAGCGCGTGTTCGATCGTGCCCGTCACGAAGGCTTCCTGACCGTTGCCCACGCTGGCGAAGAAGGCCCGCCGGAGTACATCTGGGAAGCCATCGACCTGCTGAAAATCCAGCGTATCGACCATGGCGTGCGCGCCATCGAAGACGAGCGCCTGATGCAGCGGATCATCGACGAGCAGATCCCGCTGACCGTATGCCCGTTGTCGAACACCAAGCTTTGCGTGTTCGATCACATGTCGCAGCACAACATCCTCGACATGCTCGAGCGTGGCGTGAAGGTCACGGTGAACTCCGATGACCCGGCGTACTTCGGTGGTTATGTGACCGAGAACTTCTACGCGCTGCATGAACACTTGGGCATGACCCAGGATCAGGCCAAGCGCCTGGCGCAGAACAGCCTGGATGCGCGACTGGTAAAACCCTAAGCAACACCGAAGTACCCATGTGGGAGCGAGCCTGCTCGCGAAGCGGGAGTGTCAGTTAACATTTGCGTTTAATGACACTCCGCTTTCGCGAGCAGGCTCGCTCCCACAGTGGGTTCTTTGTTCAGCCTGGGATTTGGGTTTCAGTCAGCTCTTCCAGGGTTTTACCGCGCGTCTCCATCCCGAACAGCCACACCACCCCCGCCGCTATCGCGAAGCACGCCGCGCCCAGCGCAAACACCCCGCCCTGCCCGGTAATCGGGAACACCAGCCCGGTCACCAACGGCCCGAGCAGCGACCCCACGCGGCCAATGGCCGAGGCAAAGCCTGAACCGGTTGCCCGCGCCGACGTCGGATACAGCTCCGGCGTGTAGGTGTAGAGCACCGCCCACATGCCGAACAGGAAAAACTGCATCAACAGCCCCGTGCCGATCAGCAGCGCCACGTTGCCGCCAAACACCGCACTCTGCCCATACAGAAACGCCATCACCCCGCCGCCGAGCAGCGTGACGATGCACACCGGTTTGCGCCCCCAGCGCTCGACCAGCCACGCCGCCATGAGGAATCCGGGGATCCCGCCCAGGGATATCAGCACCGTGTAATACACCGACTGCGTCACGGCAAAACCCGACTGTTGCAGCAACGCGCTGAGCCACGACGTCAGCCCATAAAACCCGAGTAGCGCAAAGAACCACAGGCTCCAGATCATCGTGGTGCGCTGACGATACTGTGGCGACCAGATCTGCTTGAGCGCCGCAAAGAAATCGCCGGGCGGCGTCACGGTGCGCGGCAAGCGCAGCGGTTCCGGCAACGCAGCACCACCGAGGGACGAACGCACCCGCGCCTCGATGCCGTTCAACACCTTGTCTGCCGCCTCGTGTCTTCCGGCCTGCTCCAGCCAGCGCGGTGACTCGGGAATGAAAAAACGGATCGCCAGCACAAACACCGCCGGCACCGCCAAGACCAGAAAGATGTCGCGCCAGCCAATCAGCGGCAACAGGAAGTAAGACAGCACCCCGGCGGCAACGAAACCCAGCGGCCAGAAGCCGTCCATCAATGCGATGTAACGACCGCGGCGTTGCGCTGGAATCAGCTCGGACAACATCGACTGGGCGATGGGAAACTCCATGCCCATGCCAATCCCCAACAGGATGCGAAACAGCGTCAGCGTCTCGACCGTTTGCGCCGTCGAGCACAGATAACTGGCCACGCCCCACAAGACGATGCTCCACTGAAACACCGGTTTGCGCCCGAAGCGATCAGCGAGCATGCCGGACAGCGACGCCCCCAGCACCATGCCGAAAAAGCTCGAACTAGCGAGCAGTCCAGCTTGCGCACTGCTCAAGCCGAACTCGGCTTTGATCGAGCCGAGCAGGAACGTCATCATCGCCAGATCCATGGAGTCGAAGAAAAACGCCAGAGCGATGATGATAAAAATGATCCGGTGATAACCGCTGATCGGCAGTCGTTCCAAGCGTTCTGCCGCGCTGTAGCCGTGAGTGTCCATGCCGCCTCCCCCATCCGAAATGTCCCCGGATCGAGTGTGCGTGATAGCGCCTTGGCGTTCGTGCTGGATGCGACCTGTTCGCAGTCGTGGACGACGCCAGAAGCGCTGAGGCAGTTCCGGGCGTCGATTGCGAGTGCTCTACAAGGCCATTTCCAGCTCGGTTTCCCTCGCGAATCGATGCAGTTCCCGTTGGCCGGTGGCCGTCAATTGCAAGGCCCGAGAGTCGTTGGGCAGCGTCAGCCAACCGGACTGCATGAACAGCTGCAACAGTGCGGCGCCGAGTGAGCCCCCCATGTGCGGACGACGTTCGCTCCAGTCCGGGCACGCACACGCCACTTGCACGTTGCGGTGAGCCAATGCCTGAATGAACACCCCGCGGCCCGCCAAGCGGTTCGCGCCTTTGTGGGTCACCACCACGCGTTGTTCAAGCTGCTCGATCCAGCCGGCATCGAGCAACCGCTGATACAGATCCGCCGCCAGCGTACCGCCCAGATGATCATCGCAAAAACGCGCACGCAACAGCGAGGACGGCGCGGTCTGCGGCTTGGCCATGGGGGTGGTGCGTTTGAACACCTCGGGAATTTCCCGCGGCGCACTGGCGATGGTGGCGCTGGCCAATGCTTCTATCGCCGCACCGACCTCCGGTGCCGAGAGACGGAAAAAACGTTTACGACCACGGACTTCGACCTTCAACAGACCACCCGTGGATAGCCGCGCCAGGTGCGCACTGGCCGACGACGGCGACAGCCCTGCCAATAGCGCAAGCTCCTCGGTCTGCCGGGCCGAGCCATCCATCAACGCCCACATCATCGCGCTGCGCTTGGGGTCGGCCAGCAACGTGGCGATCTGGCTGATGCAAGGTGCATGTTCCATGTGTTCACTCCCTGTTGAATCGTATCGTCTACTGCTCGGAGACATCTTGGCCGGTAATGAGTCATCGGCCAAGACGCGAAAATCGCCATGAACCGGGGCGAGGCAAGCCACTGACGCAGCCTGCTCCGGCACAGAACCCGCAGCAGTTGCGCGACCGTCACTCGAAGACTGGCGACGCGCTGCGAGGGTCTCCGGGCCGGGGTGTCGGTGCTGGCATGAGGCGGGCGCTAGTATAAGCGGGTTAGCCCCCGCGTCCCGCGCCGGGGACTGCGCAGGTGGTGATTGTTCCTGACAGAAATTTCTCTATTTACCTGCGACTAATGATCAACTTTCGAAAAAACGGGAAATTGACTACTCAAATCAGCGCATCGACTGGCGAGCATTTCCCTTAGAAGGTTCACCGGCTTACTCAATTGTGCGCGATGGGCGCACAACAAATTCAGCGGTGCGCGCTCACAGAGCAGCTCCGGCAGCAGCACTTTGAGGCGCCCGGCGAGCACATCGGCGCCCACATCCAGCCACGACTTGTAGGCAATTCCGGCGCCGGCCAGCGCCCACAGGCGCACAACGTCGGCGTCATCGCTGAAACGGTCGCCACTGACGGTCAGGCCGACTTCACGTTTACCGTCGTGAAAACTCCAATGGTCATGAACCCGGCTGCCGAGCATGTACAGCAGGCAGTTGTGCTGAGTCAGTTGTTCGAGCTGGTGCGGCTCGCCGTGTCGGGCCAGGTACGCCGGGGAGGCACACAGCACGCGGCGGTTTTGCGGGGCGATGGGCAAAGCGACCAGGCTTGAGTCTTCCGGCTCGCCATAGCGCAAGGCGATGTCCACCGGTTGACGGAACAGATCGGCGATGCGGTCGCCGAGCAGCAAGCGCACGGTCAGCTTCGGGTGCTCGCGCTGGAACTCGTCGAGCCAAGGCAACAACAGATTGCGCCCGAAGTCCGAAGGCGCCGACAACTGCAGAACGCCGCTGACCTGTTCCTGCCCGCTGGCGAGCAAACGTCGGCCTTCATCAAGATTGCTCAGCGCCGCCCGCGCGTATTCGAGAAAGCCTTCGCCTTCGGCTGTCAGGCGCAAGCTGCGGGTCGAACGGGCCAGCAAGCGCGCCCCCAGTTGCTGTTCGATCCGTTTCAATGCCGCACTGGCCACGGCCGCAGACATGTCCATCACCCGCGCTGCCGCTGACAGACTGCCCAGGTCCGCCGCCCGGACAAACAACTGCAAGTCGTCGAAACGCAGCATGCTCAGCCTCGATTATCAAAAAAATATTGAAAGAGACTGCACTTTTAGCCGGTTTTATCTCGCAGAGAAATAGCCAATCATCTCTCCATCGCATTCATCCCGCTTCTCTGGAGCCGAGCATGACCCAGCCATTCACCGCTATTGCCACCCTGATCGCCAAACCGGGCCAACAGGATCTTCTCGAACAGGGCCTGCGCGCACTGGTTGAGCCGAGCCGCGCCGAAGCCGGTTGCAGCCAGTACGACCTGCACCGTGACCTCGCCGACCCGCAGGTGTTTTATGTGATTGAACACTGGGCCAGCGAAGCGATTCTTGAGGCGCACAACGCCAGCGCGCACTTCCAGCATTTCCAGGCAACGGCTGGCCACGCCATCGAACACTTTCAGCTCAAGCGCCTCGGCGCGATTGCCTGACCCCTTCTTCTATTATCTGTACGGAGCCACTCATGAAAGCCATCGCCTATTACGCTTCACTGCCGATCAGCGACGCAAAATCCCTGCAAGACATCGAACTGCCAGAGCCGGTCGCCGGCCCGCGCGATGTGCTGGTGGAAGTCAAAGCCATTTCGGTTAATCCGGTCGACACCAAAGTGCGACAGAACGTGGCTCCCGAAGAGGGTGCAGCGAAAGTGCTGGGCTGGGACGTCGCCGGTGTGGTCAAGGCTGTCGGCAGCGAAGTGACGTTGTTCAAGGCCGGCGACAAGGTTTTCTACGCCGGCTCCATCGCCCGTGCCGGCGGCAACAGTGAACTGCACGTGGTCGATGAACGTATCGTCGGCCATATGCCGAAATCCCTTGGTTTTGCCGAAGCCGCCGCGCTGCCGCTGACCGCGATCACCGCGTGGGAGTTGTTATTCGAACGCCTGCAAATCCGCGAAGGCAATACCGATGAAGGCCAGAGCCTGCTGATCGTCGGTGCCGCCGGCGGGGTTGGCTCGATCCTCACGCAATTGGCCAGGCAACTGACCGGTCTGAAGGTGATCGGCACTGCGTCCCGCGAGCAGACCCGCGACTGGGTCAAAGAACTGGGCGCCGATCTAGTCATTGATCACAGCCAGCCGCTGAGCGAAGAACTCAAGCGCGCCGGGATCGATAGCGTGACCCACGTCGCCAGCCTGACTCAGACGGATCAACATCTGGATCAATTGGTCGAGGCGCTGACGCCGCAAGGCAAACTGGCACTGATCGACGATCCGAAGTCGCTGGACATCAGCAAACTCAAGCGCAAGAGCCTGTCGCTGCACTGGGAGTTCATGTACACCCGCTCGCTGTTCGGGACGCCGGACATGATCGAGCAGCACAAACTGCTCAATCGCGTGGCTGAGCTGATTGATGCCGGGACGTTGAAGACCACGGTGGGCGAGCATTTCGGCACGATCAATGCGGCGAACCTGCGTCGCGCCCATGAGCTGCTGGAAAGTGGCAAAGCCAAGGGGAAAATTGTTTTAGAAGGTTTCTAAGATCAAAAGATCGCAGCCTTCGGCAGCTCCTACAGGGGCTGCCGGAGGTTTTTTGCCGTCAGTCAGATGCTTGATCGTTGTCACAATTGCGATCGTATTCAGGTCTACAATCGAAGCCTCTGCGATACATCTTTTACGCAAGGGAGGTCAGCAATGAAGATCCTGATAAAAGAAGTGGCAAAGTCTCAATGGCAGGTTCGTCTGGACCAACACGCCGTGACATTCCGCAGTGAAGCCGAAGCTTTGGCCTTCACTCGCACCCTCGAAGCGCGACTTTGCGCGCCCCATCAGATTCCCGACCGCAGCCAGCAGCGCGCTGCCGGCTGAAGCTGTTTTATGCCTCGGCCTGAGCTTGAGCCAGTGCCCGGGCATTCTGCAGACGGCGGGTGAGCAGCGCCACGCACACCACCAGCAAACCGCAAATACTGATGACGATCGCCATCGGTACAGCCGTGCCGTCGTGCAACACCCCCACCAACGCCGAAGCGCCAGCGGCGACGCTGAATTGCATGCAGCCGAGCAGTGCCGAGGCACTGCCGGCCCGTGCGCCCTGGCCGTTCATCGCGCAAGCGGCGGCGTTCGGGCTGATGCAGCCCAGGCTCGACACGCAGATAAACAGTGGAATCAGCAGCGGCCACAAGGATTCGGTGTGCATTGCGCTGACCGCGAGCAACGCCAGCCCCGCGCCGAAGTAAACCCACACCGCCCGCGACAGCAGGAACGCCGGGCCGCGCTTGGCCAACATCCGCGCGTTGACCTGCGCCACCAGAATGAACCCCGCCGCGTTGGTGCCGAACAGCCAGCCGAAGTGCTCGGCCGGGACGCCATACAGCTTGATGAAGATGAACGGCGAACCGGCGATGTAGGCAAACATACCGGCAATGGCAATGCCACCGGTCAGCGCATGGCCGAGATACACCCGATCCTTGAGCAAACGCCCGTACTGGCGCAGGGCGCCGGACAACGGCTGGCGCGGCATGTGCGCTGGCATACTTTCCGGTAGCCCCAGCGCCACCGCCAATCCGGCCAGTGCACTGAACCCGGTCAGCACCAGGAAGATCGACTGCCAGCCGGTGGTGTTGACCAGCAGACCACCGAGCATCGGCGCCAGAATCGGCGCCAGGCCCATCACCAGCATCAATTGCGAGAAGACTTTCGCCGACCCCACCGCGTCGCATTTGTCACTGACCACGGCCCGGGCAATCACCATCCCCGCACAGCCGCCCAAGGCCTGGACAAAACGCGCACCGATCAACCATTCCAGGTTCGGCGCGTAAGCACAGGCCAGCGACGCCAGAGTGAACAGCGTAAGCCCCACGAGCAATGGAATGCGTCGGCCAAAGCGATCCGCCACCGGGCCATAGGCCAGTTGGCCGATCGACAACCCGGCGAAATACGCCGCCAGCGTCATCTGCACGTGTTTCTCGTCGGTGCCGAACGCCAGCGCCATCGCGGGAAATGCGGGTAAATAGAAGTCGATCGCCAAGGGCCCGAAGGCGGTCAAGGCACCGAGAATCAGAATGGTACGGAAGTTCATCAGGCATCCAGGTTGGCAAGTCGGCAGCCCGACAGTCTAGCCGCGCCCGGACGCCTTGAACATTCCGATAGCTCGCTAACAATTAAAAAAGCCAGGATCAAAAGATCGCAGCCTGCGGCAGCTCCTACTTTGGAATGCGTGCCCTTGTAGGAGCTGCCGCAGGCTGCGATCTTTTGCTTCTAGGCGAGTGTCACTGCGTAGCCTTCTTCGCTGATCGCCTCGATGACCTGATCGCTGGTCAATGCGCTCTCGACGCCGACCTCTTTCGCAGCCAGATCAACCCGCACACTGGCCGCCGGATCCCTGGCCTGCACCGCGTTGGTGATGGCTTTGACGCAGTGACCGCAGGACATGCCTTGAACATTGAACACTTGCATGGAATGACTCCTTTGAGTGAGGTTGCCGGCAGTTTCGAGCTTGCCACGATGGCAAGGTCAAGTTCTTCAATAAACTGCCGGGCTGGCAATCGGCGCCGCGCTCGGCCAAGCTGCGTACATCAATGACTCGATTCAGGAGATTCAGCCATGCGCTGGTCAGCTTTCAGCCTGTTTGGCTTTCTCAGCCTCTTCGCCGCCGTTCCTCAAGTGCAAGCTGCCGGCGAGGACTATGCGGTGCTGATCATTTCCCGCGAGCGTCTGGAAGTGTCGACTTCCTGCGAGATCGGCGTGTACATCCAGGACCAACTTTCGGCGCGGCTGCTGCAGGAGCAGAGCATTTCTTTCAACTTGCCGCCGGGCAATGTTTCGCTGCGCTTGAAGTTGCTGCCGGGGCAAGTCGCCGGTTGCAACCCGGGGATGCTCGCGCCAGGGTCGCAGGAGATCAAATTGCATGCCGGTGATGTGCTGAAGTATCGGTTGGCGATGAATTCGGAAGGCGTCTACTTGAAGCCTGCGGCTCTCGAATACTGAGTCGCTAGCCAAAAGATCGCAGCCTTCGGCAGCTCCTACAGGGATCGGATTCCAATGCAGGAGCTGCCGAAGGCTGCGATCTTTTGCTTTTGAGATTGGCGCTTGACCTTGCCCGCATGGCAAGGTTGATCCTTGTAGGCCTCTACTACAGGGAGTACGACCGATGTCCGATTCCATCACTTTCGACCTGCCGATTGCCGGCATGACCTGCGCCAGCTGCGCCGGGCGAGTCGAGCGGGCCTTGAGCAAAGTCAGCGGTGCCAGTGCCGTCAGCGTCAACCTCGCCACCGAGCAGGCCCGCGTGCAGGCGCCGGGTGACAGCCTGCCGGCCTTGATGGCGGCGGTTGAGCGCGCCGGTTACAGCGTGCCGCAGCAAACCATCGAATTGAATATCGAAGGCATGACGTGCGCCTCGTGCGTCGGTCGCGTCGAGCGCGCCCTGAACAAAGTCGCCGGGGTGAAAAGCGTCAGCGTCAATCTCGCCAACGAACGCGCCCACCTCGAACTGCTCGGCCAGGTCGATGCGCAAACCCTGCTCGACGCCGTGAGCAAGGCCGGCTATTCGGCCAGCGTCTGGCAAGCCGAACACCCACAAACCGATAACCAGCAACAGAAGCTCAAGCATGAACGCTGGGCGCTGATCTGCGCGATCGTCCTCGCCCTGCCGCTGGTGGCGCCGATGTTGCTGCAACCGTTCGGCATCCACTGGATGCTCCCGGCCTGGGCGCAATTTGCCCTCGCCACGCCCGTGCAGTTCATTTTCGGTGCACGCTTTTATGTTGCCGCGTGGAAAGCCGTGCGTGCCGGCGCCGGCAATATGGATTTGCTGGTCGCCCTCGGCACCAGCGCCGGTTACGGCTTGAGCCTCTATGAATGGGCCACCGCTGCCGGGCGTATGCCGCATCTGTATTTCGAAGCGTCGGCAGTGGTCATCGCCTTGGTGCTGCTCGGCAAATATCTGGAGAGCCGCGCCAAACGCCAGACCGCCAGCGCCATCCGTGCCCTCGAAGCATTGCGTCCTGAGCGGGCGATTCAAGTGATCGACGGCCGCGAGCAGGATGTCGCCATCAGCGCGTTGCGCCTGAACGATCTGGTGTTGGTCAAACCCGGCGAACGTTTCCCGGTCGACGGCGAAGTCATCGACGGCCAGAGCCACGCCGATGAAGCGCTGATCAGCGGCGAGAGCCTGCCGGTGCCGAAACAGCCGGGCGATAAAGTCACCGGCGGCGCGATCAATGGCGAAGGTCGCTTGCTGGTGCGCACCCAGGCGCTCGGTGCGGAAACCGTGCTGGCGCGGATCATTCGTCTGGTCGAGGACGCTCAGGCCGCCAAGGCACCGATCCAGAAACTGGTGGATAAAGTCAGCCAGATCTTCGTGCCGACGGTGTTGCTGATTGCCTTGGTGACACTGATCGGCTGGTGGCTCTACGGCGCCCCGATCGAAACTGCGTTGATCAATGCGGTTGCTGTTCTGGTCATCGCTTGCCCGTGTGCATTGGGTCTTGCCACGCCAACGGCAATCATGGCCGGCACTGGCGTGGCTGCGCGCCACGGCATTCTGATCAAGGACGCCGAAGCACTGGAACGCGCCCATGAAGTCAGCAGCGTGGTGTTCGACAAAACCGGCACGCTGACCTCCGGCACGCCGCGCATTGCCCATTTCAGTGCAGTGGATGGCGATGAAGACGCGCTGCTGAAACTGGCCGGCGCACTGCAACGCGGCAGTGAACACCCGTTGGCCAAAGCGGTGCTGGATGCGGCCGCCGAACGAGGCCTGAACGTGCCTGACGTCAGTGACAGTCAATCGCTGACCGGTCGTGGCATCGCCGGCAGCCTCGATGGTCGTCGCCTGGCGCTGGGCAATCGGCGGATGCTCGAAGAAAGTGCTTTGAACGCGGGCAATCTGAGCGAATCTGCCCAGGCATGGGAAGCCGAGGGGCGCACGCTGTCGTGGTTAATCGAACAAAGTCCTGAACCGAAAGTGCTTGGTTTGTTTGCCTTCGGTGACACCCTGAAACCCGGTGCACTGGAAGCGGTGCAACAACTTGCCGCCCGCGATATCCACAGCCACCTGCTGACCGGCGACAACCGCGGCAGCGCTCGCGTCGTCGCCGAGGCTTTGGGCATCAGCAATGTCCACGCCGAAGTATTGCCGGCGGACAAAGCAGCCACCGTCAGCGAGCTGAAAAAAACCGGCGTGGTCGCGATGGTCGGCGACGGCATCAACGACGCCCCGGCCCTCGCCGCAGCCGACATCGGCATCGCCATGGGCGGCGGCACCGACGTCGCCATGCATGCCGCGGGCATCACCTTGATGCGCGGCGATCCACGGCTGGTGCCGGCGGCGCTGGAGATCAGTCGCAAGACTTATGCGAAGATCCGCCAGAACCTGTTCTGGGCCTTCGTCTATAACCTGATCGGCATTCCGCTGGCGGCGTTCGGTTTTCTCAACCCGGTGCTGGCCGGTGCGGCCATGGCGCTGTCGAGCGTCAGCGTGGTGAGCAATGCGCTACTGTTGAAAACCTGGAAACCCAAGGACCTGGAGGAACACCGATGAACATCGGCCAAGCGGCCAGACACAGTGGCCTGAGCGCGAAAATGATCCGCTATTACGAATCGATCGGCCTGCTCAAAGCGGCGCATCGCACCGACAGCGGTTATCGGGTTTACGGTGACGATGACCTGCACACGCTGGCGTTTATCAAGCGCTCGCGGGACTTGGGCTTTTCGTTGGAAGAGGTCGGCAAACTGCTGACCCTGTGGCAGGATCGCCAACGCGCCAGCGCCGATGTGAAGGCGTTGGCGCGCCAGCACATCGACGAGTTGAATCAGAAGATCCGCGAACTTGGCGAACTGCGCGACACCCTGCAAGACCTCGTCGAGCACTGTAACGGCGACCACCGCCCCGACTGCCCGATCCTCAAGGAACTGGCGTCGGGCTGCTGCGCGCAACCCGCCCGCGCTTGAGCGCCAACAGCTTTACCGTGAGCAATGTGCCCAGGGGAATGCCGTGGAACAGCATGACCACGGCACCCGGCGTCCACCAGGCGTAGAACGGCGCGGCGATCAACATGCCGATGCCGAATCCGGTCATTTGCAGCAAGGTCAGCACGCTGAAAATCGGCAGCCGTAATCGCTCGGGTTCGCGTTGCAGACGCGACATCAGCCCGACTTCGGAAAAGCCGTCACCCAGTCCCGCCGGCAAGGAAAACAGCAGCAGACCGTAGAGGCTGTGTTGCTGGAACATCAGGATAAAGCCACAGGACATCAGTGCCACACCGAAGAAAAACCGTCGTTCAAGGTTGATGTTGTCCGAGCCTTTGAGACGACTGGCGATACGCGCGCCCAGCAGTTTGCCGCTGGCCCACACCGCCAGCATCAGGCCCAGCGTGGTGCTCGCCGATTCTGGCGTGAGCAGTTTGGAGATGATCGGAAAGCCGACGTTGTGCGCAGCACTGCCCAAGGTGTCGGCCATGGTCACCGCAAGCATGGCGGCAATCACCGGTGCGGCGCGCAGGCCTTGCTTGAGGGCTGACCATTCGCCGCGTCCGGGTTCGTCGTTGACAATCACGGGGGCGAAACGCAGCGGCACGATCAACAACGCCGCTAGCAAGTAGGTCAGCGCATTCAGGGCGAACACCGTTTCAAAGCCAAAAGCCGCGACCAGCAAACCCGACACCAGACTGCCCCCGACCATTGCGGCGGATGAAGCCGAAGTGATCCAGGCGTTGGCCTTGAGCAATTGATCGGCGGGGATCAAACGCGGCAACTGGCTGTTGAGGCCGATGGCGAACATCGAATTGCCCAGGCCCAGACCGAAGGCGATCACCGGCAACAGCATGGCTTGCTGGCTGACGGGCACAACCAGCAGTAAACCGAGCACGCTGGCGCGCAGCA
Source organism: Pseudomonas sp. TNT2022 ID642 (assembly GCF_028656995.1). Lineage (NCBI taxonomy): Bacteria > Pseudomonadati > Pseudomonadota > Gammaproteobacteria > Pseudomonadales > Pseudomonadaceae > Pseudomonas > Pseudomonas sp. TNT2022 ID642. Next base: position 206,270 of record NZ_JAMDGW010000016.1, on the reverse strand, counting down.
GATCGAACGCGATCAACGGCGCGCGTCCGCTGCAACGGCGGTAAAACGCAGTGCCGATCAGACTGGCGAGAACCCCGCCGCCCACACGACTGGCGAGGAAAATCCCGACGCTCATGGCGCTGTTGCTCAGCAGGTAGACGTAGGTGGCCAGCGCGACCATGTTGAGGAAGGCGCCGAAGTCGGAGATCAGGCGTGCAGTGACGATCAGGTGGGTGTTGCGCGGGGTGGTCACATTCAGTCCTTGAGTGTGGTTGGAGCGGTGGACAGTAGACGTGAATTGGCCAGGATCCGAAAGCCCCCTCACCCTAGCCCTCTCCCAGAGGGAGAGGGGACTGATTGGGGGATGCTGCAGAGGTGCGCCGACCTGAAATTTCTTTACCGAATCCAAACAGGTCCAAATGCTGACCCCATCCAATCCATAATCGACCCGGTGTTTCAGGTCGATGTATGACGCAAGACACCTCGGTCGGCCCCCTCTCCCTCCGGGAGAGGGGCTGATTGGGGGATGCTGTGGAGATACGCCGACCTGAAATTTCTTTACCGAATCCAAACAGGTCCAAACGCTGACCTCGTCCAATCCATAATCGACCCGGTGGTTCAGGTCGATGTATGACGCAAGACACCTCGGTCGGCCCCCTCTCCCTCCGGGAGAGGGCTGGGGTGAGGGAGCTTCTGATTTAAACAAAAAACCCGGCCGAAGCCGGGTTTCTCGTCAAGCGATCACTGCATCCACGGTGGCGGCGGTGGTTCGTCGGACTTGCCTTTCGGCTCGTCGTCCGCTGCACGGATGGCCTGCTTGCGTTCCTCGTCGAGGCGCGCCGCTTCGATCTCGCGCAACACCCCGCCCACGTCGGCCAGGTCCTCCGGGTCATCGAACTCACCGGTCAGCACACTTTTCGGGTGCAGGGTGCCGGCTTCGTACAACGCCCACATTTCCTTGGCGTACTTGGTCGTCTTCAACTCCGGGGCAAAGCGGCCGAAGTACGAAGCCATGTTGCCGACATCGCGCTCCAGCATGCTGAACGCGTGGTTGTTGCCGGCAGCGTCGACGGCCTGCGGCAGGTCGATGATGACCGGGCCGGTTGGCGTCAGCAGCACGTTGAACTCCGAGAGGTCACCGTGCACCAGACCGGTACACAACATCAGCACGATCTGCGAGATCAGGAACGCGTGATACTCGCGCGCCTGATCCGGCTCCAGCACCACGTCGTTCAGACGCGGTGCAGCGTCGCCGAACTCGTCGGCGACCAGTTCCATCAACAGCACGCCATCGAGGAAGTCGTACGGCTTGGGCACCCGCACACCGGCACCGGCCAGACGGAACAATGCCGCCACTTCGGCGTTCTGCCAGGCATCTTCGGTCTCTTTGCGACCGAACTTGGAGCCCTTCGCCATCGCTCGAGCCTGTCGGCTGTTGCGGACCTTGCGGCCTTCCTGATACTCGGCCGCCTGGCGGAAACTGCGTTTGTTCGCCTCCTTGTAGACCTTTGCGCAACGTAACTGATTGCCGCAGCGCACCACATAAACAGCTGCTTCTTTACCACTCATCAGTGGGCGCAGCACTTCGTCGACCAGACCGTCCTCGATCAGGGGTTCAATGCGTTTTGGAGTCTTCATCAGCTTTTATTGTGGGTCCTTTATTACCAAACACGCGAATGTCACTCGTTATACGGCAATCCTCGCATTACGGGGAGGGGTTGCCGACCTGTGAACCTGTGAATGCACACACTGTGCCGAAAAATCGACCGCTGCGAATCATAGCCGAGCCTTGCCTGTTTGTTGGTATCGGCCGTTGAGGGCATTTGCGACAGAATCTGACATCTGCGGTTTCAGCCCTTTACCCTCACCCCAGCCCTCTCCCGGAGGGAGAGGGAGCCGACCGAGGTGTCTGGCGTTATACATCGACCTGAAATACCGCGTCGATTATGGATTGGGCTAACCATCTGCCTGAAACACCGTCGATTATGGACCGGGCCAAACATCTGAGTTAAACACCGTCGATTATGGATTCGGTAAAGCTCGATCAGGTCGGCGTATCCCTCAAACATCCCCCAATCAGTCCCCTCTCCCTCCGGGAGAGGGTTAGGGTGAGGGGCTCTTCTAGCGTTCGATGATGGCGGTAACGCCTTGCCCGCCCGCTGCGCAAATCGAAATCAGGCCCCGGCCCTTGCCTGCGGCATCCAGCAGTTTCGCCAAATTGGCGACGATACGCCCGCCAGTCGCGGCAAACGGATGCCCGGCCGCCAGCGAACTGCCCTTCACATTGAGACGGCTGCGATCGATCGAGCCTAGCGGCGCGTCGAGGCCAAGGCGGGTTTTGCAGTATTCGGGGTCTTCCCAGGCTTTCAACGTGCATAGCACCTGCGCAGCGAAAGCTTCATGAATTTCGTAGTAATCGAAATCCTGCAAGGTCAGTCCGTTGCGCGCCAGCAAACGCGGTACAGCGTAGACCGGCGCCATCAGCAGCCCTTCGGCGCCGTTGACGAAATCCACTGCCGCCGCCTCGCCATCGCGCAGGTAAGCGAGGATCGGCAAGCCACGTTCCTTTGCCCATTCTTCGCTGCCGAGCAGCACCACTGAGGCGCCGTCAGTCAGCGGCGTGGAGTTGCCCGCGGTCAGCGTGCCTTTGGCGCTTTTTTCGAAGGCCGGTTTCAATGTCGCGAGTTTTTCCAGGGAAAGGTCCGGGCGCAGGTTGTTGTCGCGGGTCAGGCCGAGGAACGGCGTCATCAAGTCGTTGTGCCAGCCTTCGCTGTAGGACGCGGCGAGTTTGTGATGGCTTTCGAGGGCCAGTTGATCCTGATCTTCGCGAGCGATATTCCAGGTCTGCGCCATCAGCTCACAGTGCTGGCCCATCGACAAGCCGGTGCGTGGCTCACCGTTGCGTGGAAATTCCGGAATCAGATGTTTGGGCCGCAGTTGCAGAAAGGTTTTCAGCTTGTCGCCAGTGGTCTTGGCGCGGTTGGCTTGCAGGAGGATTTTGCGCAGGCCTTCGCTGACGCTGATCGGCGCATCCGACGTAGTGTCGACGCCGCCAGCGATGCCGCAATCGATCTGGCCGAGGGCAATCTTGTTCGCCACCAGGATCGCCGCTTCCAGGCCGGTGCCGCAGGCTTGCTGAATGTCGTAGGCGGGCGTAGCGGGTGACAGACGTGAGCCAAGCACGCATTCACGGGTCAGACTCATATCTCGTGACAATTTCAGCACCGCGCCCGCCACCACTTCACCGATCCGCTGGCCGTGCAGGTTGTAGCGTTCGATCAGGCCTTCAAGGGCGGCGGTGAGCATCGCCTGATTGCTGGCCGTAGCGTAGGGGCCGTTGGAACGGGCGAAAGGGATACGGTTACCGCCAATGATCGCGACACGGCGCAGCTGACTCATGAATAACTCCTTTTCAAATTTTACATAGAACCCTGTGGGAGCTGGCTTGCCAGCGATGGGGTCGGCACATCCAATATCTTCAGTGGCTGACACTCCGCCATCGCTGGCAAGCAAGCTCCCACAGGGCCGGTGGTCTACTCTGCTGTTCTAGCGTAGGCCTTATTGCGTGGATCGAACGATTGATTGCCATCGGTAGTCCACACTTTGAACCCCAACTTCTGGAGAGCGTTCCATGTCTGACCGCTATATCGACTTCGCCAACTCGTCCATCGGCCATCGTCTGGTCGGGGCGCTGGGTCTGCCGTCGCCGGTGCGACTGGAACGCTGGCAGGCCGGGCGCCTGCGGCCGGTAGAGGGTGCGCTGCTGATCGGCGGCGGGCCATTGGCCGAGCGCATCAGTACCTTTGCCAACCGTTTGACCGACGGCATTTACCGTTACGGCGAACAACCGGCGGCGGCCACCGAATGGATTCCCGGCCACGGCCCGAAACTCAAAGCCGTGGTGTTCGACGCCAGCGAATTGCTGCACACCGACCAGCTCAAACAGCTGCGTGAATTCTTCCAGCCGTTGATGAAGAACCTTGAACACAGCGCGCACCTGGTGATTCTTGGCCGCGCGCCGGAAACCCTCAATGATCCGTTTGCCGCCAGTGCGCAGCGAGCGCTGGAAGGGTTTGCCCGTTCGCTGGCCAAGGAACTGCGCAGCGGCGGCACACTGCAACTGATCTACGTTGGCGAAGGCGCGGAAGATCAGCTGGAAGGTCCGCTGCGGTTTTTCCTCTCACCCAAAAGTGCGTTTGTCTCCGGCCAGGTGATTCGCCTGACAGCCTGTGCGACGCCAGTGACTGACTGGACGCGCCCGCTGGCCGGGCGCAAGGCGTTGGTCACCGGGGCTGCGCGCGGGATCGGCGCGTCGATTGCCGAAACGCTCGCCCGCGATGGTGCCGACGTGATCCTGCTCGATGTCCCGCCGGCCAAGACCGATCTCGAAGCCCTCGCCGCTCGCCTCGGTGGACGCGCCATTACCCTGGATATCTGCGCCGCCGACGCCGCCACGCAACTGATCGAACAACTGCCTGACGGCCTCGATATTCTGGTGCACAACGCCGGTATCACCCGCGACAAGACCTTGGCCAACATGACCCCGGAATTCTGGGACGCGGTGCTGGCGGTCAACCTCAATGCGCCGCAAGTGCTGACCCAGGCGCTGCTCGACAGCGGCACGCTGCACGATGATGCGCGGGTCATTCTGCTGGCTTCGATCAGCGGCATTGCCGGTAACCGTGGACAAACCAACTACGCCGCGAGCAAGGCAGGGTTGATCGGGCTGGCGCAGGCATGGGCGCCCGTGCTGCTGGAGCGCGGTATCAGCATCAACGCCGTCGCGCCCGGTTTTATCGAGACGCAGATGACCGCGCACATTCCGTTCGGCCTGCGTGAGGCCGGGCGGCGCATGAGTTCGCTCGGTCAGGGCGGCTTGCCACAAGACGTCGCCGAAGCCGTCGCGTGGCTGGCGCAACCGGGCACCGGCGCGTTCACCGGGCAGGCGCTGCGGGTCTGTGGACAAAGCGTTCTGGGGGCTTAGGCATGAGCATCGAATGGCACACGCTGGATCGCGAACCGAGTCTGCCCGGTTTGTACGCACGAGCGGCGACGCGTCGCAAAATCACTGGCACGCAATTACCCGACAGCGGTTTGCGCTGTTGGGTCGACATCGATGGCATGCGCCTGACGGCCTATCGCAAGGTCTGCGGATTCGTCGATGACGGTCTGCTGCCGCCGACCTATCCGCATATCCTCGCCTTCGCCCTGCAGATGCAATTGCTCACCGCCGATAAGTTTCCGTTTCCCCTGCTGGGGCTGATTCATCTGAGCAATCGCATTCGCGTGTTGCGCCCGATGGGCGGCATCAGTCGGGCGCAAGTGAGCGTGCGGGTGCATAACCTGCAGCCGCATCCGAAAGGCGCAACGTTCGATTTGCTGACCACGCTGGATGATCAGCTCGGGCCATTGTGGGAAGCCGAAAGCCGGATGCTTTGTCGCGGTGTGAAACTTGAGGGCGAGCCTGTGGAGCAAATCTGGGAGCCGTCGCAAGCGCTGGTGGAAGTGGCCCGCTGGAAAGCCCCCGCGGATATCGGTCGGCAGTACGCCAAAGTGTCCGGAGACTACAACCCGATTCACTTGAGTGCAGCGAGTGCCAAGCTGTTTGGGTTTCCAACGGCCATCGCCCATGGTTTGTGGAACAAGGCGCGAACGCTCGCAGCCCTGAGCGATCATTTGCCCAAGGCCAACCTCGAGATCGCCGTGCACTTTCGCAAACCGGTACGTCTGCCCAGTGAAGTGACGTTGCTGGCGAGTGCGGCGGGGTCCAGTGGTGAGTTGCGCCTGATCGGTGCGCAAGACCTGGAGCATATGGTCGGGCAGTGGCAACCGATTGCCTGAGCCCTCGGCATACCGTTAATTGTGTGTATATAACTTAAGTTTCCCACAGCCTTTGCGCCTTCGCCGAAAACATCCGTGCCTTGATTATCAAGGCCTTTTTTTGTCCGGCTATATCCTGGGTATTAGTCCTTAGGCGCTGAACTTCACCTTATATATAAAGGCGTTAATACCAACTTGAGAATGGTCGCAAACCTGCTCCTGGACTGAGATTGAGCACAACGGACGAAGGCATCACCGGCATCAGATCGGCGAGCCATCGAAGTCAACGAACGTTGTGACAGGTGCAAGGAATACGATCATGAAAACTCAAGGCGTGTGGTGCAAATCGGCAATCGCTCTGGCATTGATTCTGTCCCTCGGCCTCACCGGGTGCAGCAGCGGTGGTGGCGGTCATAAAAGCAGTTCCGGCAGTTCTTCGGCGGATGGTACGGCGGGGACTGGCGGTACATCGGATACTGGCGGCACGGGTGGCACGGGTGGCACGGGTGGCAGCGGTGATACCGCAGGCACTGGCGGGACCGGTGGCACGGGCGGTACTGGCGGAACCGGTGGCACTGGTGGCACCGATCCGACTAATCCAACCAATCCAACCAACCCGACGGATCCGACCGATCCCACCAACCCGACCAATCCAACCACTACGCCGTTGGTGACCACCACGCTGGTGCAGGATGTCGGTAATACCGTCGCGGGTGTCGGCGATGGCGTCGGCCAGATCGGCGACTCCCTGAGCACTGTTCCGGTGGTCGGTGGCGTCGTACAAAGTGCGGCCAACACCGCAGGCAATGTTGTCAGCACCTTGGGTGATGGCGTCGCCAATGGCGTTGGCAAACTGGCCACCGACCCCAACGGCCTGACCACCACCGTTGCTTCGGTTGGCGGTGTAGTGACGGATGTCGGCGACGGCGTTTCCGACCTCAGCGCCAAGCTGTCCACTGCCACCAGCAGCGTGCCAGTGGTTGGCGGTGTGGTCACCAAAGTTGCGCCGCTGCTCGATGGCGTCGGTGAAAAAGTCACCATGCTCGGCAATACCCTCGACACCACCCTGACCAACGGCCCGACCAGCCAACTGACCAACAAACTCGGCGGTAGTCTGGTGCCGGTGATTGCGATGGTCGAAAGCACCACGGACAAACTCGGCGCGACCACAGGTCTGGGCGACCCGCTCAAAGGCGTGGTTGCGAAATTCGGTGGCGCGGTGAACACCCTGGGCGGCAAGGTCACCGATGCGGGTAACGGCAATGCCTTGACCAACACACTCGGCGGCGCATTGAGCAATACCGGCACCGCGGTGGGCAAGGCCGGTGGTCTGGTGTCCAACGGCACCGGCTCGGGTACTGGTGGAGTGGGTGGTGGTCTGGGCGGTGGACTCGGCGGCACCGGTTTGCTGCAAACCGTTGGCGGAGCGGTGGTCAACGTCGGCGCAGGCCTGAATGCCGGCAATACCAATGGTGTCGTCAGCGCCGGCGGCGTTACCGCTGTCGGCCTCGGGAATACCGTCGCTTCACTCAACACCGTGCTTGGCGGATCGGGCACCCCGATCACCGCAACCACCTCGCCGCTGGCCACCGTTGGCGCCACCTTGGGCAGTGGTCTGAATCCGGTCACCAGTGGCGTCACCAACGTGACTCAGCAACTCGGCGCGGCTACCGGTATCGGCTCACCTGTTGCAGGTCTCACCGGCCAGGTTGGCGGCGCGGTCAGCAGTATCGGCAACACCATTGCCGCGACCAACAACCCGGTCACCACGGCGGTCGGTGGTCTGGTCAGCAACGTCGGCGGCACCGTCGCTGCCGTCGGCGGTCTAGTCAACGGCGGTGCCAACGGGGGTACCAGCGGGGGTACCACCGGTGGCGGTCTGGGCGGTGTACTCGGCGGCCTGACCGGCGCCTTGGGAGGTAACAAACGCTAAATTGCACCTGGCCGATTCGACGGCCTCACCTACAGCGCCTACGCTTGGTTGAGGGCGGAAGATTCCCACGAGTCTTCCGCCTTTTTTCTTAGGAAAATTCAGCCCAGTGCTGTGATCTGACCATGGAGTGTCCTATGCGCGTATTGGCATCCCTGCTGTTCCTCAGTCTCAGTTCCGCCGCCCTCGCCGACACCCTGCCCAGCTTTCTCAACAGCAACGAAACCATCCGCAATCTGCCCGTGCCCAACCTGCCGGCCGACGCCTATCGCCCGAGCGCCACGCCGGTGCAAGTGCCAGACGCGGGTGCCGCCGCTGCGCAACCGCTGTTGATGGACACCAAAATCAATCTGCAAACCGTGCAGATCGAAGGCGGCACCCTCTACCCGCTCAACGAAATCGCCGAAATCTATAAACCGCTGATCGGCCGGCAGGCGACTCTCGCCGAACTGATCGAAGCCACGCGCAACATCACCCGACGTTATCAACAGGACGGCTATTTGCTGTCCTACGCGTTCCTGCCGCAGCAGAATTTCAATGACGGCGTCGCGCGCGTGGTGCTGGTGGAAGGCTACGTGCGCGATATCCAGATCCAGGGCGATGTCGGTCGGGTCAAAGCCCTGCTCGACAAACTGGCGGCGAAGATCCAGGCCGAACGGCCGCTGACCCGCAAAACCTTCGAGCGCTACACCACACTGATGACGCGCATCCCCGGTGTGACGATCCAGGCCCAGGTGCCTCCGCCCGGCACCACCGATGGCGCCACGACGCTGGTCGCCCAAGCCAGTCGCAAACCCTTCACCAGCACGCTGAGCACCACCGAAGACAACCGCAACGGCACCCAGGCCCTGCTCGGTGTCAGCAGCAATTCGCAGACCGCGATGGGTGAGCAACTGACCCTCAGCGGCCTGTTTCCACCGGGTGACGATCACGAACATTACTACCGGCTCGACTACAACCAGTTCATCAATGACGAGGGTGCACAACTGGCGCTGTCCGCTTCACGCTACCGCGCTGACCCCGGCACCAATGTCGTGCTCGACAATGGCCTGCAACTCAAACCGCACCGCGAAAACGATCGCTACTCGATCGGTTTCACCTTGCCGCTGATTGCCGCCTCCAACGAACTGCTGACGGCCGGTTCAAGGCTTTACGCGGTCAACGACAAAACCCGCTACAACGTGATCGGCTTTCCACTGAGCGTCGAAGAACGCACCGACATCCGTGCCCTCGCCTTCGAGAGCGACTGGCGCAAGGCCGATGCCCGGCAACTGCGGATCCTCAGCGGCGGTGTGTACCAAGGCGTGGACAGCATGGGTGCGAAAACCAACAACAACGCCATCGACCTCGACTTCTTTCGCCTGCGCCTGTCCGGCGTGCAGAGCGACAAGCTCTTCGATAACTGGCAAGGCGTGCTGTCCGCCGCACTGTACTGGAGCGACGACAGCCTGCCCGACAGCGAGCGCGCGGTGTTCGGCGGGCAGAATTTCGGGCGCGGTTATCCCGACGACCAAGCGTCCGGCGACAAGGGCTGGGGCGTGGCGTACGAGGTCAACTACAGCTTCAACCGCGAAGGCAACTGGGTGCGCATCCTGCAACCGTATGTCGTGCTCGATCGCTCGCGCAGTTGGTTCAACGAACTGCCGGTAAAGGCCAACAACCTGTCATCGGCGGCAATCGGCCTGCGCTTTGGCGATGCCAAGTACTACAACATTGCGCTGGAGGCGGCGAAGGCGATGTCGGATGAAGCGCTGGACACTTTCAATCGGCGGACGCGGTACAGCATCAGTTTCAGTTATCAGTTGTAGCGCCGAGATCGCACGCCAGCCCTGAGTCAAAACGACTGTGGGAGCGAGCCTGCTCGCGAAAGCGCTGGGTCAGCCAACCATTCTGTTGACTGACACACCGTCTTCGCGAGCAGGCTCGCTCCCACAGGTTTTGCGTGGTGCGGATCAGAACGCGTAACGCACCTTCGCGGTAAAGCCGTCGGCATTGAAGCCGCTGGCCGTTACGTAGTTGTACGAACCGCCGACGCTCCACGCGCCCATCCGATAGTTGGCGCCCAGGCCCAGTTCATAGCTGTCGCGCACCGGCGTGGTGCCGCGGCTGGTGAATGAGTCGCCGCCGAGTACGAACGAGGATGAGGTCGCCACCTTGTCGCCAATCACGTCATTCCAGGCCATGACTTTCGCTTCAGGTTCAAGACTGCCGGTGCCGAGCGCAAAATCGGCGGCCAGGCGTGCACCGAAACCCATCTCACCGACTTCGTAACGCTGGCTGCCGACATTCAACGACGCCGAACTGCCCTTCTCGCGATAGGAGTCCATGCCGACGTTGGCGTAGCGCGCACCTATCTGCGGTTCCAGGACAACTTCGGGCCTCAATTGCACGGTGTAACCGGCCAGCGCCGAGACGCCAAATACATTGCTGTCGTAATCGCCCTTGGCGCGTGTGCCGGCGATGTAGCGCTTGGACTCGTTGTCATTCCAGCCGTACATCAGCGAGGAGTCGACGAACCAGTTGTCATGCGTCCAGTTGCTGTAGACCGTCAGCGCGTGGCCGGTGACTTTGGTTTTGCTGCCGAGGTCGGATTTCACGTCGCTGTCGAGGTAGCTGTAGGCCAGACCCAGCGTGGTGTCGGCGTTCAATTGACCATCGGCGCCCACGGCAATCCCGTGACTGTCAGCGTCATAACCGGCAACGCCATGACGCTGGTCCTGATTGGCATCGCTGCTCAAGGCTTGCAGCCAAACGCCTTTGTCGGTCGAACCGCTGGCCTGGCGCGCGCGACTGGAACGCTCGTTGATCACGCCCGACACCAGCGTCTGACTGTTGGTGGCCGCGCGCAGCACACCACGGCTGACGTCCGGGCTGAGGGATTCGGACAACTGCGCCAGTTGCGCATCTGTGCTCGCGTTGGCGAAAGCCTGGAACAACGGGTCCTGCTCATCGATTTGCGACATGACGCTGGAGAAGCGCCCAATAGCTGTTGCCGCGTTGCGACTGCCGCCAACTGCCAGGGTATTTTGCGCCACCACCTCTTGCGACTTGGTGCTGACCAACGCCTTGATATCGTTGCCTTCAACGCCAAAGGTTTTTACATCCAGCAACGCGGAGGTCGACTCTACTGTCAGATTTTCCCCACCGACCAGATTCCCCGAGCGGATCAATGTGTAACGGTTGCCCGCAGCTGCCGTGCGAAAATCGCTGGAGCGCGCCTGCAATTGCAGGTGTCCGCCCGGCGCGATTTCGGTGGTGCCAGTGACCGTCAGAATCGCCCGGTTGATGTCGGTGTCATTGCCGACCGACATCGCGATATTCGAGTCAGCTTCCTCCATGTCCAGATTGCCGATGATCGTGGTGTGAGGCTGCATCAAGGTCAACGTGGCCTCTTGAATGGCCACATAGCCGGACTTGATCACCGAGCCATAGAAGTCGACCTCACCATCGACCGACATCCCCGACAGCCCGAGCAAATCGCCTTTGACGTCGCCGCCCCACCAATACAAGTAACTCGGCCCATCGTCCACTTGAATGGCCGCCGTCGAGCCTTCGACCAAGCCTCCCGCCAAAGTGATATTGAATGAGCCTTGCGCCGCCGGTTGATTGCTCACATGGATGCCAATGCTCTCGCCGGAAATGGTGCCCCTGTTGAAAAGGCTGTAGGCGGTATTGCCAGGCTTGGGTACAAACGCCGCCCCGTTCAACGTCAAACCTTCCGCGCCACTGCCAGTGGCCTTGATCGTCGAGGTGTTGAAGATCGGCATGGACTGCGAGGTGTTCTCCATGTAGATGCCACGAGCGTTGTTACCGCTGACGATGATGGAGCCACCGGCATCGTTGGTCACGCCGTAGCCCATTGTCGTGCCGATCAGCGACACCCCTGTGGCGTTATTGCCGGTGACGTTGATAGCGCCGTTGTTGTTGAAGTTGCCGGTGATCGGCATATCCTTAATGGCGATACCCGTCGAATCCCCATTGCTGGCCAGACCGTTGACCGTCACCGAGCCCTGGTTGGTGAAGTTCGAGTCCAGCTCGACCCAAGACACCCCCGCCGACTTGATGTCGATCCCGACACCGTGGGTGGCACCATCAATAGTGATCGCGGCCTTGTTGATGATTTCAGCATTGACTCTCGAGCCGGAGAATTGCGCGGCGCTGGTCATGGCCGATGGCGAGCTCTCGGCGACGTTTGCTACACCGACGAGATTCAGGAAGTCATAAGTCTGGTTGACGCTGACCAGAGGTCCGCTACCCAGATCGTAATTGAGCGTGACAGCCCCGGTAACCGGAGCGTTGACAGCGGCAGCCGCCACAGAAAGCGCCAACAACGAGCGGCGCAGGCAAGAAGTGTTCAAACGAGAGTCCCTTCCAAAACATGAAAAACAGTTTCAGCAGGGTTCACATAGTCGTTCAGGCATCCCTACCGGCCCGCCAGATGGTCTGGCCTGAGCGCGGAGGAATTTACACGAGCCATCATTACGACACCATCAAAAAGTCAACGAGATGGCGTCAATTTTCAGATGCCGCCACCCCCTGTTGGAGACGCATGCAGTCAATATGAAACGGGTTGGCTGAAATGGCCTCATTGCTGCCAACCCGGCTCCCACAGGTATTGCATCAGTTTTGAATCAGTTTTGAATCAGTTTTGAATCAGTTTTGAATCAGAGCATGACCTTGTGGGAGCTGGCTTGCCAGCGATGAACGATCACGCGGTAAACCTGCAGACTCGCTCAGCCACCGCCCCCCGAGCCACTGTCGACCTTGCCGCCCTGCTCCTGATCGAAAAACTGCGGGATTTCATGCTGGTAGCTTTTCAGCCAGCGCTGCATGGCCTCCTCGCGTTCCGCGGGCGTGACGGTCTGGATCTTCGGCGAGGCAACTTTGTTGCGCGCCTGCAGTTGCAGCCAGCCTTCGGTTTCCTGTTGCTGGGCCGAGGCCGGGCCGGCGTCGATGGCGTGGCTGGCGAGCGGCATGACCAGCAGGCCCAGGCAAAGCAGCGTGGCTTTCATCGCAGTTCTCCTTATTTGAGCATCGCCGTGACGGCAGCGGTGGAGCGGCCCGGCACTTTGAGTTTTTCCGCGCGGCTCTGCGCCTCGCTGAATTGCGCCGGACTCAGGCCGAGACGGCTGACCAGTTCGGCAGCGCGATTCCAGTCATCCTGATACAGCAACAGCGTCACCAGATTGAGCGCCGCCAGTCGATCACTCTGCTTGAGTTCCATGGCGGTGAGGAATTCGAACCGGGCGTCTTCGATGCGCAACTGATTGAGGTACACCACGCCCAGATCGTTGCGGATTTTTTCGTCGGTCGGCGCCAGTCGCGCCGCGCGTTGCAGGTGCGCCTGAGCCTGGCCGTAGTCGGATCTGGCGGCAGCGAGTTGGCCCAGACCATGCTCGGCCTCGGCGGCCAGGCAGGTGCCGAGCAAGCTGCGATACAACGGTTCGGCCTCGCTGCGCCCGAGCAGTCGATAGACCTTGGCCTTGCGCAAACGCACATCGGCGAGGTTATCCGGCAGGCTTTGCAGGTTGGCGAGGCTGGCGTGCAGTTTGCCGTCATTGGCCATGTCATCGGCCAGGTTCAGCGACAACTGCTGATCGGAACTCAACTTGCCGCAACTGGCGCTGCTGGTCAGCGCCTCCCAAGGGTTCTGCCCGGTGTTGGCACAGCCACCGAGCAACAGAAGACATGCACCCGCAATCATTGCTTTCATTACCACTCCTTCAGGCACCCAACGCTTTCGCCAGGGCGGTGAAGCCCGGGCCAGCGAGGACAATCAATAACGCCGGGAAGAGAAACAGCATCATCACGACGGACATTTTTGCCGACATCTTCGAAATGTATTCCTGCAGGCGCGTCAGGCGCCGGTCATCGAGCAATTGCTTGAGCGACAGCAGCGACTTCATCGCGCCGCCACCCTGATGCAGCAATTGCTGGAGGATCACGCAGGTGTCGGTGAACTCATCCACCGCCAGTAACTGCGTGGCCTTGTTCAGTTCTTCACCCAGCTCAAGGCCGGAGTCGACCCGCGCCAGCACCAGCCGCAGTTCCTGGGTCAGCACCGGCAGCAAGGCCTGGCCCTCGTGACTGAGCACACGCAGTGCCTGCTCCACGGCCATGCCGGATTCGAAGAGGATGCGTAGCAGCGGAATAAAGGTGCCGATCTCGCTCGCCAGTTGTTTCTGCCGCCGGCCGACCGCAATCACCAGCAGCCGCTTGGGCAACAAGTAACCGACGCCGAGAGCAAACAGCGGCGCGATCCACTGCTTTTCCACGGCGGGAAAAAACACCGATTGCACCAGCAACGTCAGCGCCAGCAGCAATAGCGGCGCGCCGATCTGGCAGGCGGCGAACAACGAACGCTGACGGGCGCTGCGCCATCCGAGGCGGTTGAGCAGGGCCTGGGTTTCGTTGTCGAGTTTGACGCTGCGCTGACCGACTTTGCTGTCACCCAACACTTGCAGGAGGTTGCCGAAACGGTTTTGCCGCAGCAGATCACCTTCCAGTCGACGGTTGATCTGGCGGGCACGGCGGCGCTGTTCCAACAGGCTGCTGAGCAGTAACAGTGCCGCGCCAAGCAACAGCAAGGCGCTGATCATCAGGGGCGTCGTCATAGGCTGCGCAACATCCGCCAGAGTAAAAGACTGCCGACCACCTGCATGCCGAACGCCGTGGCCAGCATGCGCTGCCCGGACGGGTCGTGCCACATGGCGACCAGGTAAACCGGATTGGCCATCAGGAAGTAGCCGGCCATGATGATCGGCAACAAGCCCAGCACCCACGCGGTGAGACGGGTTTCTCCGGTCATGGCGCGTAACTGACGCGAGGCCTGATCGCGCTCGCGAATCATCTTGATCAGGTTTTCCAGCAGCTCGCTGGCGTTGCCGCCATAGCGATGATTGACCTTGAGACCGAGGGCGAACAGGCGAAACTCATCGCGCTCATAAAGCTCAGCCAGATCCGACGCGGCGTCCGGCAGGCTCACGCCCAACTGGACGTTGCGCTGGATCCGCCCCATGGCGTCTTGCAACGGATTGTCACTGGCCTCAATGGCGCCGAGCACCGCGTCGGCGAGGGTGCGCCCGGACTTGAGACTGCGCACGGTATGGTCGAGCAACGGCGGCAATTGCTCGATCATGCGCCGCAAACGACGCTGGTAACGCCAACTGACATAGCCGCGCACGGCCAGCGGCGGCAAGACCAGCAACACGAGCAAACCGATCCATCCGAGCAGAGCGAAACCCAGCAACATCCCCAACGCCCACAGCAGCAGCCAGAGGCCGAGACGGTCTGTCGGCCGGCCCAGTCCGGCGCGTAAAAAGGCCCGCTCCAGCCCTGCCCAGCGCGATGCCGGCGCGGTCATTTGCGGTTGTCCCTGATTGAGCCGGTCGAGCACCCGCTCGGCGCCGCTCTGACGCAAGCCGTTGTAGAACAGGCGCAGTGACAGCCCGAGCAAGGTCAGGCAAATCACGATCAGCAACAGCGGTTTGAGCATGCCGTGGCCCTCAGTGCGCGAGCGTCGGTTCGCGGCGCAACTTGTCGCCGGCCGGGTTGACCGCCTCGCGCAGAAAACCGAAGCCTGTGCGCCGATCAAGGCGAAACAGAGTGTTGGTGACGTAGACGTCATCGCGCACGCCGACCACCTCCACCACCTCGCTGACGCAGCGCCGACCATCGGGCATGCGTGTCAGTTGAATGACCACATCCAGCGCCGCGCAGATCATCTGCCGCAGGGTGCGTTCGGCGATGGTGCGTCCGGTCAGGCCGACGAGGGTTTCCAGACGCAACAAGGCGTCCTGGGCATTGTTGGCGTGTACGGTGCTCATCGAACCATCGTGACCGGTGTTCATCGCCGTCAGCACATCGACCACTTCGACGCCGCGAATCTCACCAAGGATGATCCGGTCGGGACGCATGCGCAGGGCGTTGCGGATCAAGTCGCTGGCCTTGACCTCGCCATGGCCCTCGGCGTTCGGCGGGCGGGTTTCCAGGCGCACAACGTGCGGGTGGCCGAGTTGCAACTCGGCAACGTCTTCGATGGTGACGAGGCGCTCGTGAGGATCGATCATCTGACTGAGGATGTTCAGCAAGGTGGTTTTACCGGTGCCGGTGCCGCCACTGATGAGAATGTTGCAGCGTTTGCCCACCGCTTCCTGGATGAAGTCGTAAATCGCCTGATCGATGGTTTGCATTGCCATCAGGTCAGTGCTCTTGAGCATGTCCTTGCGGAATTTGCGGATCGACAGGCACGGCCCGTCGAGGGCAATCGGCGGGATGATCGCGTTGACCCGGCTGCCATCCGGCAGACGCGCATCGACCATCGGCGACGACTCGTCGAGACGCCGCCCGAGCGGTGCAAGAATGCGCTGCATGACCCGTTCGACGTGATGCGCATCGATAAAGCGCAAGTCGCTCAGATGCAGCACGCCCTCGCGTTCGATGAATACCCGGTGCGGGCCGTTGACCAGAATCTCGGTGACCGCGTTGTCGCGCAGCAACACTTCCAGCGGACCGAAACCGGTCAGCTCATCGACGATTTCTTCCGCCAGACGCTCCATCTCGTAACGGGAAATCGCCAAGTGCAAGCGCGCGATGTACTCGGCGACCTTGTCGATGACGAACTGCGACAGCACCTGCCGCGAGCCCTCCAGCAGGTTTTTCCCGGACTCTTCGATGGCGTCGATGATGTAGCGGTGCAACACCAGTTTCAAACCATCGTGGTCGCTATTGCCGGCGGCATGACGTTGCGGCCCGCCGAACAGTTGCTCGCTGTTCATGATGTGCCTCGCAAGCGATCGAACCAGCTGACCTTGGGTTTGGCCAGCCCTTCGGAGCGTTTCGCCAGGCGTTCGCCGAGGGTGCGCAGGCTTTGGCTGATAGCTTCACGCGGGGCCAGGTCGAACAGGGTGACGCCCTGGTTCTTGGCGTTGAGACGAATCTCCGGACTGTAGGCGAGCACGGCGATCACCTCCAGGCCAAAGGTCTTGCCGAGGGTGTCGGAGTCCGGTGTGACGTTGCGCAGATAGCGATCCACCAGCAGCCGGCCGTGATCGAGTTTCATGCCTTTTTCGCGCCACAGATTGAGTACGGCGAGGTTGCGCCGGCAGTCGAGCACGTTCTGGTCGGTGTACCACAATAGCTTGTCGCAATGACTGACGAAGGTGCGCAGCGCTTCACTGTCAGGCTGGCCGGTAAGGTTGACGACAATGTGCTGGAAGTGTTGGCGCAACGCGCTGAGCAGCATGTACAACTCGGCGGCGCTGGTGCGCTCCAGCGGCTCGTCGCCCGCAGCGTAAGCGAGGATGCGCAGACCCGCTTCGGCGCTGGTGAAAGCACTGTCGATCAGGGTCGCGTCGAGACGTCGCAAGTGGCGCAATGCATCGCCGAAATGGAACGAGCTCTCAAGCCCGAGCAGGGCCAGGCTGTCGCCGCGCGGTAAGCCCAGATCCAGCAGCAACGTTTGCTGGCCGCTCTTCTGCACCACCAGCGCCATGTGGTTGGCGAGCAGAGCGCCATCGGCGTTGCTCTGCACTCCGTAGAGCACGGTCAAACCGCCGAGCTGGGCATTCGGTGTCACCGGCGGCAGGCGTTTGCTCAAACGCCGCACCAGCCCGGCGACCTCACTGGAGCGCGAGCCGTAGGCGACGAAATCCCGAGCGCCAGCGCGCATCGCGTTCAGCACAAGCTGGTTATCCATACCGTCGCCGAGGGCGACGATGGCGAGCATCGGCTTGGCTTCCAGTACACCCTCGATCAAGGCGCTTTGAGCAACCAGATGATCGCGATCAAGCCCTACGAACACCAGGCTGGCGAAGGTCACGTCGACCAGCGCCAACAACTCGTCAAGGCTGCCGCCACCAGCGCTGACCACTTGGCCGAGGGGCGCCAGCGCACCTTGCAGCCACTCAAGATCGGTGTCGTTGCGGGTGATGGCGAGGAAGGTCTGGCTGAGGCTCTGGCTCATTGCGATAACCCACTGCGTTTATCGAAGTTGCCGTTTTCGAGGAAGTACAGGCGATACCAGTTCGGGTCGTAGTTGCGCAGTTTTTCCCCCGGCAGTGACGGCAGCGGCGCATTGGCCGCCAGTGGCTGCACCAGGTGTGGGGTGACGATCATCAGCAGCTCGCGCTCTTCGCGATTGATTGAAGAATTGCGAAAAAAAGCGCCGAGTATCGGGATGTCACCCAGGCCGGGAAACTTGTTCACCTGAGAGGCGTTTTGCGTGCTGATCAGGCCACTGATCACGAAGCTCTCGCCATCGGCCAGAGAGATGCTGGTGTCGGTGCGCCGAATGGTGAACGCCGGCACCGTGGTACCGCCGATGGTCACGCCATTGTTGTAGTCCAGCTCGCTGACTTCCGGGGCGACTTTGAGGGCGATGCGGTCGTTGCTGACCACTGTCGGGGTCAAGGTCAGGCGGATGCCGAACTCCTTGTACTCGATGGAGTAACTGTTGCTGTTGGCGCTGGGCACCGGGATCGGGATTTCACCGCCGGCCAGGAAGCTCGCGCTCTGCCCGCTCAGCGCCACCAGGCTTGGCCGCGCCAGGGTGTAGGCGAATCCGCTGCCCTCGAGCGCGTTGACGATGCCAAGGAATTTGCTGCTGCCGCCGCCCCAGACAATATTGAACATATCGTTGGCCAGGGGGATGCTTGGTACCGCGATGCGCGGATCGATGTTGGCCAATGGCACGACGCCAGGCGTGACCCCGGTGTTGGGCACCGTACCCGGTGCGCCGAAAAGGAAATTGTTCGAGCCTTTGCCGTAGATCGAGGTGCCCGCTTCCTTGAGTTTGGTCCGGCTGACTTCGACGAAGCGGATGTCGGTCTGCACCTGAGAAGGCAAGTTCGGATCACCCGTCGCCGGCAGCGCAACGGTCGTCATCGCGGCACTGGCCTTACCTTGCACAAACACCATGCTCTGACGCGGGGTGCTGGCGCAGGCGCTCCAGATCATCAACGTGGTGGCGCCGGGCGCGACGCCGGTGAGCAGGATGCCCTGATCGCCCGTCACGCGCACGTCGGCAATTTTCGGATCGCCCACCGCCACCCGGGTGATCGCCACGGGGGATTGCAGTGCCTGTTGCAAACCTTCACCGACTTCGAGCGTCGCGGGCAGCGGGCCGAGCGCGGCGCAGTTGCCTGCAGCCGCGACGGCACTGCCGATCGAGGCGACACTCAGCAGCGAGGCCCGCAGCAAGCCGTTGAACAGAGGCGTAAAGCGTGTGCGCATGTAAAGGCGTCCTTGCTCGAATCAGGGAGTGGGTTGAGCGTTTTCGGCACCGCGGATGACTTCCACGGTCGGTTTTCGTGCAGCCGGTTGCCCGGCCATAGCCATCGGTCTGGGTGGCGCCGTCAGGGACAATTGGCTGAACTCCAGCAGCTCCCGCCGAGGCGTGTCGAGACGTGTGGCGGCATCGTTTTCACCAGCCCAGTATTTCGTCAGTTGCTGCTCATCGGCGCTGCGCACCGCGAGGCGCAATACACCGGCACCCGAGGCCAGCATCAAGCGGCTGAGCAATGTTTCTGGCACAGCCAGCACCACGCTGCGCGCGGCCAAGCGTTGTTGTTCCTGCTTCAGGCGTTCGTCGTCACTGCGCGCCGGGCCGGCGGGTTGACCATCGTTGGTCAGGCCCATCTGACTGCCGACACCCAGCACGCGCACGGCCGGCACCACCAGTTGCGCCGAGGCCTGTGGATTGCTTTCGTCCCTGCGCAAAAACAGCAGCACATCGACGTAATCACCGGGCGCCAACTGCCCGCCGGCAGTGATCACTTCATCCACGGCCACGGCCAGTGCGCGCTCACCGGGGCGGATCATCCGCGCCAGTTGGCTGCCCGGCTCGAAGCTTTCGTCATTCAGCCAACTGCCGGCGCTCAACGGCCGCCACGGCGTACGGCCGACCACCTGTTCGATTTTGCTCAGACTGCCGGCGGGCGCCGTGCGCAGTTTTTCCACGGCAACGTCAGCTGCGGTGATCTTCACGAAGGGGGCGATATCGCGCAGCAGCACAACGACAGGTTGCCGTGTGGGGTCTTCCACAGGTTCAGCCGGGACAGCGGGCGCGACGACAGGCGCCGCCACGGGTGCCGCGACCGTTTCGGTCACTGGCGGCCGGCTCAATGTGAGTCCCCAATATCCGGCGATGATGGCGCCCACCAGGAACAACCCGGCCAGACCCAAAGTGACGCGACTGTTCATGACGGCTCTCCCTTTCCCGCTGCGCTTGTCTCTTATGCAATGACCCGTGACTTCCAACGAGATAACTTCGCAATCAGGCAGCTATGAACAAGTAACTATTTCGCTATTTGACGGTAGCGCAGCCCGAACAAAACGCCATTACGAAGGTGGAAATATCCAACGAAAGTAGAGGCCTAAAGCGCCAAACGTGGTTTTTTTGCGTTAAACGACTGACTACTACTTAGGTGTTAATCCGTTCTTACAGTTGTAGGGTCGAGAAATGCCGACAATGCTGATGCTGGCACAGGGAAATCATGTTGCGAACGCGCAACACCTGGCGTGCTCAAGGAGAATTCTCATGTCGTATTCCCTCATTGTTCAAAAGATCAAATCCGAAATCGCGTTCTTCAAAGGCCTGGCAAAAGATACCGAAGGCGCCTCCGCCATCGAGTACGCGCTGGTGGTCGGTCTGGTGGCGCTGGTGATTGCCGCATTTGGTAACGGCATCGGTACGCAGGTCACCGCGATTCTGACCGCTATCCAGACTGCGCTGACTCCGACACCCTGATCGGGCCGATAACTTGTCAATGCGGCCATTGGGTTCTACCGTCAGCACTCAGTCCATTGCAGGTGTTGCCCATGAACTCTTCACTCACTTCGCGCCAGCAGTTGCTCCTCGTCGACGATGAGGAGGACGCACTGCTGGAGCTCGCGGAGTTGTTGGAGGGCGAAGGCTTCACCTGCCACACCGCCACGTCGGTAAAACTCGCTTTGCATCACCTGACCCGGCATCCCGATATCGCCTTGGTGATCACCGATCTGCGCATGCCGGAAGAAAGCGGCATGTCGCTGATCAAGCGTCTGCGTGAACATACTTCGCGTCAGCACTTGCCAGTGATCGTCACGTCCGGGCATGCCGACATGGAGGACGTCAGCGATATGCTGCGCCTGCAGGTGCTGGACCTGTTCCGCAAACCGATCTATCACGTGCGTTTGCTGGAAACCCTGGACAACCTGTTTCCCAAGTCCAAGACCCATAGCGCTGGAGGTGCATGACCCCGATCAGTACCGGGGTCATGTAATAGCCGTCAGTGCGCGGTGACCCGTTGCCGTCCCGAATTGCCGGGTGACAACGCCAGCGCCAATTGGGTGCGGTTATGCATGTGCGTCAGACGCAGCACCTGCGAGACATAGAGCTTCACCGTGTTCTCGGTAATGCCTAACTCACAGGCGATCTGATAGTTGGTCTGGCCCTTGCCCACCAACCGGGCGACATCGAGCTGACGTGGTGACAGCTGATTGAAAATCGCCGGTATCTCCACGCCTTCGCCATCCCCCGGCGCTTCATCACTCACGGGCGCGGGAGCTCGGCGTACTTTGTCGAGGTCTTGGTAGAGGTCGTCGATCGACTCGGAGAGGTATTGCAGCTTCTGATTCAAATGGCCCAGATGCAGGGTCTTTTGCCGTTCCTGCAAGGCTGCTTCCTGGCGCTGCAGACCTTCGAGCAGTTCATCCAGATCGATCGGTTTCTGGTAGTAGTCGGCGATGCCGGCGCGCAAGGCCTTGATGACGTCCTGCTTGTCGGCACGCCCGGTCAGCATGATGGCCTCGAACACCCGGTGTTTACCGGCCAACCGCTGCAGCTCCTGCACCAGTTGAATGCCGTCCATGTCCGGCATATGCAGGTCACACAGCACCAGGCCGATGGCGGGGTCTTCGACGAATTGCTCGATTGCCTGCTTGCTCGATTCGCAAGGCACGCAGTGGTAGCCGCTGCTTTCGATGAATTCGCAGAGTTCCTCGACGATCAGCGGCTGATCGTCGACCACCAGAACCTTTATCGCAGACGTAAGCTTGTTCACTTGCCACTCCATGCCCAGGCCAAAGGCTGACCGTTCCTGTACTGACAGCGCGAGGCTGTATAACGTTGATTTGAAAGTAGACCCACTTTCCTACTATGTACATAGCAGTAGTGGCGCTGCGCGACTAATGGATCCAACACAGAGTCAGAAATGTTCCGGTCAGCACGAACGGCGCAAATGGCAGCTTTTTTGACAGCGGCTGGCCTAGATATCGAAGATGTTCTCTAAGCCCTTGACCCATATGCGGCCAGAGTTTTGGCACCAGCAGGATCCAGATGACGCTGGACAGCGCAGCGCCGATAAACGCGCCGAGCAGCACAGTGCCGTTCGTCGCAAGAGCCAAGGCTGTCATTAATTTCACATCGCCGGCGCCAAATCGTTTCAGAATATAACCGGGAAGAGTGAGGGCCAGCGCCAGCAACAGTGCCCACCCCGCCTGCGCCATGTCGGCACCGAGCCAGGTGTTGCCGGTACTCAGCAAATACACCAGCGCCAACCCGCCCACCCCGAGGGTCAGGCTGTTGCCGATATGCCGCTGCCGGGCATCCTGCGCCGCGCAGAGTGTCAGCCAGAGGAGTAAGACAACGCTGTGCATGCGGTAAAAAACGTCCGTTTTGGCTGAATGATTCTATGCTGATATTACGTAGTGAATGTCAGGGTAGACGCACTCATGAAATCCGGCCTCCCCCGCAAGCAAAAAGGCGCCGTCGCTATCGAATTCGCCTTGGTGTTCATCATTTTTTTTGCCGTGTTTTATGGTCTGGTCAGCTACAGCCTGCCGCTGTTGCTGATGCAGTCATTCAATGCATCGACGGCCGAGGCGGTACGCCGTAGCGTTGCACTTGATCCGGCCACCGCCAATTACCCCGCCGCCGTCACCGCCACTGCCAGAGCCGAGCTGAACCGGCAACTGGCCTGGCTGCCTGGCGCCCTGAACTTCAACGCGACCGCAGACAGCACCATCACTTATACCGGCGGCGTGCTGACGGTGACCATCAACTACCCCACCAGTAAACTGAATCAGGCACTGCCGTTTCTGGTGTTGCCGGGCATCGGCTCGGTGCCGCGCCTGCCGGCGACTTTGCGCGCCTCCTCGAGCCTGCAATTTTGAGTTCCGCTGACAAGCTGTTCGCTCGCCTGCTCAATCGCCACCCGGAAACCGTCCCGCCGGGTAACAGCCCTCAGGTGTCCAGTGTCGGCCTGCAGCTGTATCTGGATGGCGCCGGCCAGGTCAATCATTTGAGCGGGCCGCTGCGCCATGTCCTCGCGCAGCGGCTGGCCGCCAGTCACCCCGCGCACCTGCTCGAATACGTCTTGCCGCACAGCAGTCTTGCGCTCGAAGGCGGCCCCGCCGACTGGCAGGGACAAATGCTCGACCTGGATTTTTTCAGCCTGGCCGGTCCGCCGCTGCATTTGCGCGGTTGGCTGCAGGCACAGGGCGATGGCTGGCTCCTGCAACTGCTGGACATTGGTGACCTGCTCGGCGAACGACGGCAGACGCGCAGCCGCGAGCAATGCCAGTTGCTGGCCACGCAAATACGCGACCATTTGCGCCTGGGCAGCCTCGCCCGTCTGCCTGATGTATTGGGCGAGCAGTTGCAACGGCTGAGTCAGCATTTGCACGTGCCCTGTCTGGCGGTGGCATTGCTCGACGAACAGGGTCAGGGCTGGCAGATCCATCAGCATTACGCGGCGCTGAATGCGCCGCAGATTTGGCGTGACCAGCAAGCACTGGGCACAAGTCTGGACAGTCTCAACGGCGCGTTGCCGCAACGCCTGTCACCTGGCGAACAACCGCGCCTGAGCGCCTTGCTCGGCCCGAACGAAGGCTTCGCCGTGCCCTATCGCGACGCCCAAGGCGTGGCCGCATGGCTGTTGTGCGCCGCTTACAACCCGCAGCAACAGGCGCCGGACCTGAACGATCACGACTGGCTGTTGCTGGCCGCAGCAGTCGCCGCGCCGTTACTGGAACGCCTGCGCGAGCATCGCCACCATCAGCAACTGGAGCGCCTGGATGTGCTGCAAGCGCTGCTCGGCACCGGTTGGTGGGAAATCAGCAACGACCGCGCCGACGTGCAACTGGCGCCGGCACTGGCTGAGAGTCTGGGGCTTGCGGCGCAACGGTTGCCGATTGAGGACTGGTTCAACCGCGTGCATCCCGCCGACCGCGATGAACTGCGCAGTCGCCTGCAAGCCCTACAGGATGAAGGCAGCCCATTGGAAATGTGCGTGCGCTTGCAAGGCAGCGATCAAGCGTTGCCGTTATGGTATCGCCTGCAAGGCCGCTCGCTGGGCATCGGCGCCGAACGCCGGTTGGTCGGTTTCATGCTCGACATCAGCGACATCAAGAATCAGCAGCAACAGGCCGCGACCGCCCATGCGCGGCTGGATAACCTGATCGCCAGCTCACCCGCCGTGATCTACGTGCAGCGCTATGTCGAAGGTGCGCTGCAACCGACATTCTTCAGCGCCAGCCTGCAACCGTTGCTCGGCTGGAGTCTGGCCGACTGTGACAATGGCCGACTGGTGGAACACGTGCACCCCGAAGACCGCCCGCGCTACTTCGAACGCACCCGCCTGTTGCTGCGCGAAGGCACGGTGAGCGCGCGTTATCGAGTGCTTGACCGCGACGGCAACGCCCACTGGCTGCTCGATGAAGCCAGGCTGCTGCGCGACGATCTCGGTCTGCCCGTGGAAGCGGTGGGCTTGTGGCTGGACGTCACCGAGGCCACGCTCGCCGCCGAACAGGTCAAGGCGAGCGAAGAGCGCTATCGGATTCTGGTCGAAGACTCGCCGGCGATGATCTGCCGCTATCGCCCGGACCTGACACTGACCTTCGGCAACCGGCCTTTGGCGACGTATCTGGAGTGCCCGCCGGAGCAATTGCCCGGGGTCAATCTGGGCAGCTGGATGTCCGACGATCAGCGCGAAGCCTTCCTTTTGCGCATCGGCCAATTGACTCCGGAACTGCCGGTGAGCACCGCCGAAATAAATCTGCGCCTGCCCGGTCGCGAACATGCCTGGTGGGTCTGGTCGGATCGCGGGGTGTTCGATGCACAGGGGCAACTGGTCGAAGTGCAAGCGGTGGGCCGTGACAACACCGAGGTGCGGCGCTCCCAGCAACAACTGACGCAGAGCGCAAAAATGGCCACCCTCGGTGAAATGGCGACGGGCCTGGCCCATGAAATCAATCAACCGCTGAACGTGATGCGCATGGCCATCGTCAATGTGCTCAAGCGCCTGGGCAACGGTGATGTGCAAATCGATTATCTGACCGACAAGCTCAATCGCATCGACGCGCAAGTGCAACGGGCCGCGCGGGTGGTGGATCACATGCGCGTGTTCGGGCGCCGCTCGGAAATCGAACAACATCCGTTCAACCCACTCGAGGCGATTGAAGGCACGTTGTCGCTGTTGTCCGAAGGGCTGCGCGGCAAAGGTGTCGAGGTGCGCATCAAAGAGGCTGGTTTCCAGGTCGAGGTGCGCGGTTACGTCGATCAACTTGAGCAGGTGCTGATCAACCTGATGGTCAACGCCCGCGACGCCTTGCTCGGCAAGCGCGAAGCCGATCGCGACTTCCAGCCATGGATCGCCGTGCATGCCGAGTGCGATGAACACGTCGTGCGCTTGTGGGTCGAGGACAACGGCGGCGGCATTGACCCGCGCCTGCTGGAACGCATTTTCGAGCCGTTCTTCACCACCAAACCGGTCGGCGTCGGCACCGGTCTGGGCTTGTCGGTGAGCTACGGCATCATCGAAAACATGGGCGGCCGCTTGAGCGTACGCAATGGTGCTGAAGGTGCGCGGTTCTGCATCGAGCTGCCGATTGCGCTGAGCGATTAGATCACCAGCGTCGGTTGTCCGGGCGGTCGACAACTGAGGTTGGCGCCGACATCGACCCTGTTCAGGGTGATGCCGAGGTTGGCGAGCAAACCGTCCAGAATCGGGTCGAGCACCGGGCTCAACAGATTATCAATGACCACGCCCAGCGTGTTGTTGACGCCGGCCAGCACATCGGCGGTGGTGGTGAGCAAGCCGCCCAGCAGGCTTGAGCCGGTGGGTTTGTAAGCCTGAATCTGAACCCCGCTCAACGTGCCTTTGAGGCTATTGACCACACCTTGTGTACCAAAACTGTAGGTCTGCGGCGTTTGCTTGATTTCCGGCGGTTGGTTGTAGGTATGGATGTTCTGAGTGCTGGCCACCGTGGTGTCGACCTTCACGCCGAGACCGCCGCCGTAGAACGGTTTGCGCGAGTTCGGGTCACAGGTGGCCGAACCCAGGCCCAACAAGGGAATGGTGCAGGTGATCACGCCGACATCAATCAATGCCAGCGGCTGCACGGTGACATCCGCCGCAGATGAAAACGCGTTGGTCGCGTCGATCTTGCCGACCTTGAGTTTGACCAGCGAGGAGTTGGTCTGGGTGGTCAGGCTTTTGCTCGCATCGCTGACGCAGTTGAAATCGGTGACATGGCTGTCGGCTGCAGCGGCCTCCAGCAAAATGTCGATGGAAGACGTGGGCAGAATTTGCAGGTTGGTGCGCTCACAAGTGCCACCCAAGGTGCAGAACAACGAGTTCAGCGTGCCGGCAATGTTCAGGTGCAAAAGGTTGTTGAGGGTGTCCGTCAGCCCGCCCACCAAGGGCGTACTGGTAATCGCGCTGGCCAGCCCGGCCACGCCTGACAGCACGGGCAGATTCAGCGAGATCAACGTGCGCACCTGCGCGGTTTTCACGTAGATTCGATTGGCGCCCATGGGGTCGGCCTTGGCCAGCACCGGGTTGCCCACGGCGGACAATTGCGGTGGCTGGATGACTTTGACTTTGACCGAGCCGTTGACCAGCCCCGGAATACTGAGCGGCACCGTTGCGGTGAGCGCGTTCTCGCTGTTGGCCACTTGCACGACGGCTTCAAGCAGCTGGAACACCTGCAGATTGGCATTGAGCGCAGCCGACGTGGCACCGGTCTGCAACTGCAGCAATTTGCCCAGCGCCACTTCGCTGTTACCGACCACCGCTTTGAGTCCGAGCAAGCCGTCGACCGCGATGCTGGTCGTGGTGCCGCCCTTGGTCAACACGGTGATGGCGGTGTCGAGCAGTTGGCCAACCCGGATGCTCTTGGCCAGCAACTGGGTGTAGTTGCCGGCGTCGACGTTAACATCGAGGGCCAATTGATTGAGATAACCGAGCAGGTTGATATTGCTCTGCACCAGCCCATTCCATCCGGCGACGCTGAGGTTGAGGCTGCCACCGAGCATTCCCCCCCATATCGAGTTGAGGAGCGCAGACTTGCTGGCATCCACGGTGGCCAGCGTGGTGCCGATGGTCAACTGAGCCTGGGGCGGAAGAATCGCCGAGGCGCCGACAGCTGTGGCCCCGAGACGCGTGGTCGGCGAGACGCCGCCCGGCGAAAACAACGCATACAACGCGGCGGCTACACTGGTGGGCACGACGCGGGTGGCGACCACGCTGATGGCCTCTTTCTTCGTGGCGTCGGCGGAGAAGCCGCGCAGGTTGTTCGCACCGGTTTGCACGGTGCCGCAGGTCACCACCAGGGTACTTCCCCCCTGCGCCACGGTGAAACTGTTACGCGCCGCACTGGCGGCCGCGTATTGGGCTGCACTGGCGCCTGGCAAGCAATCGCCACCCCGGGAAACAGCCTCCAGCGCAGCGACATCGACTACCCGCTGCAAGCGCCGTTGCTCCATGTACAAACGACCGCTGTCGACCACCAGCACCATGCACACCAGCGCCAGCCCGAGGGTCAGTACCGCCATCAAGCCGATCGCCCCGCGCTGACGGGCCGGGCCGTTGAATCGCGAACGAGGCGACATGGCGCACTCCTTTGCCGCTAGCTCCATTGATGCAAGTGAGTGTAGACGCGCAATCCCCCGTAGGAGCTACCGAAGGCTGCGATCTTTTGATCTTGGCCTCTAAAAAGCAAAATCAAAAGATCGCAGCCTTCGGCAGCTCCTACCGGGGGTCGTCGCAGGGCAAAAAAAATGGGAGCTCAAGGGCTCCCGTTTTCTCTGAACAGACTCAGCGTGGTGGATAGTTGGTAAGGATGCGGGCGACCGTCTCACGAATGGCATTGCTGCGATCCTGCGGATTCGGCTTGCTGGAGAGCATTTGCTCATCGCTGCCGCGCCACACCAGTTTGCCGTCCTTGCCGTCGAGCAGGTCGATCTGGATGGTTGCGACCTTATAGGTGATGTTGCGCGTTTCGTTGTACATCGGCGCGCCCCAATAGCCGTTCCACGGGCCACCCCAACCGCCGCCGTAATTGGTCGTCACTTGTTGCTGGCGATCCTCGACGATCAAGTAGGTCTGCACACTCAAGTCACCCTTGGTGCCCGCCGCCGCAGGACGCAAACCGCGCTGGTCGAGCTGATCGGCCACGGCCTGACGGATGCGTTGCTCGGTCAGGTCGCTCTTGATCCGTGGATCATCGGGACGATATTGCAGGGCGGGGTCTTTCCAGCTCCAGCTGCGATAGGCGGCAAAGTCGCGGCTGGCATCGAAGTCGTGATTGACCTGGTTGGCGGCGCAGGCGCTGAGCAGCGCGGCCATGGCCAATAAAGCGAGACGGCGGAACATGGGTTTTCTCCGGTGGAAGACATGAACCTGCGGGCGCTTCGAATGGGCACGAAGCTAACTGGGAGGATACGCCGACATGGCCTTTTCCACAGCCTCGCGGATCGAATCGGTGCGATCGATTTCGCTGCCCTTGTTCGCGGTTTCGGCACTGGCACTCCACACCGGTTGACCGCTGCCGGCGTCGAACAGGTTGACCTGCACCACCACGACCTGCTCGGAATACGTGCGCACGATCGGCACCGTGTTGTACATGCCGTAACCACGGCCATATCGATCGTAGCCGCCGTATCCGCCGCCGTAGTAACCGTAGTCGTCCTGGACCTGACGCAAGCGGGTTTCCAGACGCAGATTGGCGCTGACCAACAGGTCGGCCGGGCGATTGTCGTGCAATGGGCGCAAACCGCGCTGATCCAGCGCGTTGCTCACCGCTTCGGCCACTTGCGCCGAATCCGCCCAGGCCGTGCCCGGCGGCAGTTGCCCGTTGAGCCAGGCCCAGCTGCGATAGCGCCCGTAATCACGCGGCGGCGCCGGGTACGCGCTGCGGTCAAACGTAGTGGCGGCTTGCGCTGGCGCCGGCGGCAAGGGCCGCGATTGCGCCACGTACGGGTTGCTGCTCTGGCAAGCAGCCAACCCCAGACAGATCAGCAGTAACCCGGATTGAGCTTTCATGTCGCGCTCCGATCAGATCGGCCGGCAGATCCAGTGCAAGTAACGCCCAAGCCCGGCGAAGCTTGGGTGACGACGGTGAGCGAGCTCCATCTCAAGCAAATCCACGAGTTCGGCGCGGGCCTGGAATTCCACTGGCATGTAGTCGTGGAAAACCCGGATCCCGCTTTGGGTTTCGACCTGCCACAGGCCGTCGAGTTGCGTTGCCAATTCGCGCGGATCGAGCGGTTGCTGCGGGGTCAGGCTCTGCTTTTCGCCGGCCATGACATTCTTGCGCATTTTCTTGAAATGGCCTTTGAGCAGATTGCGATAAATCAGCGCATCACGGTTGTAGAACGCCAGCGACAGCAAGCCACCGGGTTTGGTCAGTTGATGCAGCACCGGCAGGATCGCGTGGGGTTCGGCGAGCCATTCCAGCACGGCGTGGCAGATCACCAGATCGTACGGTTCGGTGAGTTGGCCGAGCAGTTCCTGCCACGATGCCTGAATGAACGTCGCGGTTTGCCCGGCGTCGGCAAAACGCTGGCGCGCACCTTCGAGCATCGGCGCGGCCGGCTCGGTGAAGGTCACATCGTGGCCGCGCTCGGCCAGCCACAGCGACATGTGGCCGAGGCCGCCACCGACGTCCAGGACGCGCAACGGACGATCCGGCAGCGCTTCGGTCAGGTCAGCCTGCAACACCGCGAGACGGATCGCACCTTTGGCGCCACCGTAGATTTTTTCGGCGAAACGCGTCGCCAACTGATCGAAATGCCGGTCGCTCATCAGCTGAACCGCCGTTCGCTGTCGGCGAGCTTGGCACGCACCACTTCATTCATGTCCAACCCCAACTCGCTGCACAGCAGCAACAGATACAGGACGATATCGCCGACTTCCTGCCCGGCATGGGCGAGCTTGTCCGCCGACAGCTGGCGCGACTGGTCTTCCGTCAGCCACTGGAAGATTTCCACCAGTTCGGACATCTCGACGCTGGCCGCCATGGCGAGGTTTTTCGGGCTGTGAAATTGCCGCCAGTCATTGCGGTCGCGAATGGCGTGCAGGCGTTCGGTCAGTTCAACAAGGTTCATCGGGCTCTCCTGAAGGCGTATAGCTTCGGGGGGATACCCACCAAAGGCAAGCGGCGCAGGCGATCTAATGTGGGAGCGAGCCTGCTCGCGAAAGCGCTGTGTCATTCAACCCATCAGTTATCTGATCCACCGTATTCGCGAGCAGGCTCGCTCCCACACAGAATGGGTGCAAACCTTCTATCATGCAGGGAACTCGGCCACCTGCGTTGTGGCCCAAGGCTCAGCTCTTTCATCAGGATGCACACATGCAGGTAGAAAGCTTTTTCGAATGGCTCGGCCAGGCGCTCGGTTCGGTCATCCGTTTTATCGTCGATGGCCTCAGTGGCTTGTTCAACATTCTGAGCAATGCCGGTGGCAACTTTGTCGACGGGCTGGCCAAGACACTGGGGATGGACACCTCGATCATCAGCATCATCGCGCTGATCGTCGGACTGATGCTGTTGTGGTCAGCGATTCGGGCGTTCATGAATGCGTCGATCATTGCCGGGATCATCTGGTTGTTGCTGGGGTTGTGGTTGTTGAGCTGGATTATTCATTAAACGCTTGAAGAGCCCCTCATCGGAACGCCGCCCGCCTAACCCTCTCCCGGAGGGAGAGGGGACTGACCGGGGTGTTTTCGAGAAGTACACCGACCTGAGATACCGAGTCGAACTCGGGATAGGAATTAAACCGAGATCGGCCCCCTCTCCCTCTGGGAGAGGGCTGGGGTGAGGGTGGCTTCTACCGCTACAATGCCGCTCCCCAAGGAGCCCGCATGTCCACTCTGATCGCCGACTGGCGCGACCGCCCGACGCACCGCAAGGTCTGGGCACTCGCCGCGCCGATGATACTGTCCAATATTTCCGTACCGCTGGTGGCGCTGGTCGACAGCACTGTCATTGGTCACTTGCCTCACGCCCACCAATTGGGTGCGGTGGCGGTCGGCGCCAGCCTGTACACCTTTCTCGCCTGGGCCATGGGTTTTCTGCGCATGGGCACCACCGGGTTTGCTGCACAGGCCGCCGGGCGCAGCGACGGTGCGGCGTTGCGGCAGATTCTGTTGCAGGGTTTGCTGTTGGCCATGGGGCTGGCGCTGGTGCTTGGCACTTTGGGTGTGCCGCTGAGCGGAGTTGCACTGCACTTCATGCAACCTTCGGCGGAGCTGGATCAGCTCACTCGTGATTTCTTCCACACGCGGCTGTTCGGCCTGCCAGCGGCGCTGGCCAGTTATGCGCTGGTCGGCTGGTTTCTCGGCACGCAAAACGCCCGGGCGCCGCTGGCGATTCTGCTGACCACCAACCTGATCAACATCGTCCTCAATCTTTGGTTCGTCATCGGTCTGGACTGGGGCGTGGTCGGTTCGGCGCGGGCCTCGGTCATTGCCGAATGGAGCGGCGCCCTGCTCGGCCTGCTACTGACCCGCAAGGCGTTGCGGGCGTACCCGGGGCACATTGTCTGGGCGGCGCTGAAGATTTGGCAGAGCTGGCGCCCGTTGCTGGCGGTCAACCGCGATATCTTCATTCGCAGCCTGGCGTTGCAATCGGTGTTTTTCCTGATCACCGTGCAAGGCGCGCGGCTGGGCGATTCGACGGTGGCGGCCAACGCGCTGCTGCTCAATGGCTTGCTGCTGACCGCACATGCGCTGGACGGTCTGGCCCATGCCGTCGAAGCCTTGTGCGGACACGCCATCGGCGCCCGTAATCGTCTGGCCCTGCGTCGCTCGCTGGTAGTGGCCGGCGGCTGGTCACTGATCGCCAGTCTGGGCTTTGCCACACTGTTTCTGCTGGCCGGGCACCTGTTTATCGAGATGCAGACCGACATCCAGAGCGTGCGCGACACGGCGTTCGCCTACCTGCCCTACCTCGCCGTGCTGCCGCTGATTGCGGTCTGGAGCTACTTGCTCGACGGTTTGTTCATCGGCGCCACCCGCGCGCGGGAAATGCGCAACGGCATGCTGATCACCGTGGTTCTGCTACTGCCGTTCGCCTGGGCGCTGCAAGGTTTCGGCAATCACGGACTGTGGATAACTTTTCTGCTGTTCATGGTGTTGCGCAGCCTGACGCTTGGCGCGCAAGCCTGGTGGCTCAAGCGCAACGATGGCTGGTTCAGTAGCGGCGTTCACTGAGCCGGCGTGTGGGTGATAAACCCGACCACCTGATCGAGCACCGGCGCCAGTTGCCGCAACGGTCGTGACAAGGCTGCCACCAACGTAATGTGATTGGGCCGCGAATAATACAAGTCCTGCACCGGCACCCCGGCCTCGCGCAGCTTGCTCGCAAGTCCGCCGGTATTACGCGTCGGGTTGACCAGATCATCTTTGCTTGCAGCTATCAGCAGCGCGGGCGGTGCGCCGCGACTGACATGATTGATCGGTTGCGATTGCGCCGGCGAGTCCGGCCAGAAGAACACCGGACGCACTTCGGGATTCTCGATCGGCAGAAAGTCATACGGCCCGGCCAGACCGATCCAGCCCTGCAAATCCCCGGGCGACATGCCCACCGCCGCAAGCCATTCGCCATCCAGCGCGAGCATCGCCGCGTTGTAGCCGCCGGAGCTGTGGCCCATCAAATACAAGCGCTGCGGGTTGCCGGAAAACTCGCGGATATGCGCTTTGGTCCACGCCACCGCCCGCGCGCCGTCCTGCAGAAACAGCGGATAGCGCACCTGCGGATACAAGCGGTAATCCGCCACCACCGTGACAATCCCCCGGGACGCCAGCGCTTCACCGACAAAGCGGTAGTCGACGCGCGAACCGCTGTTCCAGCTGCCGCCATAGAAAAACACCACCACCGGCGCGCCGGGCATCGGCCGATGCGGCACATACACATCGAGCTTCTGCCGAGGGTCGTCGCCATACGCGATGCCCACGGTTTTTTCGTAAGTGCTGTCCGGGGTCAGCGCATTGAGCACCTGCACCGGCGAACAACCACTCAGCACCAGCAGCAATACAATGCCGATCACTGCGCCGATCCCTTGCCGGAAAAACCGTGTCATACGCGCCGAACCTCGCCTCAGGACTGATCGCCGTGCCACTGGCGTCGAACATGGTCAAGCCGCTGCTGTTGGGTCAGCCCCACCGGCGGTGGCACCAGCACGGCACGCGGATGCAGCAAGCGTAGCCATAACCAGCCATCGAGCACGGTGCGGTCGCTGAATCCCAGCGCCAGGCCTTGTTGAACATGGGAGGACATCGTCGCGTAATCGGTTCCCAGCGATTGGCACCAGCGCCAGATGTGCTGCTCCAGAAGACAGGTTTGCAGGCGCTCGCGCTGGCGACGGGTCAGGCTTTGTTCGATGCTCAGCGGCTCGACGGCGAGCCCCGGATTGCGCAACTGCTGCCAGCCCTGACTGCCAATCGCACGGTCGGCCCAGGTGCCGCCGAACCAGCGCAACTGGCGGATCGGGCCGAGCCAGCGACTCAGTTCGGCGGCGTCGCAAGCGTCGAAAAAATAGCTCGCGGTCTGCCGATTGTAATAACTGAGCAAGGCCCGATGACTCAATCCGAACGACACCGTGAGCATGCGCTGCAAGTGCCTCAGCAGCCGTTGCGCCGAGACCTCACTGCCAAGCAACAGCCCGCGCCAGGTGTTCGGGTCGCTGTGACACAACGCGGCCAATGCCGGGCAATCGCGCAAATCGATCAATACCGGGCCGTGCTCGCTGACCGGTTCGAACTCGGTGCCATCGAACAGACTGAAGCACTGCACATCGACAAACGCCTGGCGCAAGATCCGCAAGGCCTGCGGTGCATCCGGGCCATCGAGCAACAACCA
Organism: Pseudomonas sp. TNT2022 ID642; assembly: GCF_028656995.1. Classification (NCBI taxonomy): domain Bacteria; kingdom Pseudomonadati; phylum Pseudomonadota; class Gammaproteobacteria; order Pseudomonadales; family Pseudomonadaceae; genus Pseudomonas; species Pseudomonas sp. TNT2022 ID642. The sequence goes on along the minus strand of NZ_JAMDGW010000016.1, from coordinate 172,420 downwards.
CTGCGCCATGGACTCAAGTGCCGCGCCACTCATGTCGCGCCGCTCTGTTCAAGCGCGGTGACCAGTCGACAACTGCACACCGACTGGGAGCAATGGTTGAAACTGCCGCCGCCGGGGATCAGGCACAACAGCAGCAAAGGTTCACCAGACATCAGTAGTTGCGGCAGACCGTCACTGAACAGGCTGTCGGGCAGTGGCAACTGCGGCACCTCGTCGAAGTCGCTGTCGGCGGCGGCGATGGGCGGCTGCAGCACACCGCTGATCATCGGCTGATCCGGATCGCCCTCGAAAAAGCTCACCACCACCTCGACGCCATCGCTCAGCGCGGCCATCGGTGCCTGTGCCAGAGACGGCGCGAGCGGCAGCCAACAGTGACTCGGCGCCGCCCCTTCGCCTTGATACAGCCAGTCGAATTGCACCGCCACCGGGCGTAAACGGTCGGGTTGTGGTTCATCGACCGCCACCACCCAGGCACGTTGCAGGCTGTGCATGCGCAGACGCGATGGCGCCTTGGCCGAGGCACACGGCAGCTGCACCGCGGCGAACAGTCGGTTGGTGTAGGGCGGTTCGTCGGATGGATCGGCGCGATGCTCAATGCGTGTCAGCAGCCATGGGCGATTGCATTCGGCGAAGGGATGCCCGGCCAAACGCAGCCAATGACCACTGCGCAACGCTGCCAGATCACTCTGACCTTCAGCGCGTTGTACGCCTGATACATTGGCCGCCATTGCACTTTGCAATTGCCATTGGTGCAAGGCCGCAGGACCGTCACCGTCGTCTTCACACCGATAACGCGCGGTACCCGCCAACGGCAGCTGCGCCGGATCATCGGCCAATACCAGACAATGCCGGTCGCGATGGTGTTCAAAGTAATAGTGAATCTGCGCCTGCGCGCACAAGCGCTGGAGCAGTTGCAGATCGGACTCGCGGTATTGGGTGCAGAACGTCCGGGCCGGGTAGTTGCCATGCAATTCGAAACGGCGCTGAGCACCAACGATCCCGTGCTCCCTGAGCACTTGCTCAATGATTTGAGGCACCGAACGGCCACTGAAAATGCGTTGGCTGTAGCGCAGCGCGAGGCAATCGAGTTTCGGCCCCAGACGGATCCGGCTCAACCGCATGCCTTGTCCATGCTCATGCTGGACAAGGCTTTGCAATTGCCCGTGCACGCCCTCCCCCGACGGCCCGAAACAAAGGAACGCCGAACGGTAAAGCAGGCCGGCGAGATCCAGGTGCGGATCGTCGATCAACACATCGATCTCGAACACAAAGGATTCGCTGAGGGCTTCGCTACCGGTAAAGGCCAGGACTTCGAAGGGGTCGGACAGGCCCGCTACATCGAGACGAAACGACGACTCGTTGACTGGATCGAACATGGGCGGATCTCTACAGGAGGGGCGGCCGGGGATTCTCGCCGAGAGCCATGGCCGAGTAGAGAGCTGAAGTACAACTTAGGAAATGACCTACGCGAAAAGCAGACCGGATGACTTTTCTGGCCGGGAATGCCAAGCCTTTCGCGAAGATTTTGGGAGATATCCCACCGGATCATCCGAATTTTCCACCACCTTCAGGAAAAATTCAGACAACCCGGCGAGATCGCCACCTGACCTCAGGAAGACAGGTAGGAGGAGCGGGTCAGGCCCAGACGCAAGGCATCGAGAAATTGCGTGCGCTCGCTGGCACTGATGCGGGCACTGGCGCACTTGTCGCGGTAGTGAGTCATCAGTTCTTCCGGCGACAAGTGCACATAACGCAGCATGTCTTCGATGGTGTCGTGGGTCTCGATGCCGGCGTGGTACACGCTGCCATCGGCGTTCTGGTAGATGTTCACCGAGTCGGTGTCACCGAACAGGTTGTGCATGTCGCCGAGGATTTCCTGATAGGCGCCCACGAGGAATACGCCCAGCAGGTAGTCTTCGCCTTCATTCAAACCGTGTACCGGCAGGCTGGTTTCGATGCTCTGCTCGTCGACGTACTGGTTGATCTTGCCGTCAGAGTCGCAGGTCAGGTCTTGCAGCACCGCGCGGCGCAGCGGCTCTTCATCGAGACGGTGCAGCGGGATGATCGGCAGCACCTGATCGATCGCCCAGGTGTCCGGCAGGCTCTGGAACACCGAGAAGTTGCAGATGTACTTGTCGGCCAGCTTGTCGTTGAGCTCGTCGAGCACCTGACGGTGCGAACGCTGACGGGCCTTCAGCGAGTTGTGCAGGCGACGGCACACCGCGAAGTAGCACTGCTCGGCCAGGGCTTTTTCGGCCAGGGTCAGTTTACCGTCGGCGTACTGCGCGGCCACGTCGCTCATGTAGTGCGTGGCGCGCCAGTAGGTTTCGGTGACCATTTCGATGTCGGTCGGGCCGAGCAGGTCAACCAGCCACTGCACGGTTTCCGGCAGCGACTCCTTGTTTTCGATCTGCGGGATTTCGTCGTTGTGCTTCTCGACGTCGGTCACCTGCACCACCAGCATCGCGTGGTGCGCGGTCAGCGAACGGCCGCTCTCGGAGAAGATGTGCGGATGCGGCAGGCTCTGCGCATCGCAGAATTCCTTGAGCATGCCGACCACGACACCGGCGTAATCGTCCATGTCGTAGTTGATCGAACTGGCATTGCGCGAGTGCGTGCCGTCGTAGTCGACACCCAGACCGCCACCGACGTCGATGTGATCGACCGGCAGACCGAGGTTGCGCAGCTCGCCGTAGTAACGGATGGCTTCTTTGAAGCCGTGCTGATAGTCAGCCAGGTTGGCAATCTGCGAACCCATGTGGAAGTGCAGCAGGCGAATGCCTTGATCCAGGCCCGCCGCGCGGAAGCGCTCGACCACCGACAGCAGTTGCGCTGCCGACAGACCGAATTTGGATTTCTCGCCACCGGTGTCCGCCCACTTCGACGACGCCAGCGACGACAGACGCACGCGCAGGCCGACCTGTGGCTTGACCTTCAGCGAGGCGGCTTCTTCGATCACCAGACCGACTTCGGATTCTTTCTCAATCACAATGAAGACATTGTGGCCGAGCTTCTGGCCCATCAGCGCCAGACGAATGAACTCGCGGTCCTTGTAACCGTTGCAAACGATGGTGCCGCCCTTCGGCGCCAGCGCCAGCACGGCCAGCAGCTCAGGCTTGGAGCCGGCTTCCAGACCGATGGAAACGTCCTGGGTAGCGATGATGTTCTCGATCACCGCTTCTTGCTGGTTAACCTTGATCGGGTACAGCGCGGTGTATTTGCTCTGGTATTCCAGGCGCTCGATGTTCGAATCGAAGGCGCCGGTCAACTGACGTACGCGGTCTTGCAAAATGTCGGGGAAACGAACCAGCAACGGCAAGGACAAACCGCTTTTGCGCAGTTGGTCAACTTGCTCGAACAGGTCGATAGGCGAGCTGCTCGGGCCGTTCGGACGAACTTCGACGCGACCGGCGTCATTGATCGCGAAATATCCGGCCCCCCAATGGCGAATCCCGTAAACACTGCGGCTGTCCGCAACTGTCCATTGGCTGCCATCGTCTTTGCGTGTGCGTCGTACGGACATCGAAGTCCCCTATAAAGAAGTCATAGTGCGTCGCCTGATCTCAGGCCGGCGCAGTCTAAAGTATGAAAATGACGGTTCGTCAGCGCGGCGGTAGACCGCGCTGACCGCGTGGAGTTTAGAAACCGGTCATGAACAGGCTCTGTGAAAACCATGGAGACGACGCCGGATCTGAACTGCTTCAGCGCCGGATCAAGCCGCAGATGGATTTCACAGAGGCTGCTAGCCGCCGGACTTCTTCGCTTTGAAACCGTGCTTGATCAGCTCAGCCAAGAGTAGCTCGACATGATCGCCCTGGATTTCGATGATGCCGTCTTTCAACGCCCCGCCAGTGCCGCAACGTTTCTTCAACGTTGTCGCCAACTCTTTGAGCGCGTCTTCGGCCAGGGGCACGCCGGTGATGGTGGTCACCGTCTTGCCGCCACGACCCTTGCTCTCGCGTCGCACGCGGGCAATGCCGTCGCCGGCCGGGATCACGGTTTGTTTGCAGATACAGGCGTCCACCGGCTGACTGCATTCCGGGCAATGACGACCTGCGTCGGTGGAAAATACCAGGCCACCTAAGGCGGCGAAGGATGCGGCTTTTTTGGCCACCGGCAATCCTCTTGGGAGGACAAAGACTGATCGCAACCTTGGGCAAGGTCAGCGACCGCGAAGCCCCACTCAGGCAGGGGCAGCGCTACTGCACCGGAATTTGGCGACGAGACTGCTGAGCCGTAGGAGCTGCCGAAGGCTGCGATCTTTTGATCCTGCTCTTGAAAAACAAGATCAAAAGATCGCAGCCTTCGGCAGCTCCTACAGTGGGTCAGCAGGCCAACCTCAAACTCTTTGGTGCAGTTTGAAAAGGTCGCGCAGTGTAACGGCAAAAATGCGACTTGCTAAGTGCCAATCGGCGCCAATTTATGTGTTCTTTGCGACGTCGCTTTGCTGCGCCTTCAGATAGCGCTTGAGCGCTGCCAGAGAGTCCGGGCAATAAGGCTTCTGCTCGATTTCCAGCATGACCTGCCCGACCGGAATAAAGCGTGCTTCAAGGACTTCTTCAGGCTGCAGTTTGAGCGGACCGTCCCACACAGCGGAAAACGCTGAACACCACAGACGATTGCCGGTGTCTTCGAAGTAGAAATGGTCATGGGCAGTCAGCTCGACACCGCTGACGCCCAATTCTTCTTCCAGCTCACGGGCCGCTGACTCGGCATAGGTCTCGTCCGCCTGTACCATGCCGCCCGCCGCGACGTCCCAGTAACCGGGATATATCGCCTTGCTCAACGTGCGCCGATGCACACAAAGCTCACCGGCGGAATTGAACAACATGATGTAGGTGCCACGGCCGATCAGCCCGCGCTCGCGCAGATCGGCGCGCACCAGGGCGCCGAGCAGGTTGTCCTGCTCGTCGACCCAGGCGATCTGTTCGGCATCCGAGGCGGCGCGATGGGCCGCCTCTTTGGCTTTCTGGCTCATGAATCAGCCCTGATTGAGCAGTTGACGCAAATCGATCACAGCAGCGTTGGCACGGGAAATATAGTTGGCCATGACCAGCGAGTGGTTGGCCAGCACGCCGAAGCCGCTGCCGTTAAGAATCATAGGACTCCAGACCGGTTCCTGAGAAGCTTCCAGCTCACGGATGATCTGGCGCACGCTGACGGTGGCGTTCTTCTTCGCCAGTACATCGGCGAAGTCGACTTCGATGGCGCGCAGCAAATGCGACAGCGCCCAGGCCTGACCGCGTGCTTCATAGAAGACGTTGTCGATCTGCATCCACGGAGTCTCGACGACTTCTTCGTCAACCTGCGGTACTTCGCCGATCGCCGGCACTTCGGTTTTCAGCGCGGTGTTAAGTTTGACCCGACCGACGCTGGCCGACAGGCGTTGTGACAGCGAACCGAGACGGGTGCCGACATCGCCGAGCCAGTTGTTCAGGTTGTCGGCGCGCGCATAGAACAGCGCGTTTTTCTGGGTTGGATCAGACAGGCGCGCCTGATAACGGCTCAGCGAGTTGATCCCTTCCTGGTACTCCGACTCACTGGACGGCAGGATCCAGCTCTTGTTGTCGAAGTTGAAGCGTGGCTCGGCCTTGGCCAGATCGGCATCTTCCGCCGACTGCGATTGCGAACGGGCAAAGTCTTTGCGCAGGGCACGGGTCAGGTCACGCACCTGCACCAGTACGCCGTATTCCCAGCTCGGCGTGTTGTCCATCCACAGGCCTGGCGGGAAGCGATCATTGGAAATATAGCCGCCCGGTTTGTTGAGCAGGGTGCCGGCGACGGTCTTCAGGGTTTCAACCGTGGTGTAGCCGATCACCATCTGCTTGCCTTCTTTCTCGGCAGCTACCTGAGCGTTTTGCGCGACCGGAAACAGCGCCGGCTCCTGGCTCCAGTACCAGCCCAGGCCAATGGTCACCAGCAGATAGAGGCCGATCAGCGTGGCCAAAGCTCGGCTGAACAGCACCCCACCGACATAGCTGCGGGCGGCCGACTTGGGCTCGGCGGCACGTTCGGGCGCGCTGCCCGCGCGGTTTTTCCAGTCCAGCATGGCGATATCCTTTCAAATCTTGGGTTCAACGGTTCGACCACAACCATACAACAACGTGCCAAGGCCGGGCACCCGCGAGTATAGATAAGCCGCAAATCATGTGGGCGAATGACGCTTCGACGCTCACTAAGGGAATCCCCGATGCCCACGCTTCAGCCCATCGGATTGAAAACCATCGCAAAGGTCATTCACTGCACGGATAAAAGCACCACTGCCCCGTCATCCTGACCACCCAGCTTAGTCAGGGAATGCCCGGCCTACGGGGACTTGTCAGACACCAAGGTCAAAAACAAAACCGCCCGGTCAGAAACTGAATGGTGACGCATTGCAGATTATTGACGTACGACACTCGTGTAAGGGAAAAGAGGTGCTAGCATAGAGCCACCAGTCGATCTCAGCATGCAGCCTAACTAGTAGTCAGGATATGACCGAGCCAGAAGACCCCAGCCGTGAGCGTCTCAAGCACCACTTTGCCCAGCGGGTAATTCATCAGGCACGTCAGATTCTTGAGATATGGCAGCGCCTGCAACGCAGTGAGTGGTCCACTGTCGACCTCGCCGAACTGAGCGAGGCCAACTTGCGCCTGCTGCGTTTTGCCGAGCGTTTCGAACAGCCGGAACATACCCAGCTTGCACGCCACATCAGCCAGTCGCTGGAAGCGGTGGACGCCAATCGCGGACGCCTCAGCAGCGGCCTGATCACCGATCTCAATCGCTTGATGCAACGCTTGTCGCGCACCGGCCTGCGCCATGGCGATCAACTCGACCAGACCTTTCTGCCGCCACTGCGCAAACCGATCTACGTGATGCTGCAGGACCACGACCGCGCCGAGCGCCTGGCCAAACAACTGGAGTTCTTCGGTTTGAGCGCGCAGGCGCTGGACAGTGTTTCGGCGTTCCGCTCCTCGATGGTCGAGCGCCTGCCGGCCGCCATCGTCATGGACGTCGATTTCAGCGGCGCCGGCATCGGCCTGAAACTCGCCGCCGAGGCCCAGGTTGGCCTCGAAGAACCGCTGCCGCTGCTGTTCTTCAGTCTGCACGAAACCGACACGCCGACACGGCTCGCCGCCGTACGCGCCGGTGGCCAGGAGTTCCTCACCGGCACCCTCGAAGCGTCGAGCCTGCTGGAGAAGATCGAAGTCCTCACCTGCGTCGCCCAGTACGAACCTTATAAAGTGTTGATCATCGACGACTCGCGCGCGCAGGCCTTGCACACCGAGCGCCTGCTCAACAGCGCCGGGATCGTCACGCGCACGCTGATCGAACCGATTCAGGCGATGGCCGAACTGGCGGATTTCCAGCCGGATCTGATCATTCTCGACATGTACATGCCGGCCTGCACGGGCACTGAGCTGGCCAAGGTGATTCGCCACAACGACCGTTATGTCAGCGTACCGATCATTTACCTGTCGGCCGAAGACGATCTGGACAAGCAGCTCGACGCCATGAGCGAGGGCGGCGATGACTTCCTGACCAAACCGATCAAGCCGCGTCACCTGATCACCACCGTGCGCAACCGCGCCGCCCGTGCGCGCAATCTGAAAGCGCGGATGGTCCGCGACAGCCTCACCGGTCTGTACAACCACACGCACATTCTGCAATTGCTCGAAGACTGCTCGTTCCGCGCCCGCCGCGAGAACAAGCCGCTGAGTTTTGCCATGCTCGACATCGACCACTTCAAACGGGTCAACGACAGCCACGGCCACCCGATGGGCGACCGCGTGATCAAGAGTCTGGCGCTGTTTCTCAAGCAGCGCTTGCGCAAGACCGACTTCATCGGCCGCTACGGCGGCGAAGAGTTCGCCATCGTCATGCCCGACACCGATATAGAAGCCGCGCACAAAGTGCTCGACGAAATTCGTCAGCGCTTCGCCGAAATCCATTACCCGGCGCAGCCGCAGGATTTGTGGTGCACCTTCAGCGCCGGCGTGGTGGAGATGCACGATGACTGCGACAGCCTGATGATGGCCAGTCAGGCCGATGAAGCGCTGTACCGCGCCAAAGGTGCCGGCCGCAATCGCGTGCAGACCGCGCGCGACTCAAAGCAAAGTGCCACTTTTTCATCGGATTCCACTGATTCGGTCATAACCCTGTAACAGAACCGCAATAAATTCAGGCGCTTACCATTTCTGCCGTTGGTAGCCGTCATGCGCCTGAAGTTGCTCACCAATCTCAATACGCTGCTGCTGGTCGCCGTGTGCCTCGCACTCGGCGCCACGCTGTGGTGGTCGCAAAAAGCCCTCGAACGTCCGTATCTGTTGATGGAGCGTTACCTGGGGCTGTCGCAGCAATTTCAGAACGAGGTGGCACGCAACGTCGAGGATTACCTCGCCAGCGGTGATGCCCTGCGCTTGAGCAGTGCCAGCCAGGCCATCGACGGTTTGCAGAAAGAACTCGCCGAACTGCCGCCAGCACTGGCTGACACTTTGCACCCGAGCCTGTCGGGACTTGCCGAGTTCAGCAAAACCGACTTGCTCGCCGCCGGCAAACTGGCCGGCGACCCACAGGCACTGCTGTTGCAGGCCGAGCGCGAATTGAGTGCCAGCCTCGACCAGCTCAGCACCTACGCCAACGGTAATCCGGCTTATCTGACGCCACTGCTCACCGCGTCGCAGCACTTGGGCAAACTGTCATTAGCGCGGGACAAACTGGTCAGCAGCGGGCGCAGTGAACTGGGCGTCGATGTTGAGCGCGAAGTCACCAGTATTCGCTCGCAGGCTCAAGCGCTTGATGCCCTGCCGCTGCTCGGCGTCGTCGCCAACAATGAATCGGGCAGCGACGACTTCGCGGCGATGATGGGCATCGAGAACAGTGAAAAAACCGTTGCCGAAGATGCCGGGGTCGGCCTCAAGCGTGAACTCAACAGTTTGTTGGCCCGCTACCCGGCGGAGCTTGCGCGCACTCGCGACCAGATCCAGAAACGCGCCGACCTCAGCGCCGCCACTCACCAGAAAATCGCCGCCGTACAGCAAGCCATCGCCGGACTGGAGCCGGTGGTACGCGCCCAGCACGGCCAGATCCAGGGCGAAGTGCGCTTGATGCAAGGCGTGATGATCGGCCTGATTCTGCTGATCGCTTTACTGATCGACACTTTGCAACGGCGCCTGGCGCGCACGTTGACCAATCTCGCGCCGGCGCTTTCGACCTGGGCCGAGGGCGACTTCAGTCGCGACATTCATCTGGGCAAAACCAACCGTGAACTGCGTGACATCGAGGCCTCACTGAACCGCTTGCGTGCCTACCTGGTGGATCTGGTCGGCACCATTCGCGGCAATGCCGAGCAAGTGGCAGGCAGTAGCCGCACCCTGGCCGAACTGAGTAACGACTTGCACAGCGGCGCCGAACATCAGGCCGGCGACACCGCGTTGATCCGCGATTCCCTCGGTGAACTTGAAGCGACCATCCAGCAAGTTGCCGACGATGCACAGCAAGCGGCGGATGCCAGCCGTCATGCCGGACTGGCCGTTGAGCATGGTCAAACCGTCATTGGCCAGAGCCTCACCGGCCTGCACGCGCTGGTTGGTGAGGTTCAGGGCAACGCGCAGATGATCGAGCATCTGGCTGAAGAGTCGGCGACCATCGGCGGCGTGTTGACGGTGATTCGCTCGATTGCCGACCAGACCAATCTGCTCGCGCTGAATGCGGCGATTGAAGCGGCGCGCGCCGGGGAAATGGGTCGGGGTTTTGCCGTGGTGGCCGAAGAAGTTCGCTCGCTGGCACAACGCACCGCAGGTGCGACAGCCGAGATTCAGACGCTGATCGCTGGCCTGCAAACGGCGGCGCGGCAATCGGTCGAAGGCATGCGCGCGCAAGTCGAACATGCCGAAGCCACCGCCAATCAGGCACAAGCGGCGGATGGTGCACTGGATAAAATCGTCGGCGCGATCCAGACCATTTCCGACACGGCGATCCGCATTGCCGATGTCACCGCGCAGCAAAGCGGTGCGGTCAGCGAGATTCGCGATCACAGCGAGCGGATTCATCAGTTGGGTGGGGATAATCTGGTGCGTATCGGCCGTGGGCGCGAACAAGGCGAGAATCTGCTGGTGTTGGGTGGGCAACTGCATACAGCCGTGCAGGCCTTCCGCGTCTGACGAAAATCCCTGTAGGAGCTGCCGAAGGCTGCGGCAGCTCCTACAGGGGGTTCACCACAAGTGACCGGATTAGGACCCTCAGTCACATATTTCGCGCAAACATCGGCCATCGTGCTGGCTATTGCATAGAACTGGACAGTCACAAAGTCTTTGCGGCATAGTCGCCGGGTTCTGACGATTGCTCACTCATAACAAGGACTACGCAGATGGCAACCCTCCTGGTGCTGCACGGCCCCAACCTGAACCTGCTCGGCACCCGCGAACCCGGCACCTACGGTTCAACGACCCTGGCGCAGATCAATCAGGATCTGGAGCGCCGCGCCCGTGAAGCCGGCCATCATCTGCTGTATCTGCAAAGCAATGCCGAGTACGAATTGATCGACCGCATCCACGCTGCGCGCGGCGAAGGCGTCGATTTCATTCTGATCAACCCAGCAGCTTTTACGCACACAAGTGTCGCATTACGTGACGCGTTGCTGGGAGTGAGCATCCCATTCATCGAAGTGCATTTGTCCAACGTGCACAAACGCGAACCTTTCCGCCATCACTCTTACTTCTCCGACGTAGCGGTGGGAGTGATCTGCGGCCTTGGCGCCAGCGGTTACCGACTGGCCCTGGAGGCTGCACTAGAACAGCTTGAAACACAGGCAACGACTTGAACTACAAGCGTTAAGCGCCCCTGACCGACCCTTGGGAGTTGATGATTCATGGATATCCGTAAAGTTAAGAAACTGATCGAATTGCTGGAAGAGTCCGGCATCGACGAGCTCGAGATCAAGGAAGGCGAAGAGTCCGTACGCATCAGCCGTCACAGCAAGACCCCGGCTCAGCAGTACTACGCACCAGCGCCAATGCAAGCGCCGGCCGCCGCACCTGTTGCAGCTGCTCCGGTTGCTGCTGCAGCCCCGGCTGCCGCTGCTGCCCCTGCGCTGAACGGCACTGTTGCCCGTTCGCCGATGGTCGGCACCTTCTACCGCAAGTCTTCGCCAGCCTCGCCAGCCTTCGTTGAAGTCGGCCAGACCGTGAAGAAAGGCGACACTCTGTGCATCGTTGAAGCCATGAAGATGATGAACCACATCGAAGCTGAAACCAGCGGTGTGATCGAGTCCATCCTCGTCGAAGACGGCCAGCCGGTTGAGTACGACCAACCGCTGTTCACCATCGTTTGAACTGCGGAGAGCCTTTGATGACTGCGAAGTTGGAAAAAGTTCTGATCGCGAACCGCGGTGAGATCGCCCTGCGGATTCTGCGTGCCTGCAAAGAGATGGGCATCAAGACCGTCGCCGTTTACTCCAAGGCCGACAAAGAGCTGATGCACCTGGGTCTGGCAGACGAATCCGTCTGCATCGGCCCGGCTTCTGCCGCTCAGTCCTACCTGCACATCCCGGCCATCATCGCTGCCGCTGAAGTGACGGGTGCTACCGCCATTCACCCAGGCTACGGTTTCCTCGCGGAAAACGCCGATTTTGCCGAGCAGGTCGAGAACTCCGGCTTCGCTTTCATCGGCCCGAAAGCCGAAACCATCCGCCTGATGGGCGACAAGGTTTCGGCCAAGCACGCGATGATCGAAGCAGGCGTGCCAACCGTTCCAGGTTCCGACGGCCCTCTGCCGGAAGACGAAGAAACGGCGCTGCGCATTGGTCGTGAAGTCGGCTACCCGGTGATCATCAAAGCCGCTGGCGGCGGCGGTGGTCGCGGCATGCGCGTGGTGCACAAGGAAGAAGACCTGATCGCCTTCGCCAAACTGACCCGCACCGAAGCTGGCGCGGCGTTCGGCAACCCGATGGTGTATCTGGAAAAATTCCTGACCAACCCACGTCACGTCGAAGTCCAGGTACTGTCCGACGGCCAGGGTCACGCCATCCACCTGGGCGACCGCGATTGCTCGCTGCAACGTCGTCACCAGAAGGTTCTCGAAGAAGCGCCGGCACCGGGCATCGACGAGAAGGCGCGCGAAGAAGTATTGGCTCGCTGCGTCAAGGCGTGCATCGACATCGGCTACCGCGGCGCGGGTACTTTCGAGTTCCTGTACGAGAACGGTCGTTTCTACTTCATCGAAATGAACACCCGTGTTCAGGTGGAGCACCCGGTTTCGGAAATGGTCACCGGTATCGACATCGTCAAGGAGATGCTCAGCATCGCCGCTGGCAACAAGCTGTCGTTCACTCAGGATGACGTGGTTATCCGCGGTCACTCGCTGGAATGCCGGATCAACGCTGAAGACCCGAAAACCTTCATGCCGAGCCCGGGCACGGTCAAGCATTTCCACGCCCCAGGCGGCAACGGCGTTCGCGTCGATTCGCACCTGTACAGCGGTTATGCGGTTCCGCCGAACTACGACTCGCTGATCGGCAAGCTGATCACTTACGGCGCCACCCGCGACGAAGCCATGGCCCGCATGCGCAATGCCCTGGACGAAATCGTGGTTGACGGGATCAAGACCAACATCCCGCTGCACCGTGATCTGGTTCGTGACGAAGGCTTCTGCAAGGGCGGTGTGAACATTCACTACCTCGAGCACAAGCTGGCTAAACAGCCGTAACGCTTCGAGCGGCGCAATCAAAAACCCCGGTCCATCTGAACCGGGGTTTTTTTATGAGTCCTGTATAACGACAAGCAGCGGCTCAGCTCAACAACACCATTGCAAAAGCCTGCTCTTCGACCATTCGCGGGGTTGCCACAAGGTTTTGGTCATCCACGACAGTACCCGCTGCGCTCTCTTTCAGCGGCTTTGCGCGGAATCGCTCCCTGAAGACATTGAAACGTCTTGATACGTTGTCGGTTCCATCACGAGCACGCTTCCAGATGGGCAAATAGATCCGCTCAAACTGAGCCCTGGATATTTTGTATACCGTGGTGACGCCATTGCTCAAATTCAACGTCACGCCATAATTGTTGCCCAGGCAAGAAGAGTAGGACCAATAGTCCCAGTCAGGCCGCAACCCTTGCTGTTTCATCACTTGCCTCACCGAGCCGCCGATGTCTGCCCCTGTCAGCCAGTCGCCTCCCACGAGGGTGCTGCGAATGTCCTGCGCAGTCCCTCCCAGACGCCCAATCACGTCCTTCACAGTGCGATCGATCAGCGAACGAATATTATGATCAAAATGAATGACGGCCCCGGCCTTTGTAGCCGGATTGTAAAGGGAGGCGATCACACAGGTCTGCGCATTCAGTGAAAAGAGATAATTGTCCCTCGAACTGGCGCTGAACCTCGCCACCACGGCCTCGCCCTGCATGGCTCCTCTGTTCACTACCGGCTCGGCCCGCCCCGGAAACGCACTGCGCAGATTGTCGGCACGGCCAAGATAGCGGACGCCTTCACCCCCCCTCGCTCCAATCCTCGTATGCACCCACTTTCCACCCGCCGAAAGGAATATGGGTCGGGCAGATCTCGTCGAGGAAAGACGGGGATCGATCAGAATCAATCCATAGAAAGTCGGGTGCTCCTTTACCTGGTAATACTTGCCCTTGCGGCGAATGTAGTAACTGGATTCAGACCCGACGCTGGAGGGGCTGTGATAAGTACCGAAAAAGGTGCCCTCTGTGGAAACCAGCTGCAAATTCTCTGGCGTTTTTCTGACGGCCTGCCCAGGCTTGAAATGTACAGCTTCATCCATCGACAACGTTTGCTTCACCCTGACCGCTGGAGGATTTCTCAGGCGATCAGCCACCAACGATATCGACCTTGTCGCCTGCTTCAGGCTCCTGGCCGCTTGCCCAAGCAGCTTGATCGCACTTGCGGCGCCCACCATGGCGAACAGCGCGCCCCAGGACGCTTCCAGCCAATGAATGAGCGCACCATCCGTATCGCCTTCCAAGTGTGCTTCGATAGCCTTTTTGGCGCTGACTGCGACGAACACGATATCCAGTAGCAGGGCAAACGGTGGAAACAACAGACAAAAGGGAGCAGAGGCGAACATCAGCCCTTTGACTACCTGTTTTTCGATCATCTCTGCGCGACTTGTGGTGACGTCTTCCACGTCAGTGACCGAGCGCTCGATATAAGCATTGAACTCGCTTCTGGCATCGCTCACCCGCTGCGATTCGTACACCATATCCACATTCATGTTTTTTGCCGCCATGGCACGCAGTAAGCGCGAGACGGTTTTACGTGCGGAGACGGCCACACGTGCCATGACATAGTCACTCAGCTTGCCAGCGGTTTCCCCGAAGAGACTCTGATAGGGGCGAAAGGTCATGCCGTCGGCTGCATCCGGCATGTAGAGCCAATAGGACGCGCCGGGGTCGAAACAGGCAAAAACATAGACCCCGAGCACCACGTTGCCACGGACGGTAAACCTGAACATCCCTTCGCGCTCTGCAATGCTTGTCACAGAAACCCGGGGCCCTGCAGATCGTGCCTGGCTCAAGAGCGAAACTTGCCGGACGAGCGCCAGATACACTTTATCGTCCAGCTGACCGGTACTTCTGGCGACGCGCAAGTCACGATCCATTTTGGACAACAGCACGTTCCGATAGGCGCTTCGGCGCATTGCGAATACCGCATCGCCCGCATCAAGAAACTTTCCCCGAATCTCGCGGGCATACTTGTCGCCCAGATAGGCCGTGCGCAGGTACAGCGCCAGATCAGCACTGCGAAGCTGGCTCAAATCCTGGCCGACCGACGAGCGCACACCTTGTCGGGGATGATCGATGCCCGAATTGTCATCGTACCCATAGATGGCCAGCTCCAGCAGGCTGGCCACGTGCACCTTGTCATTGGTGAGGTTGGGGCGGTAGTCAATCAGAACCGTCGAGGGGTCGACCGGCTCCAGCACATTCTTGCTGCGCATGTAAGGCGCAAGCTCTTGGGCGACCGTGCGCTTGGCGAAATCGACAAAGACTTCATATCGGCCAAGTAAATCGTTGAAAACCTTTTGATGAACCACAAGTTCCTGATTCAGACTGCTGATACGTCGACGGGCCTCTAGTGCAAGGGCCGTGTACCAGCGCGGTGAGTTCTCCTGTTCGACCTGATCAAGGGTCCTCGCGAGCCCCAGCATGGAGGCGTCCTCTACACAATCCGTGAATCCCATTGCTGTTCGCCTGATGTCACTGCTCATTCCCCATAAGCTCGGCCTGGCCGATACGTCGAACAAGTATTCCCGCGCCGTGCGCGCCGCGACGGTCGATACCTGTTGCAACAGATACTCTCGGCCCGATTCGGTCTGGGTCCATTCCCACACCTCTTCGCTCAAAGCTGCAAGTGAAGTCAGCCGGATCCATTCCTGTCCGTCGGGCTTGTTGGGCGCATACAACAACAGGTCACGAACATCCCCTGCGGTCTCTTCGCGGTAAAACACCAGCAACTCGGTACATTTCATGCCATTGGGAAGTGTCAGACCGGCAACACGCAGGCTTGTCGCTGAGACATTGCTGCTGTCCCACGCCTGCTCAAGACGCTCATGGTCATCCACCGTGATATGACCCGCACAACGTGCAACAAATGCGCTTTGCTGCAATCGCAGCGTGAACCAGTCGATCAAGGCCTTTTTCACGTCGGCACGTTCGTATTGCTGACCGAGGGCTTGCAGGTATTGAGCCGGAAAATCCTGCTGTGACAGCATGTGGCCGATGAATGCAGGTTCCAGAGGCTGGTTACGCAGTGAAGAACCACTGCTCACCTCAAGCACCGAGGCGAAATCCTCGCTGATCGGCCCGGCCGCCAGCAGTTCGCTAAGGCTTCGATCTTGTACCGGCTGACCGACGGCCGAACGCCACATCAACCGCACCTGAATAATGTCCGGCTCGACCTCCATGTCCAGCTTGAGCTGGATATGGTCGATGGCCTGCTGCCGGGCGTAGGCGCGCAACGTGCCGTATCCCTCAAGCAAACCATCAAGCGATTCCTGGGCTTGTGAGGTCTGGTCTTGATACTCATGCAACAACACTCGGTCCGATTCATTCAAGACCCGCAACCAATGCGGCAGCTGTGCGAATGAAAGCGCCTCGAGGATCTGGCGTTCCCGGGCATTCGCCAGCCTGGTCAATCGATACCTTGCGAAACTGCGCTTCTGGATCCTTTCAATTTTTTGTCGCAGCCGATCAGGTACCAACCCTGCGAGGCTATCGCGATGGAATGCTTTATCGATGTCATCGATAAAGCGCTGCAGCTTGCGCTTGACCATAAGATCAAACGAAGCCTCTTGCTCTGTTGGAGCCCAGTGTTCTCGCAGGTATGTCTTGTACTGATCGAGAAAATACGAAGCGACTGCTTCCACCGTCTGGATGACAACCTCGCGACGCCCCGAAGGCAATCCCGGATCCGTGCCGCCCGGCCAGCGATACGGAGAGTCCTGTACCGCTCGAAAAACCACAGGCTGGCGGTCAATGAGCCTTTGAAGTACCGCGTCGAGCAGAGAAATGACAAAGCCAGGCACGATATTGTCTTGCGGGTAATGAACGCGCAGTTCTATCAATGCGAAATGTTCCATCGCTTCGAGTAATGTCATTTGACTGCCCAAGCGCTCGTCGACCATTACCTTCCAGCGTCTTAATCGCAAAAGAAGCGCCTGAGCCGTACTCGCGGGAGCAGCGATACGCCGTTGACCCTCTACACTCCCTTGTTTATCTGTCATGTCGCTCAATCCATTCTTGTTGTGGAATGAGCTTCACTGTATTTGCCGGAAAACAGGTTCAGACCATACATATGTATATCTAGTGATTGGTTTTGTAACAGTGAACCGGTTTATCCACTTTGCTGACGACCTAGCGTAAACTGCGCCCCTTTGCAGCTTCGGGCTGTCCCACAGATATATTTAAAGGTGCCCGCCATGCCTTGGCTGCAAGTACGTCTCGCCATCAGCCCGGAACAAGCCGAAACCTACGAAGACGCCTTCCTTGAAGTGGGCGCCGTTTCGGTGACCTTCATGGACGCCGAAGATCAGCCGATCTTCGAGCCGGAACTCAACACCACCCCGCTGTGGGCGCACACCCACCTGCTCGCGCTGTTCGAGGGTGGCACCGAACCGGCGCCGGTACTGGCTCATCTGGAACTGCTGACCGGCAGCCCGCTGCCCGAGCATCACAGCGAAGTCATTGAAGATCAGGACTGGGAGCGCAGCTGGATGGATGGTTTCCAGCCGATGCGTTTCGGCCAGCGCCTGTGGATCGTGCCGAGCTGGCACGCCGCGCCTGAGCCTGACGCAGTCAATCTGCTGCTGGACCCGGGCCTGGCGTTCGGCACCGGCACTCACCCGACCACCGCGCTGTGCCTGGAATGGCTCGACGGTCAGGACCTGAAAGACTGCAACGTGCTCGACTTCGGTTGCGGCTCGGGGATCCTGGCGATTGCGGCCCTGCTGCTCGGCGCCAAGGAAGCTGTCGGCACCGACATCGACGTGCAGGCGCTGGAAGCCTCGCGCGACAACGCCGGGCGCAACAACATTGCCGACGAACTGTTCCCGCTGTACCTGCCGGAAGATCTGCCGCAGGTCAAAGCCGACGTACTGGTCGCCAATATTCTCGCCGGCCCGCTGGTTTCGCTGGCGCCGCAACTGTCCGGGCTGGTCAAGTCCGGTGGGCGTCTGGCGCTGTCGGGCATCCTTGCCGAGCAAGGTGATGAAGTTGCCGCTGCTTACGCGCAGGACTTCGATCTCGACCCGATCGCCAATCGCGATGGCTGGGTGCGCATCACCGGCCGTCGGCGCTAATATGACCGCCTGCATAATCCGGATCGCCGCATGACCGACAGTTTCGTCACCCAGTGCCCGCATTGCCAAACCAGTTTCCGTGTCAGCCATGCTCAATTGAGCGTGGCCCGCGGAGTGGTTCGCTGCGGCTCCTGCCTGCAAGTGTTCAACGCTGCCAAACAGCTGCTGGAACAACACGCTGGCAAGGACGCGGTGACGCCGGTGGCGCCGTCAATTGTCGAGCAGACGCCGATTGTCGAGATCGCGCCTGTTATCGAACCACCGCCCATCGTCGAGCAGCCAGCACCGCGCGCCATCAGCCAAAAGCAGTGGAGCGCCTCGGAGCTTGATCTCGACAGCCTTGACCTGGACGAAGAACTCGCCCGCCTCGAACAACGGGAAATCCAGCCCGCCACCGAACTCGGCCGCCCGCGCGAAGAATCTCTGAGCGCCCGGCGCGACAGCCCGGAGCCGGACGATGCCGCGTGGCCTGACAGTCTGTTCAGCGAACCCGCCGATGAACGGCTGCCTGAGCCGGAAAACGAGCCGCAGATCGACGACATTGAACCGGTCAAATCCGAGCGCACCGAACCTTCGCTGTCGCTGGAGCCGGTGGATGTGGATGACGAACCGGCGATCCCGCATCTACGCCTGCACGACCCGATCGACCCGAATGCGCGCCGCGAACGTTTGTCGGCCAGTGACAAAATCGATGACGACGACTCGCCATCGATTGAACCGCTGCGCAAAAAACGCGAGCGCGCAGAACCCGGCGTACGCGCCGAAGTGCTGCAGGACCTGACCGACGACCCGCTGCAACTGGACTGGCAGAAACGCCGCTCGCCGTGGGGACGCCGCTTGCTTTGGCTGGTATTGGTCCTGCTGGCGGCAGGCGGACTGGCTGCGCAGTACATCTCGTATCATTTCGATGAACTGGCCCGCCAGGATCAATACCGCCCGTGGTTCCAGCAAATCTGCCCGCAGATCGGCTGCACGGTGCCATCCAAAGTCGACATCGCGCGGATCAAGAGCAGCAATCTGGTGGTGCGCAGCCACCCGGAGTTCAACGGTGCACTGGTGGTCGACGCGATCATTTATAACCGCGCGACGTTCTCTCAGCCCTTTCCATTACTGGAACTGCGCTTCGCCGACCTTAACGGTCACCTGATCGCCAGTCGTCGCTTCAAACCCGGCGAGTACCTTAAAGGCGATCTCGAAGGCCTGGCGGAAATGCCGCCGCAGACGCCGATCCACATTGCGCTGGATATTCTCGATCCAGGCCCCAAAGCGGTGAATTACAGCCTGAGTTTCCACTCGCCCGAGTGAAGTGCTTCATCGCTTTCGAATTGACGGCGGATTTCTGACTTTGTCACGCACAACCAAACCTGTGGCGATAACAGAATAACTGTTCAGATTTTGTTCAATTCAGCCTTTATCCAGTCATCGAGAGCGGGTATCATGCCAACCCTTTTTCGAACTCTCATGATCCGGCCCCACTTCAGGGAAGTCCTATGTCGGCGGTACGCATCGGCCCATACACATTGCAGAACGGCTTGATTCTCGCCCCGATGGCGGGGGTCACCGATCAGCCCTTTCGTCAGCTGTGCAAGCGTTTGGGCGCAGGGCTTGTTGTCTCGGAAATGGTCACCAGCGACATGAGCCTGTGGAACACCCGCAAGTCGCGCATGCGCATGATCCACGAAGGCGATCCCGAGCCGCGCTCGGTACAGATTGCCGGTGGTGATGCACAGATGCTGGCGGACGCGGCCCGGGCCAACGTCGAACTGGGCGCACAGATTATTGATATCAACATGGGTTGCCCGGCAAAGAAGGTCTGCAACAAGGCCGCCGGTTCCGCGTTGTTGAAGGACGAAGCACTGGTGACCGAGATCCTGCAGGCTGTCGTGGCTGCGGTTGATGTGCCGGTCACCTTGAAGATCCGCACCGGCTGGGATCGCGACAACAAGAACGGCCTGACCGTGGCGAAGATCGCCGAGCAGGCCGGGATCACCGCGCTGGCAGTGCATGGCCGCACTCGCGCCGATCTGTACAAGGGTGAAGCCGAGTACGACACGATTGCCGCGATCAAGCAGGCCGTGTCGATCCCGGTGTTCGCCAATGGCGATATCGATTCGCCGGAAAAGGCCCGTTACGTGCTCGACGCGACCGGTGCCGATGGCCTGTTGGTAGGCCGCGCCGCCCAAGGGCGGCCATGGATTTTTCGCGAGATCGAACACTTCCTGCGTACCGGCGAGAAATTGCCGGCACCGGAGCTGATCGAGGTGGAACACATACTGCTAGAGCATCTGGCCGCACTTCACGCTTTCTATGGGGATGTGATGGGCGTGCGCATTGCGCGCAAGCATGTGGGCTGGTATCTCGCAACCTTGCCGGGCGCCAGGGAGTTTCGCGCCCACTTCAATCGTTTGGATGGTACGGAAACACAATGCGCCAACGTTCGGGAGTTCTTCGCCGAGCGTTACAAGAGCCTGACAGGGGACGAAGAAGGGGTGGCCGCATGACGATGATGACCGAGACTTTAGTGAGTGGAACAGCACCCGTGAGCGACAACGTGAATTTGAAACAGCACCTCAATACCCCGAGCGAAGAAGGCCAGACCCTTCGCGGGAGTGTCGAGAAGGCGCTGCACAATTATTTCGCCCACCTTGAGGGCGCGTCCGTCACGGATGTGTACAACCTGGTGCTCTCCGAAGTCGAGGCTCCCCTGCTCGAAAGCGTGATGAACTACGTCAAGGGCAACCAGACCAAGGCCAGTGAGCTGCTGGGACTTAACCGCGGCACGCTGCGCAAGAAACTCAAGCAGTACGATCTGCTGTAAGCATTCAATCAAACCAGAAAGGCGCCCGCGTAAAAAACGGTCGCCTTTTTTGCTGACTTCCTTTGCTTTTGATGGAAATTGAGATGACCGACCAGACTACCCGCCTGCCGATCCGCCGCGCCTTGATCAGCGTTTCCGACAAGACCGGGATCCTCGAATTCGCCAAGGAGCTCGAAGCCCTGGGCGTCGAGATCCTCTCCACCGGCGGGACGTTCAAGCTGCTGCGCGACAACGGTGTTGCCGCAGTGGAAGTCGCGGATTACACCGGTTTCGCCGAGATGATGGACGGTCGGGTGAAAACCCTGCACCCGAAAATCCACGGCGGCATCCTCGGTCGTCGCGGTATCGACGACGCGATCATGAGCGAGCACGGCATCAAGCCGATCGATCTGGTTGCCGTTAACCTCTATCCGTTCGAAGCCACCATCAACAAGCCAGGCTGCGACCTGCCGACCGCCATCGAGAACATCGACATCGGCGGCCCGACCATGGTCCGTTCGGCAGCGAAAAACCATAAAGACGTAGCGATCGTGGTGAATGCCAGCGATTACGCCAGCGTCCTCGAAGGCCTTAAGGCCGGTGGCCTGACCTACGCTCAGCGTTTCGACCTGATGCTCAAGGCGTTCGAACACACCGCCGCCTACGACGGCATGATCGCCAATTACATGGGCACCGTGAATCAGGCCGCTGAAACCCTGAGCACCGAAGGCCGCAGCGAATTCCCGCGCACCTTCAACAGCCAGTTCATCAAGGCCCAGGAAATGCGCTACGGCGAGAACCCGCACCAGAGCGCGGCGTTCTACGTGGAAGCCAAGCCTGCCGAAGTCGGCATCGCCACCGCGACCCAACTGCAAGGCAAAGAGCTGTCGTACAACAACGTGGCCGACACCGACGCCGCGCTGGAGTGCGTGAAGAGCTTTGTCAAGCCAGCCTGCGTGATCGTCAAACACGCCAACCCGTGCGGTGTGGCAGTCAGCCCGGATGCAGAAGGCGGCATCCGTCAGGCATACGAACTGGCTTACGCCACCGATACCGAATCGGCATTCGGCGGCATCATCGCCTTCAACCGTGAACTGGATGCCGAGACCGCCAAAGCGATCGTCGAGCGTCAGTTCGTTGAAGTGATCATCGCCCCAAGCGTCAGCGAAGAAGCCCGCGCCATCGTTGCAGCCAAAGCCAACGTGCGCCTGCTGGCCTGCGGCGAGTGGTCGGCTGACCGCGCTGCTGCCTGGGACTACAAGCGCGTTAACGGCGGTCTGCTGGTGCAGAGCCGTGACATCGGCATGATCAGCGCCGATGACCTGAAAGTCGTGACCAAACGCGCCCCGACCGAACAGGAAATCCACGACCTGATCTTCGCCTGGAAAGTCGCCAAGTACGTTAAGTCCAACGCCATCGTCTACGCCAAGAACCGTCAGACCATCGGTGTCGGCGCTGGCCAGATGAGCCGCGTAAACTCGGCGCGTATCGCTGCGATCAAGGCTGAGCACGCCGGTCTGCAAGTGGCCGGTTCGGTGATGGCCTCGGACGCGTTCTTCCCGTTCCGCGACGGTCTGGACAACGCAGCCAAGGTGGGTATCACTGCGGTGATCCAGCCAGGCGGCTCGATGCGTGATGCTGAAGTGATTGCCGCCGCTGACGAAGCCGGCATCGCCATGGTCTTCACCGGCATGCGCCACTTCCGTCACTGATTCCCCGCTCCCTCTGCACGCAGGAGCCATGTAGGAGCTGACGAGTAAAACGAGGCTGCGATCTTTTGATCTTGTTTTTGAAAAGCAAGATCAAAAGATCGCAGCCTTCGGCAGCTCCTACAGGGTTTGAATGCTGAGGTTTGGTAGCGCCCACAGAATTTTGAGGTTTTTGAAATGAATGTTTTGATCATTGGCAGCGGTGGCCGTGAACACGCCCTGGCCTGGAAAGTGGCTCAGGATCCGCGCGTGCAGAAGGTTTTCGTCGCACCGGGCAACGCTGGCACCGCCATCGAAGCCAAGTGCGAGAACGTCGCCATCGACGTATTGGCCCTTGAGCAATTGGCCGACTTCGCCGAGAAAAACGTTTCCCTGACCATCGTCGGCCCGGAAGTGCCGCTGGTGGCGGGTGTCGTTGACCTGTTCCGCTCCCGTGGTCTGGACTGCTTCGGTCCGACCGCCGGCGCTGCGCAACTGGAAGGCTCGAAAGCCTTCACCAAGGATTTCCTCGCACGCCACAAGATCCCGACCGCCGATTACCAGAACTTCACCGAGATCGAGCCAGCCCTGGCTTATCTGCGTGAAAAAGGCGCACCGATCGTGATCAAGGCCGATGGCCTGGCCGCCGGTAAAGGCGTGATCGTCGCCATGACCCTGGCTGAAGCCGAAGACGCCGTGCGTGACATGCTCGCCGGCAACGCTTTTGGTGACGCTGGTTCGCGCGTGGTCATCGAAGAATTCCTCGACGGCGAAGAAGCTTCGTTCATCGTCATGGTCGACGGCAAAAACGTTTTGCCGATGGCCACCAGCCAGGACCACAAACGTGTTGGCGACGGCGACAGCGGCCCGAACACTGGCGGCATGGGTGCCTATTCCCCTGCCCCGGTGGTCACCGCCGACGTGCACAAGCGCGTGATGGATCTGGTGATCTGGCCGACCGTGCGCGGCATGGCTGAGGAAGGCAACGTCTACACTGGCTTCCTCTACGCCGGTCTGATGATCGACAAAGCCGGCAACCCGAAAGTCATTGAGTTCAACTGCCGCTTCGGCGATCCGGAAACCCAACCGGTGATGCTGCGTCTGCAATCGAGCCTGGTGCTGCTGGTTGAAGCGGCGCTGGCGCAAGCGCTGGACAAGGTCGAAGCCCAATGGGATCCACGCCCGAGCGTCGGCATCGTGCTGGCCGCTGGCGGCTACCCGGGCGATTACGCCAAGGGCGCAGCGATCAACGGTCTGGACGCAGCGGCGAAGCTGGAAGGCAAAGTCTTCCACGCCGGCACCGCACTGAAAGACGGCAACGTCGTCACTGCCGGCGGTCGCGTGCTTTGCGCCACCGCAATGGGCGCCAGCGTCGGTGAAGCGCAGCAGCAAGCCTACAAGCTCGCGGCCGCCATCGACTGGGAAGGCTGCTTCTACCGCAAGGACATTGGCTACCGCGCCATTGCCCGTGAACGTGGCGAAACCCAGGAATAAGCTGTCGATCAAGTCCGGCGAGGGATACCGTTCCTCGCCGGGCTGTTCCGCCGCCGCGCATCGTTATATTCTGGCATCAACCTACGAAGGGATTTCGCCGTGCGCTGGCTCAGGATTGCCATAAGCTTCACCGTCACGTTGCTGACCTTGCTCTGCATGCTCCCGGCCCAGGCCGCGCAAGGCAGTGGCTGGTCGGTATTGCTCGACGATCAGGGCAATCTGCAACTGAGTGATATCCGCTCCGCTCGCTACACCAATCAATTCAGCCCCATCGACCTTGACCGCCTCACAGCGTCCGAACCCGATGGCGCCTTGTGGCTGCGTTTCAGGCTGGCACCGGGCAAGCACGAGCAAGTGCTGCGCATCTTTGCCCCCGACCTGTCCCAGCTCAATCTCTACGTGCTCGACGGCGACAAGCTGATCGAGCAACGCAACACCGGCACCGATCAGCCACAGGCCGAACGACCGTTGCCGAGCAGCGACTTCATGCTGCCACTGCCGCAGAGCGACAAACCTCTCGACGTCTATCTGCGTTTGGTCTCCGACCATCAGTTGCGCCCGCACGTCACCCTGCAATCGGCAGTGATGAGCGCGGCCAACCACAATCAGACGCTGGTCTTCGGTTTACTGTTCGGCTGCCTCGGCATGCTGCTGTTGCACAACCTTGTGCGCTACGCCTATTCCCGCTCGCGCAGCAGCCTGTGGCTGGCAGTCTGCGAAGGCCTGCTGGGCCTCAGCCTGTTGCTGTTGCTCAACCTCGCCGGCCCATGGCTACCAAACTGGCATGCGGTGCAGACGCCGGGCGCCTATCTGGCACTGTTGCTGACCGCACCGGCCGGGTTGATGTTCGCCTACCGCTTCTTCGCGCCGCTCGGCCCGCACCCGCTGAACAAACTGTTGCTGGGCGACATTCTGTTTATCGTGACCTGCAGCCTGTTGCTGCTGTTCGTCAACACCCTGCCGCTGAACATCATCACTTATGCACTGGTGGCACTGGCCGGCCTGAGCATGTTGTTTGTCGCGTTCTATCACTGGCAGAAGGGTTATCGCCCGGCGCGCCTGTTCGTCGCGGCCATGGTGGTGTTCAACATCGGCACGCTGATCATTCTTCCGGCCCTGCTGGGGCTGACACTGGTCTCGCCGCAAGGCTTGATCATGACCCTGATGGCGTTCATCTGTATCAGTGGCCTGCTGATGAGCATCGCCCTCGGTGAGCGCCAGCGCAGCATCACCGAAAGCCGTTTCAGCGTCAGCCGCGATCTCGCCGCAAGCAATGCCGAGATCAACGCCAAAGCCGAGTTCCTCGCCAAGATCAGCCACGAAATCCGCACGCCGATGAACGGTGTGCTGGGCATGACCGAACTGCTGCTGGGCACGCCGCTGTCGGTCAAACAACGCGACTACGTGCAAACCATCCACAGCGCCGGCAACGAACTGCTGACGCTGATCAACGAGATCCTCGACATCTCCAAGCTCGAATCCGGTCAGATCGAACTGGACGACGTGCAGTTCGACCTCAATGCCTTGATCGATGACTGCCTGAGCATCTACCGGGCCAAGGCCGAACAGCAGAACGTCGAGCTGATCAGCTTTATCCAGCCGCAAGTGCCGCGAGTGATCAGCGGTGACCCGACGCGTCTGCGCCAGACGCTGTTGAGTCTGCTGGAAAACGCCCTGAAGAAAACCGATGAAGGCGAAGTGCTGATCGTCGTCGCGCTCGACGAACGCAGCAGCAAACCACGCCTGCGCATCGCCGTGCAGGACAGTGGCGCGCCAATGGAGCAGGAAGAACGCGACGCACTGATGCACGCCGAACTGCACAGCAAGCACTTTCTCTCGGCGAATCGCTTGGGCGGCAATCTCGGTCTGGTCATCGCGCGGCAACTGATTCGTTTGATGCAGGGCGAATTCGGCATCAAGAGCGGCGCCAGTCAGGGCAGCACGCTGTGGCTGACTCTGCCGCTGGATCCGGATCGCCTCGAACACCCGACCTCCGATCTCGACAGCCCACTGCAAGGCGCACGGGTGCTGGTGGTCGACGACAACGACACCTGCCGCAAAGTCCTGGTGCAGCAATGCAGCGCCTGGGGCCTGAATGTCAGCGCCGTGCCTTCCGGCAAGGAAGCATTGGCCTTGCTGCGGACCAAGGCGCACCTGCGCGATTACTTTGATGTGGTGTTGCTCGATCAGAACATGCCGGGCATGACTGGCATGCAGCTCGCGGCCAAGATCAAGGAAGACCCGAGCCTGAACCACGACATTCTGCTGATCATGCTCACCGGCATCAGCAATGCGCCGAGCAAGATCATCGCGCGCAACTCGGGGATCAAACGCATCCTTGCCAAACCGGTGGCCGGCTACACGCTCAAGACCACCCTGGCCGACGAGCTCAACCAGCGCAACAAAGGTCAGGTGGTGTTCCAGCCGCAAGTGGTCACCCCGGCCACGGCGGCCAAAGTGCCGAGCGACTTCCGCATCCTCGTCGCCGAAGACAACACGATTTCGACCAAAGTGATTCGCGGCATGCTCGGCAAGCTCAACCTGCAACCGGACACCGCAGCCAATGGCGAAGAAGCCCTGCAAGCGATGAAAGCACAGCGTTACGACCTGGTGTTGATGGACTGCGAAATGCCGATCCTCGATGGCTTCTCAGCGACCCAGCAATTGCGTGCATGGGAAGTCAGCAATCAACGCATTCGCACGCCAATCGTGGCGTTGACGGCGCACATTCTCGCCGAGCACAAGGAGCGCGCGCGTCAGGCCGGGATGGATGGGCACATGTCCAAACCGGTCGAGCTGTCGCAATTGCGCGAGTTGATCGAGCATTGGGTTGCCCAGCGTGATCAGCAGAATCGCACGGCAACACCCACCTCCTGAGCCGACAGACCCCGTAGCGCCTGATAGACTCCCCCACGACCTCCCTCGCCAGTGAGCTTGCACCATGCTCCACGTGTTGTTCAGCGTTTACCTGAAGATGCTGGTGCTCTACAGCCCATTCTTCGTGCTGTCCTGCTTTATCAGCCTGACCCGTGGTTACTCGCGCAAGGAACAACGGCGCCTGGCCTGGAAAGTCGCCGTGGCCACACTGGTCTCCAGCGTTTTGCTGTATCTGTTCGGGCGGGTGATTTTCGATGTCTTCGGCATCACCGTGGATGCCTTCCGCATCGGCGCCGGCAGCGTGCTGTTCATTTCGGCACTGGGCATGGCGCAGGGCAAACCGGCGGTGCAGGCCGACAACGTGCAGCAGGACGTGACCATCGTGCCGCTGACCATTCCGCTGACTGTCGGCCCGGGCACTATCGGTGCCTTGTTGGTGATGGGCGTCAGCCAACCGCACTGGGACGACAAGCTCACCGCGATCATGAGTATTGCGCTGGCCAGTTTTACCGTGGGCGTGGTGCTGTATCTGTCGAATCGTATCGAGCGGATTCTGGGGGATCAGGGTTTGCAGATCGTCAGTCGCTTGATGGGATTGTTTGTCTGCGCACTGGCCGCGCAGATCATTTTTACCGGGGTTAAAGGCTATCTGGTGCCCTGACGCCAGCCGGACGCGCCCACCAAAAATAAAACGCCGCGAACGACAACGTTCGCGGCGTTTTACTTTTCAGACCCATTTACCGGTCAGGGCAAATGTTCAGCCACCGCCGCCAGACTGGCAATTGCGTCATTGCCCTGCACGGTCGCGAAGGCCTTCAACCATTGTTCGAGTGCGAACAGGTACTGACGGTCAGCGATTTTGACAGCCAGCTCGCATGAACCCTGCTCCTCGATTCCACGGACGATCAGACTGTGGCCATTGTCCGGGTCGGCGAGTACCAGGTGGCCATCGACTCGCGACATCAGCCAATGCCCACACTCATGCATATCCAGCACCAACAAGCCAGGTTCCGTCACCAAGCCCCCGGATGGGCGCCGCACATCAACAACAATGCAATCCAGACGCTGCCAGGTTTCGGCCGATATCCGATAACCCTCAGTGTGCGAACCGAAGCTCAGAATCAACCTTTCGACATTGTCAGGAAGCAATGGCTGCACCTCGGTGAGATCATCACTCAATTCCAGCGCCATGACCTCCTCGTCACGGTGGGCGTAGCTACCCGGCAACCAAACGCCATCGACCGGTCCGGCGCTGAAGATCAATGGGTCAATCGGGTCGAACAGCAGCGGATTGGCGCCGTCACGGGTACCGAGGAACGTTGCCCATTTGCCATCGTCCCGTGCGGACACTTCGAACAGCCGATCAAGCTTCGGAACATAGTATTGGTAACGATTGCCGGTGTTTTCCACGGGGAGAAACGCGGCATGGGCTTGTCCGTCCAGCCGCCGCTTCAAACGCTCCTGCAATTGCGCAGGCGTCTGGCCAGGGACGTATGACCAACGGTTTTCCATGCTGACAATTCGCGCCGGTTGCTGATCCTGCAGTTGCAGCGTCACACCTTCGCGGGTACGCCCGAGCAGCCCGTCGCCATGCGGCAGCACCTCGCAAAACGCCCACGACGACCAGACTCGCACGGCCTGTGGCAGCGCTTGGCGATGCAGTAATACGCCGCCGTTGCCGAACGCCGTGCGCATCTGGTCGAAGGCGACCAGCGTCTGGCGCCAGAGCTGCCCGGAAGAAACATCCATCAGCCAAACCGCCTGCCGGTCGGGCGTCAGCCCCAACAACGCAAGCTCGTGGTTGCCCATGGTGTCCATCAGCACAAGCTTTTCGTCAATACACCAAGCTGGCAGAAACGTCTGCCCCACTTGCGCACGCAGGCCGATGATCGCAAACGCGGCGTTGCTGTATTCCTTGGCAAGCGCCGGTAAGGCCGTCAGCCAATCGGGGTTTTGTTGCAGCCAACGCTGGCCAACGCCGACAAACTTCAGAACGTGTCTATCAAGCTCGGACAGCCAGTTGTCATCCTTGGCGCCGAGATCGATTTCGAACAGTCGTCCGTCGCCCTGAGTGGCCAGGAAGCTTTCGCCAACGCGCGTCACGTCAATCACATTGTTCGCCAGCGCCTTGTGCCATGGCACGTTGTCACGCAACTCGATGCCATGACTGAGCATTTGACTTTGCCGGCTGTAAAACAGCAGCGCAGCGGCCGGGTCAGAGGTTCGAGACACCAACATCACGCGGTCCGCGTCACTGTCGGCGTCAGCTCGGAAGTACCTGTCGTGATGCGCGGCAATCCATGCCCGCTCAAGCAGTCGATCGAAGGACCAGGCACGGGCGTGAATATACGGTGCGTAGGTCCAGGTGCTGATAGGCGAAGCCATGCCGGGGGTCTCGTCCGCGTAGGGACGACGCTGTTTCTGGCGATGGCGGAAAAACGCGATCCTCGTCCCCTCCTCGGGCTTGAGGAAAGAGTTTTCCAGGCCGGGTGACCACAGGTTGATGTCTGTCAGTGTCACTTCGCGATCGGCCAGTTGGAACTGCAGTGTCGTGCGCACGCTCACGGATGTTTGCTCAACCAACTGCTGCGAAACTCGCAGGGTGCCGTCCGCCAGTTGCCCGAAAGCGGTGATTTTTGTACCGGATTCCAGACTCAGTAACCGATAACGATGCACGACCAGCCCGCTGATCACATCGACGCGCCAGACCGTGGCATGGTCGGGATGATAAAACCACGCATGGGCAGCGTTGGCGGCGCCCAGCATCAGGCCGTCGTTGACCTCGCGCGGCAGATCACGCGCGTATAACAGGCGTTTTTGAGCAACGTCGTGAAAGGCCGTTGTGCGCACAGCGTCGCTGGCCGGATTGAACGGAACCTTGAACCGGTGAAGCGTGACGTAACCAGTGCCCAGGCGCCCCTCATGGTCTCGCTGGCGCAGATGGGCAAGGACATCACGCGGATGGCTTCTATCATCGTCGAGGGTGATCGAAACCAGGCGCAGCGCATTGCGTTGCCAGTCCAGTTGAAACAACTCTCCCCCGGCCAGTTCGATCAGCCCCTCGAACGCCGACAGCACGATACCGTCGACCGTTAGTTGACGCCCCGCCAGATGCACCCGCTCGGCATCGTCATCCATCGCTGACAAGTCGTCAAAACTGAGCTGCTCGATATTGACCCAAGTTGCATGCACCAGCCATTGGCCAGCGCCGTTGAACTTGACCATTTTCAATCCCGGCGCCAGACGCAGCTGACAGCGGCCTGACGTGGCGGAAATTTCGTAGGACAGCTTTTGCTGGCACTCCACCGGCAGGGTCGGAACCACTAATTGGCGTACATGCTCGTCCAATTGCACGCTGATCGTTGTCGGTGTGTAGACCGCATGCAGTTTGTAGAGGATGTGTTTCAAAGACGGTGTGCTGTGCAGATAAAAACGCCGGTTGCCCTGCTTGTCGTATTCCAGCTTGTCCGCCGCACTGTTGCGCAATTGCGGATAGCGTGTGTGGATACGCTTATCCAGATGGGTCGTCAGCGTATCGCCCAGCGCCGTGAACGGATTGAAAACCGAGTACCAGTGTGGCTCAGGCATTTCACTGGCGTGGCGCGGCTCGACCTGCTCTCCCGGCAGCGGCTCGTACACATAGCCCGCACCTCCCAATTGATATTCGTAGCCGTAATAGCACAGCGGTGTGCAAGGCAACACCACAGTATGCAGTGCCGCAGCCCCTTGGATATTCAGCGCTGTGCTCTCTGGAAAACCAAAAGCCTGCCGGATGTTGAGGGAACGGTGTATCTGCCGCGGATCATCGTTGTATTGCGGCAATTCGAACGCGCCGCCGCCCCACGGATAAAAGCGCTGGCTGTCAAAGCGAACCCGCCTGTCCTGCAGATCCAGGTGGGTGATCACGGCTTCTGGCGGAAACCGCAACACCCCCTCTTCGAGAATGAAAGCGCACGGTTTGTAAGCGTTGTGGATGGCTCGCAAATGATTGCCGACCGCGGTTGCCTTGTCGGCAATCTGCCCAAGATTGCTGGCGATGGCAGTGGCTCCAATGCCGATACCGAGCAGCGGCACAGAAAGAAAAGCAGCCGCTGCCCCGACCGTTCCGCCTGCCGCCAATGCCACAACATCCAGTCCCAAAGCCACTGTGTTGAACGCCAGAGACGTGGAGAACCGCGAGCGCTGCTCGTGATTTTGCGCCAGTGACAGGCTGTGAATGTCGAAGCCGATGTTGACCAGCGAAAACGCAAAACCAACGCCGGTTGCCCCGCGACCGAGCACACGGCCGGACAACGACGATTGGCGCAGGACCAACGCCTGTTCACTGGCCACCACTTGCCGCACCAGGTTGATCATCTGTGCGGTGTCGCTGAGCACGCCAAAACCCAACTGCGCATAGCTGACGTAAACCTGGACTTGAAGCGCAATCGACAAGGCTGGTAACTGATCACCGGCCTGGTATTCACGATGGCGCAGTTCGCTGATCAGCGTCTGGATCGCGAAGGCGAAACTCAAGCGGCTGCCTCCATCAGCCTCGGCCGGGCCACTGGGTTTGCCTGCCTTCACGCTCTGATGCAGGTGCTGCTTGAGCTGAGTGAAGCGCGGGTCGGCCGTGCTCACGGTGCGCACTTGATGCGGATTCTTTGCATCGACCAACGTCAGCGAAAAGTCACCGTCCGCCTGAGGTGTGAGCGTTTCCAGCAACGGCAGATATTCACGCCCCAACGAGTGCTCACTGCGCAACTGCTGCATGGCCTGAGCAAACGCCTGCGCCCAATAGCGCGCATCCACTTGCGCCAGGCTGGCACCCATCCGCGCGTTTTCACTGAGCGAACGCTGGCGCGCCACGGCCTGCTTTGCCCAGACTGGGCCACTGCGTGAATCACGCGAAGGAATGCGCAAAAAACTCTCCAGGGGCAAACCCGTCGATAGCGTGCGGGCCGCCATTGCCTCGGTGTTCAACTCGATCACGTTGAATCGCGCCCCGGCCATGTCGCCCAGACCGTAAAGCCTGGCCAGTGCACTGTCGCCCGCGCTCAGATAACGCTCAACGCCAAGTTTCACCTGCGCACCTTCGGCGAACGCATAAATGGCAAAGTTCGGATCATAGAACCGGTAGACGAATTGACCTCCTGCCTGCACTTTGGCCACCAGCAGGGCGTGATCGCCGGTGTCGAGCAACAGGACGGTGGCTGCACTTTTCGCCTCCAGTGTCTGTATGACCGAGTCCAGACTCTGCAAGCCGCGGGAGTCACCAATGGCACTGGCGGGCAAGGCTCGCAGTTCATTCAACGCACTGAGCAATGCCTGTGAACTGGGTTGCTGGTGGTTGATGTTGGCCGTGGCAACATGCCCCACCAGTGTCCGTTCGGCCGACTCGCCGGCAGCCACCGCGGCGCCCATCAGCAACGCCAGCGGATAACACCGACGCCCCGGATCACTGGGCGTGTGCATCAGCAAATCCTGCGACAGCTGCCGGGCCGAGGTCGCGCCGGCCTCGAAGAATATCTCGCGCACCTGCGCGCTGCGCTGGAGAATCCGCGAGCGGAATTCGCTTTGCGCCGTGCGATTGATCTGCCCGATACGTTCGCCCCATTGGCGCAAGGTCAAGGGTTCAAACAGTGCCTGAACCTTGAGTTCGCGGGCTGTCAGGACGTCATGCACTTGTCCACGCGCCAGCCCGGCCTCGAAGTCGGGCGACTGCCGCTGGCGCAGGGCTTTTTCAACCGCATCATAGCGAGCGAAAGTACCGTCGCCGTCAGTGTCGACAGCAAGGTCGCGCACGGTTTGCCAGACGCTGGCAAAGCTGGCGTCGTCCAGACTTGTCGCGCCGAAAATCCCCCCGAGCATGACGCGCACCAACGGGCTGAGTTGTTCAAGCGGCAGAGAATCATGGGCGATGCGGCTGAGCAGTTCATTGAGGTTGCTTGAGGATTCGGCGCCCTGGGAAACGGGCAGTTCGCGCACAGGTTGCGCAAGGATCAACTGACGATTTTCGAAGCCGATGGAAAAGGCTTTGGTGAAGCTGATGTCACCGCTCAGCTTGTCCCTCATGGCTCGCACAAAGGGTTCGCCCAGATCATCCATCAATTGTTGCAGGACCGACGTCAGCAGCACCGCTTTACCGCCCACCACCGGCCAGCCTTGTTTGAACGTCAGCGTCTGCTGCGGCTGAAGCAGATCCGCCAGTTGCCCGGTGTAACGTGATCCGAGTTTGCCGGCTCTCCACTTTTCCTGCTCTTTGGCCAGCCATTGCTCGGCGTCGTCATTGACCGTCCAACCGGAGATTGCTTCCTCCTCGGTCTGAACGTTGTAACCCTCGGCCAGTCGCAAGCGCTCCTGAACCGTAACCTCGTTGTGCGGCAGGAGGTGAGTCTCGACATAATTTTTCAGCCCGGTCACCGCTGCACCGGGTCCGGTAAGCGCAATAGTGCCGCGCGATCCGACGCGAATACCATCACGGTAGTAACTTAAAATCGCCTCGCTCAACTTACCCAGAAAATCCTGCAGCGTGCGCGTCAGTTGCCCCTGCTCGATTTTCTCGTTCATGACGTTTTCTATTACGTCGAGCAATCGTTCAGTCTGTGACCAGTCTACCGACGACGCGATGGCCGCCTGCTCAACGGCCTGCAGGCAGTCATAGTTGAAGCGGATCAATTGCATGACCGCGAGCGTCATCTCGCTTTGCGGCTGTGCCAGCAGATAAGCGTTCATCTCTCTACTGAATTGCGCGCCCATACGCAGGCCATGTTGCGGGCTGTGGACTTCACGCGGTGCGACAAATATATGCTCGACGCCGGGCTTGCTGCGGGCAAAGACCAGCAGTGCCTCCCGATGTGCGGCAGGCAAGGTGTCCGTGTGATCGGCGTAGCGCAGGCGGTCGCGTCCGGGCATCAACGTTTCATCATGATTGAGCAAAAGCTGCAATACCCCCAGCCGTTGCTCGTCACTGAACCCGCTGATGTCGACGCCGCCCAGTCTGTCAGCCAGCGGCGGCAGATAATCCATGTCGCTGTAACGACCACCCTCGGCATATTCGGCCTGCAAGCGAACAACATCGCTTGCCGCCGCAAAGTTACCGCGCATTGCCACTTCGCGGTGATAGATATCCTGTAAAAAGTGCCCGGTAAACTCCCGACGAACATCACGCAACTGCAAGTCGTTACCGGCCATTTGCTGATGGGTTTGCAAACAGTGTTGACGAAAGGCTTCCAACGTCGTGCGATCCTTGCCATAGGCGCGCACCATCAGGTCGATCCGGGCCTGATCAGTTTTCCCTTGCCATTGCGGTTGTTGCAGATACTCGAACATCTCGCGCTTCAATACACGCGCACGATCTTCGATCATCTTTGAAAGTTCAGCGGGGTTGGTCACTGTGTCCCCGCCTGACTCCATCGCATCAACTCTGGCGCTGTCGGATATAACCCGATTCATTTCGAAAGCCAGTAACGCATCGCTGTCGTACCAGAGATTGAACTGGTAATTCCCGGCAGCCAGCACCTGACGCCAGATATTCATGTAATCGCGCTGAATACTGCCGACTTCACTGCCGCCCACCCAGACAAAGTGCATGATTCTGGGCACCGCAGCGGATATGTCACTGAGCATACTTACAGTGCCCGCCAAGCGGGCGGCGTAATCGCGCAACTTGTCTTCGACAGTATTGATCGAGGCCATCGCGGGCGCTGAGTTACGGCTTGCCAAGCGTTCAAAGTTCTCAAGGAAGAGTGTTACAACTTGCAGCTTTTCAGCGAGGCTCCTGGCCTGGTCAGCACTCTCGTAAAGCGCCACCAACATTGCATATTCGGCCGAACCGGAAAGTGACCTGAATGCTCGCTTTAACGCAGAGTATTCATCGGCAGAAATAAAATTAAACTCGTCAACATATTGCTCCATTGCACCCATCAGACTTCATCCTTTATTCATTGAGAGAATCCTGGACGAAGTTAGTCTGCCCGCGGGGCAACTTCAAAAAACACAAAACTCAAATAATTTCCCAAGAAACATCAAACAACAGACAAGTTGATTCCGCGCATGATTCGGCAACAAACAGGCGCATGACGAGTCGTTCGATAAACCAACGAAGCGGCGTTCCCAACGGATACACCGCCCTGATTTAAAATTAATCGTCCGCTAACGAATTTCGACTTGATGTCACACCGAGGCAACTTATTTACAACTTGCCTCGGCACGACGCTCAGGAAAGCGGCTTTTCGCCGTACCAACGCGGCGTGTAAACCCAATCACCACCGCTGGCACGGGGAAAGGTGCATGTGGTGGACGAACCAATCAGCACCATGGTGCGCATGTCCACTTGCTCCGGGGTCAACGCGCCCAGTGTCGTAGTGCGCAGAGTCTGGCCGGGACGGCCGATGTCGCGACCCAACACCACGGGTGTTTGCGGCGTGCGATGCTGCGCGACAATCTCCAGCGCCCGCCCCAATTGCCAAGGTCGCGCACGGGAGATCGGGTTGTAGAACGCCAACGCCAGATCTGCTTCAGCGGCCAGATCCAGACGCTTTTCAATGATCGACCACGGTTTCAGGTTGTCCGACAGCGACATCACGCAGAAGTCATGGCCCAACGGCGCACCGGCCTGTGCAGCGGTGGCCAGTGACGCCGATACGCCCGGCAGAATTTCCAGATCGACGCTGTGCCACGCCGGGTCCGAGGACTCGTGCAAGGCTTCGAGCACTGCAGCGGCCATGGCGAACACACCGGGATCGCCCGAAGACACAACAATCACCGAGCGCCCCTCGGCGGCCAGCCTGAAGGCGTGTCGGGCGCGCTGCATCTCTTCACGGTTGTCGGTGCAGTGCTGCACTTGATCGTCGCGAAACGGCCCGGCCATGCGTACGTAGGTTTCGTAACCAAGCACATCGGTGGCGCGCGCCAGTTCGGCTTTCACCGCCGGCACCATCAGTTCGGCAGCGCCGGGGCCGAGGCCGATCACGGCGAGACGGCCGCGTGGCCGGCCAATGCTGGAAACATCCAACGGCTGTTCGGCGACCGCGATTGCCATGCCGTGGCCGGCAATGACGGTTGCCTCAGGCACTGCGACACGTGCCTGCGATTCGATGTCGCTTTGCGCCGCGACAAAGCGCAGCGGTACACCCAATTCAAGCGCCGCTTGACGCAAAAGTGGCGAAGCCATTTGCGTCTCGCTGGCCAACAGACAGGCCAGCGACTGCACAGCGATTTGCGCCTGCTGCAATGCGCTGCGAACGGCACACGGCAGGTCCGCAGTTTCCGCGCTCACCGCCACCGCCACACTGCGTGGATAGATCAGTAACTCATTGGCACTTGCTTCACGCTCGGCACTGCCGACATGAATCGAGCGCTGTGCCTGCGGATCTTCCGGCAGTTGCGCCTGATCCAGCCACGGCGCCGCGCCTTCGATGCGCACGCTGTGGCCGGCCAACAGATCGGAGACAAACCGCTTGCCCAGTTCCAGATCGCCCAGTGCGTAACCGCTCGGAGGATTGAGCAGGCAGGTGCCAAATCGCAACTCGCCGCTGGTGGTGATTGCTGCGGCGACTTGCAGCCCGGCAGCGATCTCTCGCGCCATGACATTCACCCCGCCAAGGCCGCCCAACAACGGCACCACGGCGCTGCCGTCTTCGGCCACGGCGAGCACGGCAGGTTCGGCGCCCTTCTCCAGCAACAGCGGCGCCAGCGTGCGAATGACGATGCCGGCTGCGCACAGGGCAATGATCGGCGTGTCCTGCTGATACAGCGCGCGCAGGGTCGCGCCGAACTCCTGATAGGTGCAATCGGCACCTTCGACGCGCCCGGCGAGGCCATGGATCTGCGCCGCCGGATATACCTGCTGAATGCGCCGCGCGGTGGCCAGGCTGCCCTGACCGAGAATGACGATGGCTGGCGTGGATTGAGTCATCAGCCTTGCCACCGTTCGCCCGGCACGATGATCAGCGAGAAGTACGGCGACGACATCGGCTCGACCTGATCCATCGGCACGATCTTCTGATTGGCCATGGTTGCGCGCTCGACGTACAGCGCACGTTCGGCCAGACCGAGTTCTTCCAGCACCTGCCGCACTTTCGGGAAATTGCGCCCCAGCTTCATGATCACCGCCGCATCGGCATCGGCCAGACGGCGCTTCAACTCTTCATGGGGCAACACGCCGGAGAGCACCGACAGGCTCTGATTGCGATACACCAGCGGCGCACCCAGCACCGAAGCGCCGCCCAGCATCGAGCAAACGCCGGGCACCACTTGTGCTTCGTAGCGCGTGGCGAGGCGATCGTGCAGGTACATGTAGGAACCGTAGAAGAACGGATCACCCTCACAGATCACCGCCACATCGCGACCGGCATCCAGATGCGCCGCGACCGTTTCGGCGGCTTCGTCGTAGAAATCGCTGATGACCTGCTCATAGGAAAGCGGCGCCGGCAGTGCCTCAGTGGTTACCGGGTAGACCAGCGGCAGCAAGTTCTGCGCTTCTTGCAGGTGCGCCTCGATGATGCCGAAGGCATTGCCTTTTTTGCCCTTGGCGACAAAGTACGCCACCACGGGCGACTCGCGCAGCAGGCGCAGGGCTTTGACAGTAATCAGTTCCGGATCACCCGGGCCGACGCCCAGGCCAATCAAACGTCCTTTGGCCTGCATCATTCGATCTCCGTGGCGAGGGCGTTAACGGCGGCGGCGGCCATGGCGCTGCCGCCGAGGCGGCCTTGCATGATCACGAACGGCACGCCACGGCTGTCGGCGGCCAGCGCGGCTTTCGATTCGGCGGCGCCGACGAAGCCTACCGGGAAGCCAAGAATCAACGCCGGTTTCGGTGCACCGGCATCCAGCATTTCCAGCAGATAGAACAGCGCGGTCGGCGCGTTGCCGATCACCACCACGCTACCTTCCAGGTGCGGACGCCACAGTTCCAGCGCGGCGGCGGAACGGGTATTGCCCAGTTCACGGGCCAGATCCGGCACGCTCTCGTCACGCAAGGTGCAGATGACTTCATTATTGGCCGGCAGGCGCGCACGGGTCACACCTTCGGAGACCATCCGCGCATCGCAGAGGATCGGCGCACCGGCGGCCAGCGCATCGCGCCCGGCCTTGCCCGCACCTTCGGAGAATTGCAGACCGTCGACGGCTTCGACCATGCCGCAGGCGTGAATCACCCGCACCGCGAGTTTTTCCAGATCGGCCGGGATGCGCGCCAGATTGGCTTCGCTGCGAATGATCGCGAAGGAGTTGCGATAAATCTCCTGACCATCGCGGATGTAATCAAGCATCAATGGGGCTCCGAGCGCGGGCGTCGAGCAGGGTCGCGGCCGCTTCAATAGTAAGGTTGCGTGCGTGCAGCGCGCCGAAACCCGGCAGCGTCGCATCGCGAAAATAGAGGTCGTAATGACCGGGACTGACGGCCAGCAACGTCACCGGGGCACAGTGGGCGGCGGCGCACGAGCGCCTGCAGCCGCTGAGATGCACGTTGAGGGCCGTGGGCAGCAACGTCGCCAGATGACGCGCGTCTTGCTTGGTGTCGGCCAGGCCTTTGCCACAGCCATTGGCACCGGTGCAGGCGATCAGCCGTGCAAGGGGTTCGGCTGCGCGGGTCAACAGGTTCAATTGCTCAAGTCCCTCGAGCACTTGCGCCGCATCGCTTGCTTTGACATCCGGCACCAGCAGGCTTTGCCAGGGTGTGAAACGCAGGCTGCCATTGCCGAACTGACGGGCCAGTTGCGCAGCCCCGCGCAGCATTGCAGGGTCGAGACGCCCCAGCGCCGGCACCGCACCGATATACATCCGGCCCGGTGTATTTTGCGGATGAACGCCGATGTGCAGATCCTGCGCAGCGGCGGTGCGCTGCCACTGGCTGACCGACTTGATCGGCACGCGCGTTCGCAGGGCGTCGAGAAAGGCCAGCATCGGCAGTTCATCGAGCAAATGGCGCATCCGCGTTTGTTCAGGGCGGGCCAGTTGCAGGAACAATTCCAGCACCGCGACCACCAGCGCATGGCCGTTTTCCGTCGTCACGGCACCGACGGCACGATCCGTCGGGCATCCGGCCAGACCGAACGCCCACAACTTTTCACCGTCGCGCTCAAACGCCGACAACCACAAATCATGAGGATGTTCGAGCATCGCCAGCGCTTCGCCGCCATCGAGTTGCACGGCAAACTTGGCGCTCAACTCATGAAAGCGTGGATGGCTTTGCAAGGTGTCGAGGAGCTGCTCGGCCAGTGCGCGGGTATCGACGCGCATCTGCCGGTCGATGCCGGCGGCCGGGCTGAGCATCAGGTTGCGCACGTCATCACCGGCGGCGGTGCGCGGGCCGAGACCGGCGGCGAGCAGACGCTCGATCAGCGCTGCGGATTGCTCACCGATCCCGCGAATCTGCAGATTGGCGCGGTTGGTCGCTTCGATCGCCCCGCCGAACTGTTCGGCAGCCTCGGCCACCGCGTCGGCCTGATCGGCGCTGATCGAACCGCCATTGAGCTTGATCCGGCAGATGCCGCCGTCCAGTGCCTGGACGATACGCAGCAACCCCGGACAGGCCGAGGGGCGTAAAGCGGTGGACATCGGGCGTTCGTTCAAGGGGCGGACCGGCTGCGTGGGAAAGGCGCTTCGCGGGCGAAGGCGCGGTATTATGCCTGCTTTGTCCGCTGGCATGAAAAGACTGCCCGTCGGAACGGCGTGTTTAGAGGAATATAGATGTCACCCTGGCTGACGGTAGTGGGAATCGGTGAAGACGGCTTCAAGGGCCTGGGCAAAAACGCCCGGCGTGCCCTGCTGGGCGCCTCGCGGATCGTCGGTGGCCAGCGCCAACTGGATCTGCTGCCGGTGTGCATTCGCGGCGAACGGCAGTTGTGGCCCAGTCCGTTTTCCCTAGCACCGGTGCTTGAGCAGCGTGGCGATGCGGTCTGCGTGCTGGCCAGCGGTGACCCGATGTTCTACGGCGTTGGTGCCAGCCTCGCCCGTCAGGTGCCGAGCGACGAGATGCTGATCCTGCCGGCGCCGTCCTCCTGCTCGCTGGCCGCCGCTCGTCTTGGCTGGCCGTTGCAGGACGTGGTGACGCTGTCGTTGGTGGCCCGACCACTGGCGGCGCTCAATGCGCAATTATTCAGTGGCGTGCGTCTGTTGTTGCTGAGCAATGACGGTCAGAGCCCGGCGGCGGTTGCGCAATTGCTCCGCGAGCGCGGCTTCGGCTCGAGTCGTTTTACCGTTCTCGAGCATCTCGGCGGTGACACCGAACGACGCATCGACAGCAGCGCCAACGCTTGGAGTGACACGCCGATAGCCGACCTCAATGTCATCGCCATCGAGTGCCAGGCCGATATCGACGCCCCGCGCCTGTCGCGCCTCGCTGGATTGCCCGACTCGGCCTTCCAGCACGACGGCCAGTTGACCAAGCGCGACGTACGCGCCATCACCCTCGCCCGCCTCGCACCGACCCCCGGCGAACTGCTCTGGGATGTCGGCGCCGGCAGCGGTTCGATCGGCATCGAGTGGATGCGCGCGCACCCGAGCTGCCGCGCCTTGGCCATCGAAGCCGACGAAGGTCGCCAGCAACTGATCGAACACAACCGCGATGCGCTGGGTGTGCCCGGTCTGCAATTGATTCGCGGCAAGGCACCGCAGGCTCTCGCTGGACTGGAGCGCCCGGATGCGATTTTCATCGGCGGCGGCGTCACCCGTGAAGGCGTCTTCGAAACCTGCTGGGAACACCTCAAACCGGGTGGTCGTCTGGTAGCCAACGCAGTGACCCTGCAAAGCGAAGTGGCCCTGATGAACTGGCGCGAACGTTACGGCGGCGAGCTGACGCGCATCCATGTCGCTCAGGCGCAGCCACTCGGCGAGTTCGATACCTGGCGGCAGGCGCTGCCGATCACTTTGCTCGATCTGGTCAAACCCCTCGATGCGTGACGAAACCGCCGAACAACCTGCGCCCCTGCGCAGCGGCCTGACCACCGGCAGCTGCGCCACCGCCACCAGCCTTGCCGCCGCGCGCCTGTTGCTCGGCGGACACTCCGCCGATGCGGTGCAGATTGTTTTGCCCAAAGGCAAACAGGTGCAGATGCGTCTGGAGTTCTGTCGTTTGACCGATGACGGCGCCGAGGCCGGGACAATCAAGGATGCCGGCGACGATCCGGACGTGACCCACGGCGCATTGCTCTATTCGCGAGTGCGACTGCTGAGTGAGCCGGGGATTCGTTTCAATGCCGGTGCCGGGGTTGGCACCGTGACTCGGCCGGGGTTGGTCCTGGGTGTAGGTGAACCGGCGATCAATCCGGTGCCACGCAAAATGATCAGCGATCACCTGACGCTGCTCGCCGCCGAGACCGGTTACGGCGGCGGCTTCGACGTCACGGTCAACGTCGAGGGCGGCGAAGCGCTGGCACTGAAAACCATGAATCCGCGACTGGGCATTCTTGGCGGGCTGTCGATCCTCGGCACCAGCGGCATCGTCCGGCCGTTCTCTTGCGCGGCCTATATCGCCTCGATCCACCAAGGCATCGACGTCGCCAAGACCAATGGTTACCTGCACATCGCCGCCTGCACCGGCAACGCCAGCGAAGACACCATGCGTCGGGTCTACAACCTGCCGGAAATCGCCCTGATCGAAATGGGCGACTTCGTCGGCGCGGTGCTCAAGCATGTGCGCAAAGTGCCTGTGGATAAACTCAGCCTGTGCGGCGGCTTCGGCAAGATCAGCAAACTGGCGGCTGGGCACATGGACCTGCACTCGCGGCATTCGAGTATCGACTTGCCGCAACTGGCTGCGTGGGCGGCGGCGATCGGCGCGGATGAAGCGTTGCAGCAAGGTATTCGTGAGGCCAATACCAGCCAGCAGGCATTGGCGATGGCCAGTGCGGCGGGGGTCGCTCTCGGTGATGAAGTCTGCCGCCATGCGTTGAATTTCGCCCGCAGCGTGGTGCCGCCGCAGGTGCAGGTCGAGGTATTTGCGATTGATCGTCAGGGCGGCATTGTCGGGCATGCCGGAGGTTTTGCATGAACCGGATATTGCTGCTCGGCGGCGTGACGGAAGCGCTGGCGATCGCCCGCACGCTGGGGCCACAACATATTTACAGCCTCGCCGGCGTTGGCCGGGTGCCGACCGATCTGCGCTGTCAGGTGCGCGTCGGTGGTTATGGCGGGGCTGAAGGTCTGGCGCAATTCATTCGCGACGAAGGCATCGACCTGCTGCTGGATGCCACGCATCCGTATGCCGCGCAAATCAGCCAGAACGCCGCGACCGCTGCGCGACTGACCGGCATCCCCTGCTGGGCCCTGCGCCGTCCGGCCTGGCAGCCGCAGCCCGGTGATGACTGGCGCGAAGTCAGCGACTGGGCTGAGCTGATCACTGCGCTCAAGCCGTTTCGCCGACCGCTGTTCACCCTCGGCCGCGAACCGCTGCAGCACCTCGATGAAATCCCTCAGGACCAGTTCTGGACTCTGCGCGCCCTCGACGTCTACCCCGGCAACGAACGCTGCGAAGTGATCGGCGCGCGGGGGCCGTTTCTGCTGGAGGATGAGCGCGCACTGTTCGAACGGCGGCAGATCGATGTGTTAATCAGCAAGAACAGCGGCAGCACCGCGACCGAGCCGAAGCTGGAAGTGGCGCGCGAGCGTGGGGTGCCGGTGATTGTGTTGAAGCGACCGGGGTTGCCGGGGGTTGATCGGGAATTTCGATCAGCGTCTGAAGTCCTTGAAGCCCTGACGACGTCAGACTTTTCCTGACTTCGAATTTATTTGCGAATTTACCTGCAATTTTTGAGGACGCAGCCGACTGTTTTTCACTACATCCTCACCCCAATACTTCGGTTCCTTTAATCCCGACAAGCAGACAGCCAAGAAAAGCGGCTTGCCAGCTTGTATCCCAAGGAATACGATCCCGACATGATCGCTTTTGAACGATCCCGCATATTTTCCGAATGGCTCGACTCCTTGAAAGACATCAAAGGGAAAGGCCGAATCATCTCCAGAATTAAAACAGCCGAAAATGGCAACTTCGGTGATTGCGGGTTCGTCGGTGACACTGTTTATGAAATGCGTGTTCATTACGGCCCTGGTTACAGGATGTACTTCACACGCAAAGGCGAAGTGATTTATCTGCTGCTGATCGGGGGCGACAAATCGACACAAAAAAGAGATATCAAACGCGCCGTGCAGATGGCTCATAACATCGGAAATGAGGAGTAAATCATGAGCGAAGAATTCGCCCGTTTTGACGCCGCCGAGTACCTCAAAACTCCCGAGGACATGGCGGCGTATCTGGATGCCTGTTTTGACGACGATGAAGGCGACGGCGTCCTTATCCGTGCAGCGCTCAATGACATCGCCCGGGCTCAAGGCATGACACAAGTGGCGCGGGATGCAGGTTTGGGCCGCGAAAGTCTTTATAAAGCGCTGAGTAGCACTGGCAATCCCGAATTCGCAACTATCATGAAAGTCATGAAGGCTCTGGGTTTGCGATTGCATGCCGTAACACTGTGAAAGCGCTGCGACACCAAACCGCACGACGCTTTTTTACTTATCGGCCCTGATCAGGCTAAATAGCCGCGCCTGATCGCCCACCCAATGGATCTGTCCCATGAACCGACACCGGCTAGCAATTGCCTGGATCGCCTGCTTTGCAGTGCTGTTCAACATGCTCGCCATGCCGATGACCGGGGCGATGGCGCAGGCGGCCAATTCACCGGCCGAACAGTTGCTCTGGAGCAGTTTCTGCACCGGCAGCGGGACCAAGATGGTGGCGATCAACATCGGCACCACCGATCAAAAGGCTCCGAGCAACGACAATCATTCGAACATGCAGCATTGCTGGTGTTGCTCAGGCTCGGCGCCACTGGTCGCGTTGCCGGGGCATTCGCCGCAGCTGTATTTCGCCCGCTACGAAAGCAACCGCAGCGTCGCACCCGCCTCGTTGCAAACACCCACGCCGCGCCAGCAATGGCCGAGTCTCAATCCCCGCGCTTCCCCTCTGGTTTGATTTGTTCGCGCAATTGACCTGCGTTTCAAATCGTTCTGGAGAACTGCCATGTTGAACAAACTCATCATCGTCGCTGCGCTGCTGCTGCCTGCGTGCTTTGCCCATGCCCACGAATACAAGGCCGGCGAACTTGAGATCGCCCACCCGTGGTCGCAGGAACTGCCGCCGAATGCGCCAACCGTTGCTGCCTATTTCATCATTCACAACGCCGGCAAGACGGACGATCGCCTGCTCAGCGTCGACTCGCCCATCGCCCCGGAAGCGCAACTGCACGAACACGTCATGCAGGGCGATCTGATGAAGATGCAGCAAGTGCCGAGCGTGGCCATTCCGGCCGACGGCAACGTGACCTTTGCGCCAATGGCCTATCACGTGATGCTGCTCAATCCGACCGATCGCAGCCTGCTCAGCGATGGCAAACGCTTCCCGCTGACGCTGCATTTCGAGAAGGCCGGTGACGTCACCGTCGAAGTCTCGGTGCAGAAGAAACCACCGGAAACCACGCAGGCCCACGCGCA
This sequence comes from Pseudomonas sp. TNT2022 ID642, assembly GCF_028656995.1. Taxonomy (NCBI): domain Bacteria; kingdom Pseudomonadati; phylum Pseudomonadota; class Gammaproteobacteria; order Pseudomonadales; family Pseudomonadaceae; genus Pseudomonas; species Pseudomonas sp. TNT2022 ID642. Next base: position 128,298 of record NZ_JAMDGW010000016.1, on the reverse strand, counting down.
CGCTCAGTAAGCCTTCCGGCAGACTCCGCCCATGCGCCCGCTGAGCGCCAGGCCCTCCCGGCAACGCCGTCAGACTCAACACCTGACCCGCGGCAGCTGGATCGCCCTGTTCGCCATGTTGATGATCTTCATCGGCCCACTGATTTCTCAGTCGATGCCGATGGATCAACACGCCTCGACATCGATGCCAATGCGCATGGACATGTCGATGGACATGCCGGGCATGGATCACAGCGGCCACGACGCCAAGCCCTCAGCCGAACACTGCCCGCCACAATCCTCGCACCACGTGCTGTGGGAAAAGTGCGGCTATTGCAGCCTGCTGTTCAATTGCCCGGCACTGACCGGCGGCGGCGATTTCGTCGCCTTCAATATTCCGCCGCTGAACACCTTCACCCCGCCCTATCCACGTCTGGGCCACGCCCGGCAGACCTTCTTCCCCGGCGCCCGCACCCGCGCCCCGCCCGTCGCAGCGTAAACACCGCACCTCTGATTGCACACGGTTGAGAAGACAGCTTCAGGCTGCCGGCCGTGTCGTTTACGACTGTTTGATGGAAATTGTCATGTCCAGGTTTTCTGCTGTTCCACGCTCGGGCGTTGCCCCGGCGTCCTTCGCTCTGAACGAATCGCGGGTTCGTTTCAGGCACGCTACCGCCGTCCTTTGCGGCGTCCTGCTGTCACCGCTGGTACTGGCCGATGATCACGCCGGCCACCAGGAAGAACTGAGCCCTACGGTGATTACCGCGATCGCCCCGAGCTCGCCGCTGACCATCGTCACCAACCCCAAAGATCCGCGCCAACCGGTGCCGGCCAGTGACGGCGGCGATTATCTGAAAACCATTCCGGGTTTCGCGCTGGTGCGCAATGGCGGCACTAACGGCGATCCAGTGCTGCGCGGCATGTTCGGCTCACGGCTGAACATCCTCACCAACGGCAGCATGATGCTCGGCGCCTGCCCGGGGCGGATGGACGCGCCGACCTCGTACATCTCGCCGGAAACCTACGACAAACTCACCGTGATCAAAGGCCCGCAAACCGTGCTTTGGGGTCCGGGCGCGTCGGCGGGTACGGTGCTGTTTGATCGTGAGCCGGAGACCTTTGGTGAACTCGGCACACGGGTGAATGCGAGCATTCTGGCCGGCTCCCACGGACGCTTCGACAAAGTGGTCGACGCCGCTGCCGGTGGCCCGCTGGGCTACGTGCGCGTGATCGGCAACACCGCGCATTCCGACGATTACCGCGACGGCAACAACGACATCGTCGCCTCGCGCTACGACAAGTGGAACGGCGACATCGCGGTCGGCTGGACCCCGGACGCCGACACCCTGATCGAACTCACCGCCGGCAAGGGCGACGGTGAAGCACGCTATGCCGGGCGCGGCATGGATGGCTCGCAGTTCCTGCGTGAAAGCCTCGGTCTGCGTTTCGAAAAATCCAATATCACCGACGTGCTGGAGAAACTCGAAGCGCAGGTCTACTACAACTACGCCGACCACGTGATGGACAACTACACCCTGCGCACGCCGTCCGGCACCGGCATGATGGCCGGGCCGATGGCGTCCAATGTCGACCGCCGCACCCTCGGCGCGCGGATCAAAGCGACCTGGCGCTGGGCTGATATTCAGCTGATCACCGGCCTCGACGCGCAGACCAACGAACACCGCCAGCGCAGCGGCATGGGCATCGATACCTACAAGGATCAGCCGTACAGCAAGGACGCCGATTTCCATAACTACGGCGTGTTCAGCGAAATGACCTGGTACGCCGCCGACCGTGATCGGCTGATCACCGGTGCCCGCGTCGACCGCGCTTCGGCCAAGGATTACCGGCAAACCACCGGCTCGGGAATGATGGCCCGCCCCAATCCGACCGCCGACGACACCCGCGCCGATACCCTGCCCAGCGGTTTCATTCGCTACGAGCATGACCTCGCCGACAGCCCGACCACGCTTTATGCAGGCCTCGGTCATGCGCAGCGCTTCCCGGATTACTGGGAGCTGTTTTCGCCCAAGTCCGGCCCGGCCGGTTCGGTCAACGCGTTCGATTCGATCAAACCGGAAAAAACCACCCAGTTCGACTTCGGCGTGAACTACAAGAGCGCCGAACTCGAAGCTTGGGCCTCGGGTTACGTCGGCGTGGTCCGCGATTACATCCTCTTCGACTACACCCCGGGAATGATGGGCATGAGCACCTCGCGCGCCGAGAACATCGACGCGCGGATCATGGGCGGTGAACTCGGTGCCGCGTACAGACTCACCGACCACTGGAAAGCCGATGCGACCCTGGCCTACGCCTGGGGCAAGAACAGCAGCGATGGCAAAGCCCTGCCGCAGATGCCGCCGCTGGATGCACGCTTCGGTATGACCTATACCGAAGACAACTGGAGCGCCGGGGCACTGTGGAGAGTAGTCGCCGCGCAAAACCGTATCGACCAGAACAAGGGCAACGTGGTCGGCAAGGATTACGACAAGAGTTCGGGCTTCGGCGTGTTCTCACTCAACGGTGCCTACCGGATCAACAAGAACTGGAAGGTCAGCAGCGGCGTCGACAACCTGTTCGGCAAGGCTTACGCCGAACACCTGAACCTGGCGGGCAACGCCGGGTTCGGCTACCCGGCCAATGACCCGCAAGCGATCAATGAACCGGGGCGCACGCTCTGGACCAAGATCGACATGAGTTTCTAACAAGAAAGTCAAAAGATCGCAGGCTGCGCCAGCTCCTACAGGGGAGCGCGTACTCCCTGTAGGAGCTGCCGAAGGCTGCGATCTCTTGATCTAAAAAATTCGCCCAGCGGAGCACACGTGATGAAACAGCCCAAACCGAATTTCTACAACCTGGCCTGGCGTTGGCATTTTTACGCCGGCCTGTTCGTCGCCCCGTTCATGGTGATGCTGGCCCTGACCGGCATCATTTACCTGTTCAAACCACAGCTCGATTCACTGATGTACAGCAGCCTGCTCAACGTCCCGGCCGGCCATCACACAGTACCGGCGGATGACCTGCTGCAACGGGTGAAAAGTGCTTATCCACAGGGCCAGGTCACCCAGTATCTGCCGCCGGTCAACGCCGAACGCAGCGCACAATTCGTGGTGACCAACGCCGGCCACGAACTTAATGTTTTCGTCGACCCGTATCACGGCGACATCCTCGGTGAGCAGGATGCCAAACAAAATCTGCAAGCCATCGCCCGCGCGATCCACGGCGAACTGATGATCGGCACTGTCGGTGACCGGCTTATCGAAATGGCCGCCGGCTGGGGCGTGGTGCTGGTGGTGTCCGGCCTGTTCCTGTGGTGGCCGCGCGGTCAGGCAGCGGGGATTCTGTGGCCGCGCCTGAACAGTCGCGGTCGCGTATTGTGGCGTGATCTGCACGCCGTCACCGGGTTCTGGGGCGCTACCCTGTTGCTGGTGATGTTGCTCAGCGGCATGACCTGGACCGGCTTCTGGGGCAAGCAATATGCCCAGGTGTGGAACGTGTTCCCGGCGGCGATGTGGGACAACGTGCCAACCTCCGACGTCGAGGCGCGAACCCTTAACACCGCCACCCGCCAGACCGTGCCATGGGCGATGGAAAACACGCCGATGCCAATGTCCGGCGACCACGCCGAACACATGGCTCACGGTGCCGCCAATGCCGGCCCCGCAGCACCCGCCATCAGCCTGAAAGACGTGCAGAACATTGCCACCCAGCGCAAAGTCGAGCCGGGTTACAGCATCACCTTGCCGACCACCGCCACCGGCGTGTTCACCATCGCCGTGTTCGCCGATGACCCGCGTAACGACGCCACCCTGCATGTCGATCAATACACCGGCAAGGTCCTCGCCGATGTTCGCTTCGAACAATACGGCACCGTCGCCCGCGCCACTGAGATCGGCGTGATGCTCCACGAAGGCAAGATGTTCGGCACCTTCAACCAGATCGTCGTGCTGCTGATCTGCCTGATGATCCTGCTCAGCGCTGTCAGCGGTGTGGTGATCTGGTGGAAGCGTCGGCCACAGGGCAAATTCGGTGTACCACCGCTGCGCCATGATTTGCCGAAATGGAAAACCGGCGTGGTGATCATGTTGGCCCTGGCGGTGGTGTTCCCGTTGGTGGGGGCTTCGCTGGTGATCGTCTGGTTACTGGATCGATTGCTGCTATCGCGGTTTGATCGGCAAGCTGAATCTGCCTCGACGTAAATCAGACTCAATGTGGAGTGGCCGCCGACGGCGGCACACTCCCGGCCATGTAGCCGCTGGATCGCGAGCCTTACAACTCGTCCCTGACTCGCGCACCACCCTCGGTTGCCGGCAGCTGGCGGCGCAGTCTCCAGCCGGCGCCCATTCGTCCGGTCTGACGCCAGTAATGCCCTGCGAGCAGCACCCTGAATTCACCCAGCTCCATGAGTTGCGAAACAAACTCGCCCGGGCTTAGCCGGCTGACCCAACGCCCGGCTTCGTAATCTACAGGGCGGGTCAGCAACAAATCCCTCTCGCTCTGCGAATAAACGGGCGTGTACTTGATCAGCACATGGTTGGGTGTTGAGTAGTAATAATGCTGAATGTCGAAACCCTGGCTCTTGAGTTCATGTGTGTGCGCGTGCACTCGCGCAGGCGCAGCGAAATTTGCTCTGACATCATCCGTGTCCGGTACGAGCGTGGTATTGCCCGACAGATGGAACTGGTGGCTGGCCACGAGTATGTAGCCACGGGGATAACGGGCCGCCGGATTTCGCCAGCTGATCGTCGGATCTCTCGACGAGCGGAATATCTGCAGGACAGGGTCCTCTGCATAGGCGGACCAGGCTATTGGCTCGAGCGGGACAAATCGACTGCTCGTCGACCGCGCCAGAATTGCGCCTTCGTAACCGGTTTCGGTGTGAGCCGTATCGTCCGTGCGTTGTTGCGCATAGCGGGCGGCATCGTCGGGGTGATGAAAAATCGGTCCCAGCGCCGGCACCGGGTTATCTCGCCATTGTTGCTCGCTCGAAGCATCGGCCATGCGCGGCTGCCAGCGCTCATCCACTTGACCATGCCGCGACCAGTAATCACTGGTTTCAATAACGTCGAGCCGGCCGGCCTTGGCCATCCGGTGCACGTAGTCTGTAAATCTGAATCTGCCCCTGGCAATGTCACGTTCATCAATCGCGGCCTGCTCACGCGATACAAATGTATTGGGGCGCAATTCAACCTGCCCGAAAGCGTCGTAGAACACGCCGGGTTCAAACGCATGCAATTGCAGTTTCAGCAACGCGTCATCGGCACAGGAGATGTAGATCGGTTTGTAGCCCTGCGGCGTACCGGAGCGTCGACAGGCTTGCTGAACATCGTTGGGGTTAACAAAGACATTTCGCAAATCATCGGGCCGTGCGCCCAGCGGAGGCAGCGCTGCGCGCAGATAAATCGAATCCTGTACAAACCCTGAAAGCAGGCGTGCCTGTTCGAATACTCGATCCACAGCCAACTCAGAGCGTTGCACTTCGACGGGCAGGCTGGCGAGGAACAAGCCATCCCGAGAGCGCAGTATGAATCCGAAAGTCTGAGTGTCCCTGCTCACCGAGACTTCATGAACATACCGGGCAACAGCATCTGCCTGAATGAATACCGGACTGCAAAGCGCGGCGCTCGCGGCTCTGGTGTAGTCCATTACGGGCTGCAGATCTGCAGAGAATGGCACCCAGCGACTCACCTGACGTGGCAAACCCCAGACTTCACTGCCGATGACAACTTGCAAATAGCCTGCCTTTGCCAAGGCATCGACCCATTCACTCGGTTTCAGTTTCGCGCTACGTATGCGCTGTTTTATCGCGTCGCCATTCAGGTTGGCAGGAACCGTTTTGTAATCCGTCAGAACGGCCATCAGATCCGCTCGCAGACGATCCCATATTCCCGGTTGATAACGGATCAACGAACCGTCGGGGCCGAACAGGTATTCATCCCATGCCACTATTGGCAGCCGTGTGAAGGCTGAGTACACGGTGTCGACCGACAGCATGTTCAAATAGATCTGCTTCTCGACACGAGAAAAAATGACCGAGAGCTCCCTTGCGACTCTGGATCGATAACGCGCCGTGATCCTGCAGCCAGCAGGAAATACGCCTGCGCCCTTGCTTTCATCCGGGAAAATCTCGGTGATGTCGAAATCCTCCCGCGACACCTCGATGGGCGCAGAGGCCAAATACAAGCCGTCGGGCCGTTTCAGAATGACGCCGCCAAACGGTTTGTCCGTGCCCAGGGGCAAGCTCGATTTGGCAAACGCCGCTGCATCGTCAGCACTTTGAAAAACCGGGCCGAGCCAGCGTCGCTGCAGATTCGCGTACGGTTGCCACGTTGGCCTTACCCTTCCTGACCGATCCCAGCACACGCTTGTTCGCACCACCGAGAGTTCACCGCTGTCGGCAACCGCATGGATGAAATCCGTCGGCAGCCACTCGCCGTAAGCGAGGCCTCGCTTGATCGACTCAAGTGTTGTCTGAGAGGTGTCGTCATGGAACAACTTGCTTGCCTTATTCCTTGCATACGTCAGCAGAGCACCGTCCCGAGTGGCAAGATAAAACGCGGCAGGCCCTGAATCCATTACAGGCCGCCGGCGACCGTAGTACATCGCTGTGGTCAGGTTATCCGGCGAGACAAAGTACTGCGCCAGCCAGTGCTCAGGGCTGCTCGACGGTGCCTTTACTCGCTGATGTAGATAAAAGCTCCCATACATGTCGAAGCCTTCCGGGTACTGATACCAGGGCGCTGACCGTCGAGGGGCGAACACGGCCTCCAGTCGAAACAGATTGCTGTCCTGACCACTGACAGGAAACAGCTCAGTACCGATGTATTCCTCCCGGCCCTCGTGCTTGAGGATGAATCCGAACCAGGCACGGTTCTCATCATGCAAACGCCTGTCACCAGCAAACAGATGCTGTGCTGCTTCGTCCGCCGAAGCACAGACTGGACCGTACATGACGAACTCAGGCCGCTTCCATGACAAAGGCCAAGGAGAAGGTGGCCGGGGCGAAGGCGACGAGGGATACGGTGGCAGCGACGGCTCGGGCAGGGACGGCGTAGGCAGTGTCGGTATGGGCGACGCCGGTTCTGTGGATGTTGACCCGGCGGATACTGGCATGCTCCAGCCCGGTACTATTTGGCCGCGATGACCCCACAACTCGTTGTCCGTCAGGTTCCACAGCCAACCAGCGGCGGCCTGCTCCCTGATGAAGTCTTGTGGTCGTTTGCTGCCCTTGTCCAGATCCAGAGCCAACGGGCCGGGTTGCAAGCGTGTTCCCAGGCGGCGCGCCAGATCCTTCGAAGCCGAGGTTGCGCAAGGTGCGAATCTGACCAGACTGTCCTTGGCAGCAGAGCAGTACAGAACAGTCTCATCGAGCAATACTTGGCGGATCTCTTCGACGCTCAACATCTGCAAGCTCAGCAGCGCTTCCTGGAGCGTCCACTGCCGGAAATCGACATTGACCGGTTCAAGCCGCGAGAGCGCAACATGGGAGACATAACGGGCATGCACCACGTGGTCGTCGGGAAAAATCGAGCGCCCTCGATTATCCCGAGGATAAAGCCGCCCCTGGTCTAGTACGTCGATATCCCCTTCCAGCGGCTCGCTGACCACAAAGCGTTTGTCGCTGCGTTGAAATACATAGCCTGCGTACTGTCGGTCACGCCGAATGCCGATTTGTTCATGGGCATAACGAACGGCGTCATCGGCTGATAAAAACGCCCGACTCAATGGCGGCCAAGGGAAGTTCGCGAAGGGTAGCCAATCCAGGTCCATCACCGCCAAACGCGCCCATAATGCGCTGCCTCGTACAACTTCAAGCCGGCCGGCCAATATCAGCATCGAGACAAATTCCCGTGGCCACATTGCTCCAGTCTGCAGCCTGGATTGCACCCCGGCGTCTGTGATCGACCCGTCCGGCAGCTCGACGCTCAGTGCTGCTTCGATCTGGCTGCCGCTGAAGACGTACCTCAACATGGACGCATCGTTGGCCTGCATGTACAGCGACAAGTGCCGACCGGCTACCGCCAATTGCTGGCTCCTCCTGTGACACGAAATGGCCAAGGCGATTTCCTGAGGCGTGAAGAAATTCTCGTAGAGCCACGGTTGAGCAGGAGTGAGCCGCGAAGGGTCAGGACGGGAAGCGTAGTAAAAACCTTCCAGTCCATAGCCTTCAGGCAACCGTAATTGACCGTCATTACCCGCCGGAAAGATCTTCGCAGGATCCCATGACGCCAGCCCGAACGAGCGTGCATGGGTCGCGACATACTCATTGCCAGCAGTCTTCTTCAGGAGCAATCCCGAGGCCTGCGCACCTCTTGATTTCAGTGCAGCGAGAACAGCCCGCTCGGCGGTGGAGCAAACGCGGGTCATCAGCGGTAATTCGCTCACCCTGCCCATTGAAAAACCCTGGCCTGGTTGCCAGTCCGGCGGTACGACGCCAACCGAATGCCCCCAGTCTGCACTTGAAACCAGGACTCTCAGTTCACCGACGGACGCAAGCTTGTTGATGATGCTCATCACATCACGAGTCCACGGCTCACGCCCAGGCTGCGCACCGGCTTCGTGCCAACGGAAGTAATCGAGTTCCGCTTTCGACCCGCTGGGCGAGTACTTGAGCAATGTTCCATCGGGACCAGAGAGGTATGAACTCCGAAAATAGGCGCGCCCTTCAACATCCCCCATGAAATCGCTACTGGAAAAGAAGTTGATGAAGAGCCGCAGGTTCATTTCATCCAGTTCTGGATAGGCCTCACCCACCACATCGTAAAGAGCAACATGGCTGTGAATGTTTGCAGCAAACCGATACCCCTTGGGCGGCTCCAGATCTCCCGACGCATCGAAGTCGATGATGGTGCTCAAATCAAAGGTTGTGGCCTCTCCGGATATCGGTGACGTGGCCACGAATTTTCCATCTGGTCGCAACAAAATCACGCTGCCATGCTCCGTTTCCGGCTTGAGCGGTATGCGCGTATGAACCCAATACGCAGCATCCTCCTCTGACAGAAACGGCGGACTCAGGGGAGGTAGCCTGGATTTTCGAGGCTCGGTTGCGGCACGTCCGGGTCGGACTGAACTATTACTCATGATAGAAACCTGCGAAGAACAATCGGGATAGCGATCGAACGAGTGTGTTGCTGCAGGCGCCATGAGCCGAGGTACATGTTTATCGTTTATGTATCTTCATCTTCCCGCTCGGTCGCGCGCCCCAATCTGGCGCACCCTGACGCACCAGTACCCGCCAGATGTCCTCAACTGGTGCGCAACCGCACATTGCAACCGCTCTGAAACGACATTTTCCGGCCCGATCCCGACCGGGCACAGCCCTTGCAAAACACCCTTCAGTCGTCCGCATCTGCCAACCAAAAAAAACTTCAAACGTTCATGGAGATCGCACAATGAAGCGTCGCAGTTTGATCAAGGCTTTCACACTCACGGCATCCATTGCCGCGATGGGCATGACCTGGACTGTCCAGGCCGCCGAGACCATCAAGGTCGGGATTCTGCATTCGTTGTCCGGCACCATGGCGATCTCCGAAACGTCGCTCAAAGACATGGCGCTGATGACCATCGATGAGATCAACGCCAAGGGCGGCGTCAACGGCAAGATGCTTGAGCCGGTCGTGGTTGACCCGGCGTCGAACTGGCCGCTGTTCGCCGAAAAGGGTCGGCAGTTGCTGACGCAAGACAAGGTGGCCGTGGTGTTCGGCTGCTGGACTTCCGTATCGCGTAAATCGGTGCTGCCGGTGTTCGAAGAACTCAACGGCCTGCTGTTCTACCCGGTGCAATACGAAGGCGAAGAGATGTCGCCGAACGTCTTCTACACCGGCGCCGCGCCGAACCAGCAAGCGATCCCGGCAGTGGAATATTTGATGAGCGAAGAAGGCGGCAGCGCCAAGCGCTACTTCCTGCTCGGCACCGACTACGTCTACCCGCGCACCACCAACAAGATCCTGCGCTCGTTCCTGCACTCCAAAGGTGTGGCCGACAAGGACATCGAAGAGGTCTACACGCCGTTCGGGCACAGCGACTATCAAACCATCGTTGCCAACATCAAAAAATTCTCGGCGGGTGGCAAGACTGCGGTTATCTCGACCGTCAACGGCGACTCCAACGTACCGTTCTACAAAGAACTGGCCAACCAGGGCCTGAAGGCCACCGACGTACCGGTTGTGGCTTTCTCGGTGGGCGAAGAAGAACTGCGCGGCATCGACACCAAACCGCTGGTGGGCAACCTCGCGGCATGGAACTACTTCGAGTCGGTGGAGAACCCGCAGAACAAGAAATTCGTCGCTGACTGGAAAGCCTACGCGAAGAAACACAACCTGCCGGGCGCCGACAAAGCCGTGACCAACGATCCAATGGAAGCCACTTACGTCGGCATCCACATGTGGGCGCAGGCGGTTGAGAAAGCCAAATCCACCGACGTCGACAAAGTGCGTGAAGCGCTGGCCGGGCAGACGTTTGCTGCGCCATCGGGTTACACGCTGACCATGGACAAGACCAATCACCACCTGCACAAACCGGTGATGATCGGCGAGATTCAGGCCGACGGTCAGTTCAACGTGGTGTGGCAGACCGAAGGGCCGATCCGCGCGCAACCGTGGAGCCCGTTCATTCAGGGCAACGACAAGAAGCCGGATTATGCGGTGAAGAGCAACTGAGTCTGACTTGGGTTTTGGGGTGGGGCGAAGATCTTTTCCCCCTCACCCCAACCCTCTCCCCCAGGGGGGGCGAGGGGAAAGGGAGCAGATCTCTATAGCTTTCTGAACCCGAGTTCGACGCAGGAATGTCAGGTCGGTGCTGGATGACCTGACAACTCGGTCAGTCCCCTCTCCCTCTGGGAGAGGGGGAAAGGGAGCAGATCTCTATAGCTTTCTGAACCCGAGTTCGACGCAGGAATGTCAGGTCGGTGCTGGATGACCTGACAACTCGGTCAGTCCCCTCTCCCTCTGGGAGAGGGGGAAAGGGAGCAGATCTCTATAGCGCTTTCTGAACCCGAGTTCGACGCAGGAATGTCAGGTCGGTGCTGGATGACCTGACAACTCGGTCAGTCCCCTCTCCCTCTGGGAGAGGGGGGAAGGGAGCAGATCTCTATGGCTTTCAGAACCTGAGTTCGACGCAGGAATGTCAGGTCGGTGCTGGATGACCTGACAACTCGGTCAGTCCCCTCTCCCTCTGGGAGAGGGTTAGGGTGAGGGGCGGATTCACAGCCGGACACCGCTCCATCGGCCACCGCAAGAAAGGAAACACCACTAATGCCCACTGCCATACACCGCTTTCTCATAGCCATCGCACTATTGCTGCCAATGCTGGCCCATGCCGGCGATGCCGAAGACTTCGTCGCGGCCAATCCTGTGCAGCAAGCCAAACTGCTGGAAACCTGGGCCGCGCAGCCCGATCCGGCCCGTATCGAACTGATCAACGCCCTGCAACAAGGCGAGCTGACCATCGACGGCCAACCGAAAACCCTGCGCCTGAACAACCGCCTGCGGGGTCTGATCGACACCGCCATGGCCAGCCACCAATTGCTCGCCGCCGACGCCAAAATCCGTCTGACTGCCGCGCAGCAATTGCAGAAAAGCGCGAAACCCGCGCAGCTGAAATTCCTCGACCTGCAACTCGCTGGCGAAAAAGATGAAGGCGTCCACGCCGCCCTGAGCCTGGCGCTGGCCAATCTGCAACTGGTCGATACCGATCCGGCCGTGCGCCTCGCCGCAGTACGCCTGCTCGGCGAAACCGGTGATCCGCTGGCACGCTCGCGCCTCGAAGGCTTGCTTGAACCCGGCGTCGAAAGCGATGCCGGCGTACGCACCGCCGCTGAAACCAGCCTCGCTCAGGTCAAACGCAAACTGCTGATCGGCGAAGTGCTCGGTCAGGCGTTCAGCGGCATGTCGCTCGGTTCGATTCTGCTGCTCGCCGCACTCGGTCTGGCGATCACGTTCGGCCTGCTCGGCGTGATCAACATGGCCCACGGCGAGATGCTGATGCTCGGTGCCTACTCGACGTACGTGGTGCAGTTGATGTTCCAGCGCTACGCCCCCCAAGCGATCGAGTTTTATCCCTTGATCGCACTGCCGGTAGCGTTCTTTGTCACGGCGGCCATCGGCATGGCGCTGGAGCGCACGGTGATTCGTCATCTCTATGGCCGCCCGCTGGAAACCCTGCTCGCCACCTGGGGCATCAGCCTGATGCTGATTCAACTGGTGCGCCTGTTGTTCGGCGCGCAAAACGTTGAAGTGGCCAACCCGGCGTGGCTGTCCGGCGGCATTCAAGTGCTGCCGAATCTGGTGCTGCCGTACAACCGCATCGTGATCATCGCGTTTGCACTGTTCGTCGTAGTGCTGACGTGGCTGCTGTTGAACAAAACGCGCCTGGGCCTCAACGTCCGCGCCGTCACCCAGAACCGCAACATGGCCGCCTGCTGTGGCGTGCCCACCGGTCGCGTCGACATGCTCGCCTTCGGCCTCGGTTCCGGTATCGCCGGACTCGGCGGCGTGGCGCTGAGCCAGATCGGCAACGTCGGCCCGGATCTCGGCCAGAGCTACATCATCGACTCGTTCCTGGTGGTGGTGCTCGGCGGCGTCGGCCAGTTGGCCGGTAGCGTGCTCGCGGCCTTCGGCCTGGGCATCGCCAACAAGATTCTCGAACCGCAGATCGGTGCGGTGCTCGGCAAGATCCTGATCCTCGCGCTGATCATTCTGTTTATCCAGAAACGTCCGCAAGGCCTCTTCGCACTGAAAGGACGGGTGATCGACTGATGAACCAGCCTCTGTTAGTCACGGCCACACAAAAGGCCGGGCCGAAAGTCACCATTGCCATCGGTGCGGTAATCCTCGCCCTGCTGATCGCCCTGCCGCTGCTGTCGTTGTTGTCGCCCGACAATGCGCTGCACATCTCGGCGTACACCCTGACGCTGGTCGGCAAAATCCTCTGCTACGCCATCGTCGCACTGGCGCTGGATCTGGTCTGGGGTTACGCCGGTTTGCTCTCGCTGGGCCACGGTCTGTTCTTCGCCCTCGGCGGTTATGCGATGGGCATGTACCTGATGCGTCAGGCCGCTGGCGATGGTCTGCCTGCGTTCATGACCTTCCTGTCGTGGAGCGAATTGCCCTGGTACTGGACCGGTACCAGCAGCTTCCTCTGGGCGATGTGTCTGGTGGTGTTGGCGCCGGGGTTGCTGGCGCTGGTGTTCGGATTTTTCGCCTTCCGCTCGCGGATCAAGGGCGTGTATTTCTCGATCATGACCCAGGCCCTGACCTTCGCCGGCATGCTCCTGTTTTTCCGCAATGAGACCGGGTTTGGTGGCAACAATGGTTTCACCAATTTCCGCACGATTCTCGGTTTCGGCATCACTGAACCGGGTACTCGCGCGGTGCTGTTTCTGGCCACGGTGTTGCTGCTGGTGGCGAGTCTGTTCATCGGCTGGCGCCTGGCGCAGAGCAAGTTCGGTCGCGTGCTGACGGCGCTGCGTGATGCGGAAAACCGCTTGATGTTCTGCGGCTACGACCCACGCGGGTTCAAGTTGTTTGTCTGGGTGTTGAGTGCGGTGTTGTGTGGTCTGGCCGGGGCGTTGTATGTGCCGCAAGTCGGGATCATCAATCCGAGCGAAATGTCGCCGACCAACTCGATTGAAGCGGCGGTGTGGGTTGCCCTCGGCGGTCGCGGCACGCTGATCGGCCCGCTGCTCGGCGCCGGCGTGGTCAACGGCATGAAGAGCTGGTTCACCGTGGCCTTCCCGGAATACTGGCTGTTCTTCCTCGGCGCGCTGTTCATCGTCGTGACGCTGTACTTGCCCAAAGGCGTGATCGGTCTGCTGAAGAAAAGAGGTGAACAATGAGAGTCACGGCGAGCGCTGAATTCATGCTGGAACCGGCCTTCTTTCCCGTGGAACCGAACAAGGACGAAGGCACCAGCCGCGATTCGATCGGCCTCGGCCAGCGGGTTGGTCCGGGGCTGGATACCCGCCACGGCACGATCCTCACACTGGAAGACATCAGCGTCAGCTTCGATGGCTTCCGTGCGCTGAACAATCTCAACCTGTACATCGGCGTCGGCGAATTGCGCTGCATTATCGGCCCCAACGGCGCGGGCAAAACCACGCTGATGGACGTGATCACCGGCAAGACCCGGCCAAGCCACGGCAAGGCCTGGTTCGGCGAAACGCTGGACCTGACGCAAATGAGCGAAGTGCAGATCGCCCAGGCTGGCATCGGTCGCAAGTTCCAGAAGCCGACGGTGTTCGAAGCGCTGAGCGTGTTTGAAAACCTGGAGCTGGCGCAGAAAACCGACAAGTCGGTGTGGGCCAGTTTGCGTGCGCGCTTGAGCGGCGAGCAAAAAGATCGAATCAGCGAAGTGCTGGAGACGATTCGCCTGACCACCTCGGTCAATCGTCAGGCGGAGTTGCTCTCCCACGGGCAGAAGCAGTTTCTCGAGATCGGCATGTTGCTGATGCAGGACCCGCAATTGCTCCTGCTCGATGAACCGGTGGCGGGCATGACTGATGCAGAAACCGAATTCACCGCTGAATTGTTCAAGAGCCTGGCGGGCAAGCATTCGTTGATGGTGGTGGAGCATGACATGGGCTTTGTCGGCTCGATTGCCGACCACGTGACCGTGTTGCACCAGGGCAGCGTGCTGGCCGAAGGCTCACTTGAGCAAGTGCAGGAAAACGAGCGCGTGATCGAGGTTTACCTCGGCCGCTGAAGATTTTGCCCTGTGTAGGAGCTGCCGAAGGCTGCGATCTTTTGATCTTGCTCTTCAAAAAAAAGATCAAAAGATCGCAGCCTTCGGCAGCTCCTACAGGGGGATTTGAGGAGATCTGGAAATGCTGCAAGTCGACAAGCTGCACCAGTACTACGGCGGTAGCCACATCCTGCGCGGCCTCTCGTTCGACGTGAAAGTCGGCGAAGTCACCTGCCTGCTTGGCCGCAACGGCGTCGGTAAAACCACTCTGCTCAAGTGCCTGATGGGTCTGCTGCCGGCCAAAGAAGGCGTGGTGAATTGGGAAGGCAAACCGATCACCACCTTCAAGCCACACCAGCGCGTTCACGCCGGGATCGCCTACGTGCCACAGGGCCGGGAAATCTTCGGACGCCTGACCGTGGAAGAGAATCTGTTGATGGGTCTGTCGCGGTTTCCCGGCAGCGAAGCCAAAGAAGTCCCAGGTTTCATCTACGAATTGTTCCCGGTGCTGCTACAAATGAAGCAGCGTCGCGGCGGTGACCTCTCCGGTGGTCAGCAACAACAGTTGGCAATTGGCCGCGCGTTGGCCAGCCGCCCGCGCTTGCTGATCCTCGACGAGCCTACCGAGGGCATTCAACCTTCGGTGATCAAGGAGATCGGCGCGGTGATCAAGAAACTCGCGGCGCGCGGTGATATGGCGATTTTGCTGGTCGAGCAGTTCTACGATTTCGCCGCGGAACTGGCCGATCAGTATCTGGTGATGTCCCGGGGCGAAATCGTCCAGCAGGGTCGCGGTGAAAATATGGAGGCCGAGGGTGTACGCGGGCTGGTAACGATCTAGTACAACGAATTAATCTGTAGCTTCCTAACGATAATTACAAACCATGAATTCGACTGTTGCACCTGCCCTGTTTACCCCGAGCTGGCACGCCGCGCTGGAACTGGCTTATGCCCGCTTCGGCGATTGCACGCGTCCGGTTTTGCGCCGCCATCTCGGGCCGCTGCGGGTGCAAAAGCACCTGTACGCCGAAGGCCCTGAAGTCTGTCAGCACATCATCGTCCACCCGCCAGGCGGGATTGCCGGCGGTGATCGGCTGGACATCCGCGCGCGCGTCGAAGCCGACGCCTGGGCGCAGATCACCAGCCCCGGCGCGGCCAAGTGGTATCGCGCGGGTGGGCCGGCTTATCAGAAGCTCGACTTGAAAGTGGCTGCCGGGGCGACGCTGGAATGGCTGCCGCAGGAAACCATCGTCTACAGCGCCGCGCAGGCCGAGCTGACCACTTCGATTGATCTTGAGGGTGATGCGCGGCTGTTCTACTGGGATGTGGTGGCGCTGGGTCGCCCGGCCAGTGGCGAGCGTTTTGACCGCGGGCATTTTCAGGCGCATCTGGACATCCGCCGCGATGGTCGATTGCTCTGGCATGAACGCCAGCGCATTGTCGGGAACGATGGTTTGCTTGATTCGCCGATCGGGCTGGATGGCAATCCGGTGTTTGCGACGTTGTTGGTCACCGGTGAGATTGATGCTGAGTTGCTGGAGCGTTGTCGCTCGCTGGGCCATGAGGTGCGTGGAGATTTGACGCAATTGCCGGGACTTTTGGTTGCCCGTTGTCTGGCCAGTGAAGCGTTGCTTGCCCGCGCCTGGCTCATCGATTTATGGCGCTTGCTGCGTCCGGTGCTTCTGGATCGCGAGGCGGTGTCACCGAGAATATGGAACACCTGAAAAGCGCCCCTCACCCCCCGCCCTCTCCCAGAGGGAGAGGGAGCCTGACCGAGTCGCTTGAAATGAATTTAACTGACTGAACGAATACCGCTGACTGAACCGGCCATTGCAAACAACCGAGATCAGTCCCCTCTCCCTCGAAAGAGAGAGCCTGACCGAGTCGTTTGAAATGAATTTAACTGACTGAACGAATACCGCTGACTGAACCGGCCATTGCAAACAACCGAGATCAGTCCCCTCTCCCTCGAAAGAGAGAGTCTGACCGGGTCGTTTGAAATGAATTTAACTGACTGAACGAATACTGCTGACTGAACCGGCCATTGCAAACAACCGAGATCAGTCCCCTCTCCCTCGGGAGAGGGCTAGGGTGAGGGGCTGCTCCAACTGGCACCCCACGCCGGCAAAAACCTCACAAATCTGCCCTGATGGAACCCCACAATGGACCTGACCCCACGCGAAAAAGACAAGCTGCTGATCTTCACCGCCGGCCTCGTTGCCGAGCGGCGTCTGGCCCGCGGTGTGAAACTCAATTACCCGGAAGCCATGGCTTACATCTCCGCCGCACTGCTCGAAGGCGCGCGTGACGGCCAGACCGTGGCCGAGCTGATGCACTTCGGTACCACCCTGCTCAGCCGCGAACAAGTGATGGAAGGCATCCCGGAAATGATCCCGGAGATCCAGGTCGAAGCGACGTTCCCCGACGGCACCAAACTGGTCACCGTCCACCAACCGATCGTCTGAGGCAGCGCCATGACTTACACCATTCGCGATGCCATTCACGCCGATCTGCCGGCGATCCGCGACATCTACAACGATGCCGTACTCAACACCACGGCGATCTGGAATGAACAAGCCGTCGACCTCGGCAACCGTCAGGCGTGGTTCAGCGCCCGTCAGGCCCAGGCTTATCCGATTCTGGTGATCGTCGACGGCGACAACAGCGTGCTCGGCTACGCTTCGTTCGGTGACTGGCGGCCGTTCGACGGTTTTCGCCACACCGTCGAGCACTCGGTCTACGTGCGCAGCGACCAGCGTGGCAACGGCCTCGGCCCGCAACTGATGACGGCGCTGATCGAACGGGCGAAGACCTGCGGCAAGCACGTCATGGTGGCCGCCATTGAAAGCGGCAATGCCGCCTCGATTCGTCTGCATGAACGCGCCGGTTTCAGCATCACCGGGCAGATGCCGCAAGTCGGTACCAAGTTCGGTCGCTGGCTCGACCTGACGTTTATGCAACTGACCCTCAACCCCGGCGCGGAGCCGCCTGACGCCAACAAGGAGTGACACCGATGAACGCCGCCCAACTGCGCCGCGTCAATGCTGAAAGTTTTGCCCACTACCGTCAGGGCCTGATTGATCTGCTGCTTGATGCGGTCGGTTACGGCGCCAGTGTCGGCTTCATGGCCGACCTCGATGCGGCTCAGGCGCGCGCCTATTTCGATGAGGTGCAGGACAACGTCAACAAGGGCAGCGTGCTGCTCTGGGTAGTGGTCAAGGACGAGCAGGTGCTGGCCAGTGTGCAACTGGGCCTGTGTCAGAAGGCTAACGGTCTCAATCGCGCCGAGGTGCAGAAACTGCTGGTGCGCGAACACGCACGGCGGCGCGGCCTCGGCCAGCAATTGATGAGTGCGCTGGAACTCGAAGCGCCCAAACACAAGCGCGGCATGCTGTACCTCGACACCGAGGCCGGCTCCCCCGCCGAAGATTTCTACAAGGCACTGGGTTACACCCGCGCGGGCCAGATTCCTGATTACGCCTGCGACCCGCACGGCACCTATCGGCCGACCGCCCTCTATTACAAGATTCTGCAAGGAGCCCAGTGATGATTCCTGGCGAGTACCAGATCCAGCCCGGCGACATCGAACTCAACGTCGGCCGTCGCACCCTCAGCCTGAAAGTCGCCAACAGCGGCGACCGGCCGATTCAGGTTGGCTCGCACTATCACTTTTTCGAAACCAACGACGCGCTGACCTTTGATCGCGCAGCGAGCCGTGGCATGCGCCTGAATATCCCGGCGGGCACCGCGGTGCGCTTCGAACCGGGGCAGAGTCGTGAGGTTGAGCTTGTGGATTATGCCGGGCATCGGCGGGTGTTCGGGTTTGCCGGACGGGTCATGGGCGATCTCTGACATCTGCGTGCACCGCAGCCCCTCACCCCAGCCCTCTCCCGAGGGAGAGGGAGCCGAATGGGGGCTTTTCCGATCCTGAGTTCGACTCGATATTTCAGGTCGATGTCTGTCGAAAGAAACCCGCGATCAGTCCCCTCTCCCTCTGGGAGAGGGCTAGGGTGAGGGTCAATGGCTCACCACTATTTTCTTGAAGGACGCAGCATGAAGATTTCCCGTCAAGCCTACGCCGACATGTTCGGTCCCACCGTCGGCGACAAGGTGCGCCTGGCCGACACCGAGCTGTGGATCGAAGTCGAAAAAGACTTCACCACCTACGGCGAAGAAGTGAAGTTCGGTGGCGGCAAGGTCATCCGCGATGGCCAGGGCCAGAGCCAGTTACTCGCCGCCGAAGTGGTCGACACGCTGATCACCAACGCGCTGATCATCGATCATTGGGGCATCGTCAAAGCCGACGTCGGCCTCAAGGACGGGCGCATTGCCGCGATCGGCAAGGCCGGCAACCCCGACGTGCAGCCCAACGTGACCATCGCCATCGGCGCCGGCACCGAAGTGATTGCCGGCGAAGGCATGATCCTCACTGCTGGGGGCATCGACACGCACATCCACTTCATCTGCCCGCAGCAGATCGAAGAAGCACTGATGAGCGGCGTCACCACCATGATCGGCGGCGGCACCGGCCCGGCCACCGGCACCAACGCCACCACTTGTACCTCCGGGCCGTGGCACCTGGCGCGCATGCTCCAGGCCGCCGACGCCTTCCCGATGAACATCGGCCTCACCGGCAAAGGCAACGCCAGCCTGCCGGAGCCGCTGATCGAACAGGTCAAGGCTGGCGCGATCGGCCTGAAACTGCACGAAGACTGGGGCACTACGCCAGCGAGCATCGATAACTGCCTGAGCGTCGCCGATCAGTTCGACGTGCAGGTGGCGATCCACACCGACACCCTCAACGAATCCGGTTTCGTCGAAACCACCCTTGGCGCGTTCAAGGGCCGCACCATTCACACCTATCACACCGAAGGTGCCGGCGGCGGTCACGCGCCGGACATTATCAAGGCTTGCGGTTTCCCGAACGTATTGCCGAGTTCGACCAACCCGACCCGGCCGTTCACCCGCAATACCATCGACGAACACCTCGACATGCTGATGGTCTGCCACCACCTCGACCCAAGCATTGCCGAAGACGTCGCGTTCGCCGAAAGCCGCATCCGCCGCGAAACGATTGCCGCCGAAGACATTCTTCACGACCTCGGCGCGTTCTCGATGATCAGCTCCGACAGCCAGGCCATGGGCCGCGTTGGCGAAGTCATCACGCGCACCTGGCAGACCGCCGACAAGATGAAAAAACAGCGCGGCCCACTGCCGCAGGACGGCGCAGGCAACGACAACTTCCGCGCCAAACGTTACATCGCCAAGTACACGATCAACCCGGCGATCACCCATGGCATCAGCCATGAAGTCGGTTCGATCGAAGTCGGCAAATGGGCCGATCTGGTGCTCTGGCGCCCGGCGTTTTTTGGTGTGAAGCCGACGCTGATACTCAAGGGCGGCGCGATTGCCGCGAGCCTGATGGGTGATGCCAATGCCTCGATTCCAACGCCGCAACCGGTGCACTACCGTCCGATGTTCGCCAGCTACGGTGGTTCGTTGCACGCCACCAGCCTGACCTTTATCAGTCAGGCGGCGCAAGAAGCGGGATTGCCCGAAACGCTGGGGCTGAAGAAGAAAATCGCCGTGGTCAAAGGTTGCCGCGACGTGCAGAAAACCGACCTGATCCACAACGATTATCTGCCGAACATCGATGTCGACCCGCAGACCTATCAGGTCAAGGCTGACGGCGTGTTGCTGTGGTGTGAGCCTGCCGAAACATTGCCAATGGCGCAGCGGTATTTCCTGTTCTGACAAACCTCATGGTCTGAATACGGACGTCGAGGTCCGTATTCAGAAGCGGTTAACGATTTATGGAAATGCCCACGACATTTGCTGTTCGCTGTAGTTGTAATCCAGGCGCAACTCAGTCCCTGCCGGTATGTCCTGCGTGGCAAAGATGGCGTTAAGGATAAAGTTTTTGGTCACCAGCTGTTTGCCCAGCCATTGTTGCGCTTCGACGTCGAACGGCACGGTTTCGACATTGTAGCCATCCGGTGCCTGACGAATCGGCTTGCCCGCATTGTCGTATTCAAAATTGGAATTGATCCGGGAGATGATCGTGTCCCCAAGGATCGCCAACGGATCAGGCAGCAATACGCCCGGGCCAGGTTTCAAACGCATCCCCGCCAGCATGGTGAAGGTCTGCTCATTGGGCCGGACAAGTCTTGCTGGCGTAATCGCACCACCGTAGACACCGATTGCCTCACCTTTGGCGATGCGCCTGTTGGCCACCACCATGGACTGCCCGATCAGCGATTTCTCCCCGGGGACTTTGGCATCGGCCTCGGTGAACGTGCGCAATTGCAGCTTCTCCTCATACAGCAACGCGACCTGTTCATGCCCTTCAAACTTGATATAGGGCTTGATCTGCTCAGAGGTATATTGATCGCCGTTTTCAAAGCGCACTTTGCTCTGCAACTTTCGAATGCGGATCGGCCGTCCGGCGGTGTCCCTGAGCGGATACTTGCCGTTGTTTGCGCGATTGTAGGTGCCCAATTGGTTGGCGAGGAACGAGTAACGCGTTTCCTCGCGCATCATGCTCAACTCTTCTGCCGTGTAAGGTTTGACCGGCATCGATTCGGACGCCAGATAGAAGCGTTCCTCCGCCTCTCTGGGCAGCTCTTCCAGCGCCCACTCGAACTCATCATCACTGTGCCGGTCAACCTTGCGACTCTTGCGCGGCATGACCGCGCCGTCTGTGCCGAATACGGTGAAATCCTCCAGCGGATACCAATGGTTGCTCGACGGATCGTGAGCCAGTTCGGGTCCGGAAGGTTGCAGCTCGCTCGCCAACCGGGCCTTGTGCAGGCCGGTTTCGGCATCCACGCCGATCAGTACGGTGCCGCCACCCTGCACATCGGCGTAGTGACGCCCCTTGAACGTGCGTAATCCTTGCGCGTCCGCGTCAGGTAAAGCGCTTGCCGATGGAATCAGGTAATGCTGCAGCGGCGCGGCGTCAGCAGCAGAAACAGTCGAGGAGGTGGACGTCGGTTCATAAGCGCGCACTTTCGGGATCGACGTCGCCACCTCGACTTCAAGTGCACGGCTACCGTCTTCAGCCGTGTCGCCAGGAGTTCTGCGGGCGAACGGGTCTGACGTGAGATGCAGCGATCCCAATTCTGACCGGGTTGATTCAGAGGGTGTGCGCGGGCGTGTGGGTACATCGACAGCGCCAGCACCGGGTGTTGGCGGTTTGGGTTTGACAGGCATGAATACTTTTCCTTGTAAGCGTTGCGCAGTGCCCGCCGGCATGGCGGGTGCTACGAAGACCGGCGTCCATTGCCGATCCTTGCCGGGAAAACTATCAGACAGACTTGCCGGTTAAAACACGAGGAAACACCTGCAAACACTACTCGACCACCAACCGCCCCAAGCGCTGGCGCAACATGCGGTTCTCGGCGCGTAGCTCGCGCACCTCTTCCAGCAGATCCAGCGCCAGGGCAACGCCTTCCCACTCCAGCTCCAGATCACGGCGCAACTTTGCCGCACGCTTGGCCAAGGCCAATTCGTAATCGGTGAAGCGCCATTCCCGGGGCTGCGCGCCCTGAGGTTCGAGGATGCCGTGCTCGACGATTTCGATCACGTAGACGTCCGACAAATCGGCCGCCTCACAGAATTCTGCCAGGTCCAGTTGAACGATCAGGGGGCTGCTCATGATGGGCTACTCCGTCGTCGAATTCAGAAGTTCTCGCGCGGGTTGAACGCGGCTTTCTTCGCCAGTTCCTGCCACAGTGCCTTGACCTCATCGTCGGACGCTTTCGGCATCACCGCTTTGAGTTGCACGAACAGGTAACCGCGCTCGCCCGCCTTGTTTTTCAGGCCATGACCTTTGGCGCGCATGCGTTGGCCGTTCTGGCTGCCGGCCGGCACCTTCAAGTTGATCTTGCCGGTCAGGGTCGGCACCGCCACTTCGGCACCCAACGCCAGTTCCCACGGTGCCAGCGGCAAGGTGATGATCAGGTTTTCGCCTTCCACATCGAATTTCGGGTGCGGCGCAAAACGAATGGTCAGGTACAGATCGCCATTCGCCCCGCCACCGACGCCCGGTGCGCCCTGGCCCTTGAGGCGGATGCGCTCGCCGTCGGTCACGCCCGCCGGGATCTTCACGTTCAGGCTCTTGCTGGTGTTACTGACGTGCTGGCCGTTGGCGTTGTACTGCGGCACTTGGAAGGTGACTTTCTTCGACTCGTTCGCCAGCGTCTCTTCGAGGAAGATCGGCAGTTCCATTTCCACGTCTTGTCCCCGGCGTCCTGCACTGCGTTGTTGTCGACCATCGCCGCCACCGAAACCGGGGCCGCGATTGCCGAAGATCGAACTGAAGAAGTCCGAGAAGTCGCCGGTGTCGCCACCGCCACCGCCAAAGCCGCCGCGGCTCTGCCAGCCCGGTGGCCCCTGGAACGGCTGACCGTGCTGGCCATAACGGCGCAGTTCGTCATATTCGGCGCGTTTGTCGGCGCTCTTCAGCGCTTCATAGGCTTCCGAGGCGTCTTTGAACTTGGCCTCAGCGTCCTTTTCCTTGCTGACATCAGGGTGGTATTTGCGCGCCAGCTTGCGATAGGCAGCCTTGATTGCCTTGTCGTCTGCTGTCGGCTCCACGCCGAGTATCTTGTAATAGTCTTTGAAGTCCATCGAAGGAATCACCATCCGTTATCGATTTCGCGCCGATGCCAGCATGCGCCAATTCGCGCGTGCCGGGTTGACCGATCTCAAGGTTGTGACCGGGTGGCGCAGCAGAAGTTTATCGGCAGTGGACGGCGGTTCTTGCGACCGCCGGTGGTTCTGCCGGCCCATGCCAGCAAGTTGGGGGCAAAGTCCGCGCTTTCAACCCAGTCTAGTCGCGAAATAGCTGATGACCGGCCTTCGAATCTGGCGCGCACTGACATACACTGCGCGGCCGTTTTTTTGACCGGAACCGAAAGACATGAAAGACGCCTCTCCAGCCCGTGCCTGCGGCATCGACTTCGGCACGTCCAACTCCACCGTCGGCTGGCTGCGCCCCGGCATGGAAACGATGATCGCGCTGGAAGACGACAAGATCACCCTGCCGTCGGTGGTCTTCTTCAACATCGAGGAACGCCGCCCGGTGTACGGTCGTCTGGCGCTGCACGAGTACCTGGAAGGCTACGAAGGCCGGCTGATGCGCTCGCTGAAGAGCCTGCTCGGTTCCAAGCTGATCAAGCACGACACCAGCGTGCTCGGCACCGCGATGCCGTTCAAGGACTTGCTCGGCCTGTTCATCGGCCAGTTGAAGAGCCGTGCGGAAACCGCCGCCGGTCGGGAATTCGAGCAAGTGGTGCTCGGCCGTCCGGTGTTCTTCGTCGATGACGATCCGCTGGCGGACCAGGAAGCTGAAGACACCCTGGTCGACGTGGCGAAGAAGATCGGCTTCAAAGAAGTTTCCTTCCAGTACGAACCGATTGCGGCAGCCTTCGACTACGAGTCGACCATCGAGAAAGAAGAGTTGGTACTGATCGTCGACATCGGCGGTGGTACGTCCGACTTCTCGCTGGTGCGCCTGTCGCCTGAGCGTCGTGGCCTGGATAACCGTCACGATGACATCCTCGCCACTGGCGGCGTGCACATCGGCGGTACCGACTTCGACAAACAGCTGAGCCTGCAAGGCCTGATGCCGCTGTTTGGCTACGGCAGCCGCATGAAGAGCGGCGCCTACATGCCGACCAGCCACCACATGAACCTGGCGACCTGGCACACCATCAACTCGGTGTACTCGCAGAAATCCAGCCTGGCGCTGGGCAGCATGCGCTACGACATCGAAGACACTGGCGGCATCGATCGCTTGTTCAAGCTGATCGAACAGCGTGCCGGGCACTGGCTGGCGATGGAAGTCGAAGAAACCAAGATCCAGCTGACCCACACCGACAGCCGCCATGTGCCGCTGGACCGGATCGAAGCCGGTTTGAGTGTTGAGCTGACCCGAGCGCTGTTTGAATCGGCAATCGATGCGCTGCTGGAGCGAGTGCGCGGCAGTGTCACGCAATTGCTGAACGATGCGGGCGTGGCGGTGGAGCAGGTTGATACGGTGTTCTTCACCGGTGGTTCGAGCGGTATTCCGGCGCTGCGTAACAGTGTTTCGGCGATGCTGCCGAATGCGCGGCATGTTGAAGGGAATATCTTCGGCAGCATTGGTAGCGGATTGGCGATTGAAGCGATGAAGCGCTACGGCGCCATGAACTGACCTGAAATCGGCGTCGCGCCTTTCGCGAGCAGGCTCGCTCCCACACTGGATTGCATCTCAACTGAAGGAATGCGGTCAAAATGTGGGAGCGAGCCTGCTCGCGAAGGGGTCCGTTCAGTCGCTACAAGGCTTGGATCAAACCATCCCGCCCAGCTTCAACTCACTCTTCAGGTACGCATAATAAATCGGCCCCGCCACCACTCCCGGCAAGCCGAACGCGGCCTCGAACACCAGCATCGCCAGCAGCAACTCCCATGACTTGGCACTGATCTGCCCGCCGACAATCCGCGCGTTGAGGAAGTACTCGAGCTTGTGGATAAAGATCAGATAACCCAGCGCGGCAATCGCCACCCAGATTGACAGTGACAGGCCGACGATGGTGATCAGCGTGTTCGACATCAGATTGCCGATCACCGGCAACAGGCCGAGCAGGAAGGTCAGCACGATCAGGGTTTTCGTCAGCGGTAGCTTGATGCCGAACATCGGCAGGATCACCGCGAGGAAGATCCCGGTGAAGAAGGTGTTGAGCAGGGAAATCTTGATTTGCGCGAAGACGATGTTGCGGAAGGCCTGCACCAGCAGGTGCAAGCGATCAAACAGGGCCGCCGCCAGCGGTTTGCGCTTAGTGACGTCGGGGATGCGCTGCAAGGCGATGATCGCGCCGAGCACCATGCCGATCAGCAGCGTCACGAACATATGTGCCGCGTCTTTGCCGACCAGTTGCAGGTCGGAAAGATGTTTGCCCATCCACTCGCCAATCGCCACACGGAATTCCGCAGCACTGGCCGGCAGATAGGCATCGATGAACGGCGGCAACTGCCCGCGTGCGCGGTCGACCACGCCCATGAATTTGTCGAGGGAAGCTCCAGGGTTTTCCGCTTCGTGCAGTAAGAAGCTGATGGCGCCAGCAAATAGCAACGCCAGCACGCTCACCACCAACGTGCCCAGCAACGCCACCGCCAGCCATCGCGCGCGGCGGCCTTCGATCAGCCGTTGCAGTTGCGGGGTGAGCATGTTGACCAGTTCGAATACCAGCAACCCGGCCAGCAGGCTCGGCAACAAGCGCAGCGGCAGCACCAGCAGCAAACCGCCGAAAATGATGATGCAACTGACCCAGAACACTACATGACGCTCAGAAAACGTTGGCATACAGCCTCAAAACGAACGGCGTAAAAGGATTGGCAGTCTGCCAGCGTTCCGGGGTGAGCACTAGAAATATGCGGTGCTTCAGCTTTTGGTGCCCGGCTTTAGATCCAGCCCTCACCCTAGCCCTCTCCCAGAAGGAGAGGGAACCGATTGGGAGATGCTCTGGATTTCCAGTGACCTGAAACAGCGCCATGGAATCCATGATCGACCGGTTTTTCCGGTCGACGAATATCTTGAAACACTGCGGTCAGTCCCCCCTCCCTCAGGGAGAGGGAACCGATTGGGGGATGCTCTGGATTTCCAGTGACCTGAGAGCGCGCCGTGGAATCCATGATCGACCGGTTTTTCAGGTCGACGAATGTCTTCAGACAACGCGGTCAGTCCCCTCTCCCTCCGGGAGAGGGTTAGGGTGAGGGCGCACTCCACAGAACCGGGTTATTTTTTCTTCAGGCAATCACTCATGAACGTCTTGCGCGCATCGCCGGTCAGGGCTTTGGTGGCGGCATCGGCGTTGCAGGTTTTCATTTTCTGCTGCTGCGGGGTCAGGGCCTTGGCATCGTTGGCCGCTGGCGTTGCCTTGAGGCAGGTGCTCATAAAGGTTTTGCGCTCATCGCCTTTCAGACTCTTGGCGGTCGCATCGGCATTGCAGGTGGTCATCTTGTTCTGTTGCGCCGTGGCGGCGAAACCCTGGGAACACAGGAGCAAACCAATCATCAACAACGGCACACGCAACATCTTCATGGAGTTTTCTCCTTGTCGCCGCACCGATGGGCACGGCCTCTGCTGGAGTGTAGCCAAATCCTGTTACACCTTCCTGCCTTCCAGATGGCTACGGCGATACTGCTCCGGCGTACACCCGGCCTGCCGCGCGAACATGGCGATAAATGCCGAGCCGCTGCTGTAACCGAGGTCGAAGGCGATTTCCTGCACGCTGCGTGAAGTTTCCAGCGCCTCGATCGCGGCGAGATAACGCAGACGCTGGCGCCACTCGCCAAAACTCATCCCCAGCTCCCGAACGAATTGCCGGGCCAGCGTGCGCTCACTGACGTGCACTTGCAGCGCCCAATGCGCCAGCGGCTGATTGTTGCCCGGTTCGGCCTGCAAGGTTTCGAGGATCGCCAGCAAACCCGGGCTGCTCGCATAGGGCAGATAACACTCATGCACTGGGGCCTGTTGCAGTTGATCGACCAACACCTGCGCCAGCCGCTGATCGGCATCGAGTTCGGGAATCTTCACGTCGCGGGCGGCGAAATCCTTGAGAATCGCCTTGAGGATGTCGCTGATCGCCAAGGTACAGGCACGCTTCGGCAGTTCGGCGCAGACCTTGGGATCAAGGCACACCGCGCGATAGTTGACCGGTTGATGGCTGTAGAAACTGTGCTCGACCTGCGGCGGCACCCACACCGCGTACTGCGGCGGCGACATGAAGCGGCTGCCGTCGACGTCCATGTGCAGCACGCCGTGCGCGGCGTACTCCAGCGTGCCCCACGGATGGCGATGCGGCGCGGCAAATTCATGGGCGTTGAAATCGGCATAACGAAAGTAAACCGCCGACGGCAGTTCGCTGAAATCCAGCAGATCGATATGTTTACTGTTCATGCTGTCCGGTTTCAGAGGCAGGTTGTCCGGTTCGCAGTATAGGCTTGCATCCAGACAAGGGATAATTGCCCTTCATCAATGTAATGGTTTCAACTCATGCAATACGCGTTTCCGCTGCTGGCGATTTTTATCTGGGCCGGCAATACCGTGATCAACAAACTCGCGGTCGGGGCGATTTTCCCCGCCGAGATTGGTTTCTACCGCTGGCTGCTCGCCGGTTTGCTGTTCACCCCGTTCATGCTCAAAGCGGTGATTGCGCACTGGCCGCAGATCCGCCCGAACCTGGGCAAGATTTTCATCCTCGGCGTACTCGGCATGGCGGTGTATCAAAGCCTCGCCTACTTCGCCGCAACCCTGACCACCGCCACCAACATGGGCATCATCCTGTCGCTGATGCCGTTGATGTCGCTGGCCATGGCGATCATCAGTCTCGGTCAGCGTCTCACCGCTGGGGCGCTGGTCGGTGCGGTGCTGTCATTCGCCGGCGTGCTGGTGGTGGTGTCGTCCGGTAGCCTCGGCGCGTTGCTGCAACACGGGGTGAACATGGGCGATGCGATGATGTTGATCGCGACCCTGGCCTATGCGATCTACAGCACACTGCTGAAAAAATGGCAGCTACGCCTGCCGCCGCTGGTGTTGCTGTATTTGCAGGTATTGGTGGCGATTGTCGTGTTGTTTCCGTTGTATGCCGCTTCGCCGAAGACCGGGCTGACTCTGCAGAACATTCCGCTGGTGCTGTATGCGTGTCTGCTGGCATCGATGCTCGCGCCGTTGGCGTGGATGCAGGCGGTGCAGCGCCTGGGGCCGAGCCGCACGACGTTGTTTTTCAATCTGCTGCCGTTGATTACCGCGCTGATTGCGGCGGTGGTGTTGAGGGAGCAACTGGCGATGTATCACTTGGTGGGCGGGTTGCTGACGTTGGGCGGGGTGATTCTGTCCGAGCGCTGGACCACCGTGTTGGGCCGCCGCATCAGCGTTGCCTGATGGAAAAGATCGCAGCCTGCGGCAGTTCCTACATGAGTTCGGGGCGTTCACAAAATTTGTGTTCGACACCGAACCTGTAGGAGCTGCCGCAGGCTGCGATCTTTTGATCCTAAAGGCCGGCAGCCTCAAGCCGCGCCGCATGCTCGACAAACAACCGCACCGGATCCGCGCCGTTACCCACCAGCCCCAGCGACTGGTTAACAATGTCGAAGTGATCCAGCGGATAGTCATCGCCAATCACCGTGCCCAGATGCGAGCTGTACCGTCCGACCATCCCGTCGCACTGCCCCGGCTCACGCACGAAGGTTTTCGCAAACAAGCGACAGCTGCGATTCGTCCCATCAAACAGATTGCCACCGCGATCGGTCTTGCCCGGCTGCAACGTCCCCGACCACGAGTAATAGCGCACGCCGTTGACCTCTTCCGGCCCGTGCCCGCCCCACGTCTCGGGCAAGCCCTGTGGATAACGCTGATTGAACAGCGCCACGCCCTCAATGGTCAGCGATTGGTGCGAGGCGTGAATATCCACCGGCAGTTTCGGCCCGTGGTAACCGGTCTCCAGCAGCGCCATCAGCCAGCCGACAAAACGCAGCAACGCTTCCAGCAGCCGCCCCTTGGCGCTGTCCGCCGGGTAGTTTTTTTGCAGATAGTCAGCCAGCTCCGAGCCATGATTCGGCCCGGCCACCGATGTCACCGAAGCCACCAGATCCGGCCGTTTCGCCGCCGCATAGCGCGCCGTCAGCGAGCCCTGACTGTGGCCGAACAGGTTGACCTTTTGTGCCCCGGTCTCGCGCAAGATCTCATCGATGCGCGCCAGCAACTGCTCGCCGCGCACCTCAGTCGAGTTGAGCGGCGACACCTGCACCGCAATCACCGTCGCACCACCACGGCGCAGCGCCTTGATGATGCCGTACCAGTACGGATAGAGCACCAGCCGGATAAACCCGAGCATGCCGGGCACCAGCACCAATGGATAACGCGTCGACATGGGCAAACATCCTTGTGGTCGGTGAGTGGATGCCAGACGTGCAAAACGCCCGCCAAGCATCCTCCCTGATGATGACAACTCAACGACCAGCCTACTTCAGGCCCACCACCCCCGCCACAATCAGCCCGACTGACAGCAGTTTGACCAGCGTCAGGCTCTCGCCGAGCAAGGCGAAACCGAGGAACACCGTGCCCAGTGAGCCGATCGCGGTCCAGATCGGGTAGGCGATGCTCACCGGCAACTCGCGCATCGCCAGTGTCAGGAAGTAGATCCCGCCAACCGCTGCAATCACCGTAATCACAGAAGGCCAGAGCCGGGTAAAGCCCTCGGCGTACTTCATGCCCATGGCGAAGGTCACTTCAAACCCGGCGGCGATCAGCAGTAACAACCAGGCCATCTAGAACTCCCTGGCCAGGTCGAACAAACGCTGCTCGGCCTCGGTCACCGACACCGCGAAGGTGCGTTCGGCGGACTCTTCGCCCTCGGCCGCGACCACGCTGACGTCGTTGATGCCGATGAAACCCAGCGCCGTGCGCAACCATGGATCGGCGTGGTTCAAGGCTTCCAGTTCACCACCCGGGCCGAAACCGAAACCGCCGCGACTGGTGACGATCAGTGCCTTCTTGCCCTGCAACAGCGGGGTGTATTGGGCGACGCCGTTGTCCAGTGTGTGGTCGAAGGTCAGGCCCAGGCGCACGATCTGATCGACCCAGGCCTTGAGGCCGCTGGGTACGCTGAAGTTGTACATGGGCGTAGAAATCAACAGCAGGTCGTGATCGAACAACTCGTCGACCAATTGATCGCTCAGGGCCAGATCGGCCTGCATCGACAGCGGACGTGCTTCAGGCTGTGGATAAAACGCCGCGGCGACAAAGGCTTCGTTAACCGCCGGAATCAACGCCCGACCGACCTCGCGGCGAGTCACTTGCGCCTGCGGGTGACGCACCTGCCAGGCATTGAGAAAACTTTCCGCCAGACGCCGCGAGTGGGAACGGTCGCCGCGTGGGCTGGCATGAATCGCAAGAATTCTACTCATCTGTAAATCCTCCGGACTAGAATCAAACTGCTTTTGGCTTGCAGCTTGAAGCTCGCCACTGCTTCTTCTCAAATGAGCAAAAATCACTCTGGATGAATTGATTTCATCTATGGAGCTTTCAATGTTTGCCTCGCTGCCTCTCACCGCTCTGCGCGCCTTTGAATCGGCATCACGCCTTCTGAGCTTCAAGGCTGCCGCCGAAGAGCTGTCAGTCACACCCACGGCGATTTCCCACCAGATCCGTTCGCTGGAAGACTGGCTCGGCGTCGCGCTGTTCGAACGCCTGCCACGCCAGGTGCGCCTGACCGAGGGTGGCGAGCGCCTGTTTCGCAGCCTGCACGGCGCATTGCTGGAGGTGGCGCAAAGCGTCGACACCCTACGCCCACAGCGCAACGCCAGCACGCTGACGCTATCGACCACCGCCGCCTTCGCTGCGCTGTGGCTGGTGCCGCGCCTCGGGCGCTTTTATGCGCAGCATCCGAACATCAACGTGCGCCTCGATACCCACTGCGAAGTCATCGATCTGCATCAGGACGCCAGTGTCGATCTGGTGTTGCGCTACAGCCTCGACGATTACCCGAATCTCTACGGTCTGTGCCTTTTCGATGAATCTTTCGGTGTGTACGGCTCGCCCGAGCAAGTGGCGCTGGCCGCGCGGCGCACGCCGACGCTGATCAGCGTGCGCTGGCACAACTCGAAACTGTATGCCCATGGCTGGGAAGCGTGGTGCGCCAAGGCCGGCGCAAACTGGTTGAACCAGCCACCGGCCATCCGTGAATACGATGAAGAGCATTACGCCCTGCAAGCGGCGATCGCCGGGCAAGGACTGGTGCTGGCGAGCAACATTCTGGTGTCGGAGAGTGTCGCCAGCGGTCTGTTGGTGCCGTTCATGGGCCAGATTCAAGTCGATGGCGCCGGCTACAGCGCGTTGTGTGTCCCGGGACGTGAGCGGCATCCGCCGGTGCGGGCGTTTTTTGCCTGGTTGCGGGGGGAGGCAGTTTTGTCCGGGCTGGCGCCAAGATCGCAGCCTTCGGCAGCTCCTACAGGGGTTGCGTAAACCGATAAAACTTTTTGCAACGCTCATGACTCACAGCTTAGGAAGCGACCGCGTCCGCAGAACGTGGCGCCCATCGGATTAGCCTCCAGGAGATCGAAATGAGCGACGACCTGCATCTGTCAGATGTTCAAACCTTGCGCGAACGTGCGCGCCAACACGTCGAGAACGGCGCCGTCACCGAGGGCTACAGCGCCGACCGTGAAGAGGTGCTGCGCTTGCTCAATGAATCGCTGGCCACTGAACTGGTCTGCGTGTTGCGCTACAAGCGCCACTACTTCATGGCCAATGGCGTGAAAGCCCATGTGGCCGCCGAAGAGTTCCTCGAACACGCCACCCAGGAAGCCCAGCACGCCGACCGCTTGGCCGAGCGCATCGTGCAATTGGGCGGCGAACCGGAGTTCAACCCCGACCTGCTGTCGAAAATGTCCCACGCGCAATACGTGGCCGGCAACACCCTCAAAGAGATGGTCTACGAAGACCTCGTTGCCGAGCGGATCGCCATCGACAGCTATCGCGAGATCATCCAGTACATCGGCGAGAAAGACCCGACTACCCGGCGTATCTTCGAAGATATCCTGGCGCAGGAAGAAGAACACGCCGATGACATGGCCGACATCCTGAACGACCTGTAACCCTTCAAAACCGCCTGCTCGCGAAGGGGCCGCAACAGAAACAAAAAGATCGCAGCCTTCGGCAGCTCCTACATGGAAATGCATTCCAAGGTAGGAGCTGCCGAACGCTGCGATCTTTTGATCTGGCTCTTATTTAGTGGGTTTAACGGTGACCGGCGCCTTGCCCGCCTTCATCTGCTCCAGCAATGGCGCACACTGATTCGGCTCACCACCACTCGGCGCCACCAGCGCCAACAGCCCCGCCGCCGGCGCTGCAATCACACCTAGAGCAACCATCCCCGCCCCGCGCAGCAGCAGCGGCACGGCCTTCACGCCCGCATCCGGCTTGATGAACTTGCCCCGCACATACAGCGGCGAACGCAGGGAAATCAAACGCCAGCCCTTGGATTCCGGCGTCACCGTCAGATCCAGTTGCTCGGTGGCCATGTTCGCGGTGCCGTCGATATAGATGATCGCGTTCTCGGTATCGAAGACAAACAGCTGCGTGGTGGCCAGACCGCTCTTGATGTCGAAGTCCGCCGCCGCGCAGTTGATCTTCACTTCCTTGTCGCCAAAGATCTTGCCGACCACGTAGTTACCGACGTTGAGACCGGCCAGTTCCATCAGCTCACGGCTGATCGCGCCATCGTTGATCAGCATCTTCAATTTGCCGTTGGCTCCGCCCAGCAATTTGGCCACCGAGTTGCCGCGACCAGTGATATCGGCGTCGCCGTTGAGTTCACCGAAACTGGTCTTCATTGGCTCGAACGTCGGGAACAGTTCCTTGAGCTTGAACCTGCGAGCGGTCAATTTGGCGCGACCTTCCAGCGGCTCGGTGCGACCGTTGAGGCGAATCTGTGCATCGAGATTGCCGCCAGCGACGCCGAAGCGCAGCGGCTCCAGGCTCAGTTCGCCGTCGTTGAGTTTCAGGTGGGTATAGAGGTCGTTGAAGGGCAGTTTCTCGCTATGGACGATGCGCTTGCCGGTGAACTCGACATCAGCGTCCATCGCGCGCCAGCGATCGGTCTTGAACTCTTCCACCGGCAGCACTTTATCCGCTGGCTGTTTGCTTTCGCCGCCGCGAGCCTTTTGCTTGTCATTGGAGTCGGCGCCGATCAGCGGTGCGAGGTCAGCGAACAACAGTTGATTGGAGAGCAACGCACCGCTGAGCTTTGGCCGTGGCTGGCTGGCGACGTAGGTCAGGTCGCCATGGATGTCACTGCTGCCGATCTTGCCGTTGAACTGCTCATAAGTGAATTTCGCCCCGGCCTCATCATGCAACTTGGCGATCAAATGGCCGTCGGTGGCATACGGCGGCGTATCCGGCAGGGTCACGCCAGTCAGCGGATACAGATTGCCGAGGCTGGCACCGGCCAGTTTCAGACGTAGATCGAGGGCGCCGAGGTTGAGCGGATCGGTCAACGTGCCGGCGAGTTCGATGCTGGTGTCGCCGATCTTCGCCTGCGCCTGCAACGGGAATGGCTTGCGCGCATCCTGCAAAGCGAGCAGCCCGCCGATCTTGCCCTGGCCGGTGAGGTTCTGGCCGTGGTATTGGCCTTTGACCTTCAAGGCGAACGCATAATCCTGCGGTGCACCGCCCTTGTCCTGGGCGGTTTTCGCTGCTTTGGCACCGACGATATCGCTGTACGGAATGGGCTTGCCCAGCGGATCGATCAGCACATCGAGATTGGTCTTGAGCGTTTGATCGTCGAGGGTGACATGGCCCTTGTCGAAACCGATGGCGCCGATGTCGACGACCCAATTCGACGGCTCAGCGTTCGGATCTTTCGGGTCGAACTTGAACGTCCAGTTGGCGCGGCCATCGGCCAGACGCTGCAACTCGGCATTGGGTTCGGTCAGGTCGATGCGCGGAATCACCACCCGTTGCGCCAACAACGCCAGCGGCGAGATACGCAGTTCGACACGCTTGAGCGTGACCATCTGCGGTTTCTTCGACCAGTCAGGGTTGCCCAGGCTCAAATCCTCAGCGACCACATGCGGCCACGGCACCCACGCACGCCAGCCACCCTCGTCCGGCTCGCGCTGCCAGATCACCGCGAGGTTGCCGTTAATAGCAAACGGTCGGTGCAGTTCTTCCGAGACTTTGGCGTTGAGCGGCGGTTTGATCCGGTTCCAGTCGAAGAACACGATGATCAACACCAGCACGGCGAGTAGCAGCACGAGGATGGCGAAGGTCCAGCTGAAGATTTTTCCAGTGCGCGTCATGCACAAAGCTCCTGATCACGACCGCACGCAAGACTGCGGCGTACGGCTGAAACGGCGGGCCAAAGCGGCCCTCATGAAATCTACGACTGGCAAACCAGCCGCAGGTTTAATCGAAAGGTCGATTAGGGCGCAAAAAGTCGCGCGAATTCTGACCGATCAGTCGAACAGTGTTACCGCGACCCGCACTTTTGCGAGGCGCGAGTGAGTCGGAAATACCCACCCAGGTGCAAAACCATCGCCCGGAAAGCCGCGATCTAGAGCCTCCTGGCAGAACAATCAATTCTGTTGATTATTACCATTGCGTTTATGAACTTTTATATCGACTTATCGAGAGTAGCATTGCCCTCGTACCCACTTTATCGCCCTCCCAAGGAGCAACCCATCATGAAACGCCAATTACTGCTCAGCCTTACCCTGTCGATGCTAGCCAGCACTGCTTTCGCCCTGCCCGCTGCCGACCAAGCCACTCCGCAAGTCAAAGACAGCCACTCGGTGTTCAGCCAAACCCTCGCCGAAGATGGCTATGACAGAACTCCACAAGGTCAGACCCTGGCTGAAGATGGCTACGACAAAACCCCACAGGGTCAGTCGGTAGCAGAAAACGGTCGCAATCGTCTGGAAGAAAAAGGTCTGGTCGAAGACGGCTACGACAGAACCCCACAAGGCCAGGCTGTCGCTGAAAACGGCCGTAATCGCCTGGAAGAAAAAGGCCTGGTTGAAGACGGCTACGACAGAACCCCACAAGGCCAGGCTGTTGCCGAAGGTGGTGGTGACCGTGTTATCGAACGCAACAGCGCTGTGAGCTGAGCCCATGGCGGCCCTGAAAAAAAGCCCGATCCGCCGATTGGGCTTTTGACTTTATGCACCATCGCTACAAATGAGATGTCAATTTCCCGCTGCCTCCCCCGCTGCCGTTCGACGCCGATAAAGCCGATTTGCTAGAGTGCGGCGCTTGTCCTGCCAAAGAACACACCCTGCGATGCTGCCCCGCGCCGAACAGAAACAACAGACCCGCAACGCCTTGATGGACGCTGCCCGCCACCTGATGGAAAGCGGCCGAGGATTCGGCAGCCTGAGCCTGCGCGAAGTGACCAAAACCGCCGGGATCGTGCCCACTGGTTTCTACCGGCATTTTGCCGATATGGACGAGTTAGGCCTGGTGCTCGTCAGCGAAGTCGGCCAGACCTTCCGCGAGACCATCCGTTTGGTACGACACAACGAATTCGTCATGGGCGGCATTATTGATGCTTCGGTGCGGATCTTCCTCGACGTGGTCAGCGCCAATCGCTCGCAATTCCTGTTTCTGGCGCGTGAGCAGTACGGCGGTTCACTGCCGGTGCGTCAGGCGATCGGGCGGTTGCGCGAGAACATCAGTTCCGACCTGGCGGCTGACCTGACGATGATGCCCAAGCTTCAGCATCTGGACGCCGCTGGTTTGAGCGTGATGGCTGACCTGATCGTCAAATCGGTGTTTGCCACCCTTCCCGACATCATCGACCCGCCCGCTGAAGCCCTGCCGGAGCATCTCACGCCACAGGCGAAGATCACCCAGCAACTGCGTTTTATCTTTATCGGCCTGAAGCATTGGCAAGGCCTCGGCAGTACCGAGTAACTCCCCTCTATCACTGACACACCATATCCCCCCTGTGGGAGCGAGCCTGCTCGCGAAAGCGTCGTATCAGCCAACATCTATATTGCTGACCCACCGCTTTCGCGAGCAGGCTCGCTCCCACAAGGGTCATGCGTCACGGCCTCTATTTGGTGCATGTAAAAACCTTCATGCACCAAAACCTTCCAAATCCCCGCAACATCTTGAAACATCCACTACGCTCCGACAGGGATTTCCTACATCTCGTCCGATTGGCAAGGCCCTTGCTCTAGCCAGAGTATTGTCCATAGCTGGAAGCTTTCCGATGCTGGTGATTCACCGCAGAATCGACCCTCAACCCGTCTGGGCCGCCGAGTTGCACCTGACCTTCGAAGCGCGGAGCAAAAGCCGTTTGCGCTGTTTCAGTGCCGAGGGCGAAGACGTCGGGTTGTTTTTGGAGCGCGGTCAGCCGCCGCTGTATGACGGCGAATGCCTACAGGCTGAAGACGGCCGCATCGTCCGCGTCTGCGCCCGTCCCGAGCAACTGTTGCACGTCACCTGCGCCAACGCCTTCGAACTGACCCGCGCTGCCTATCACTTGGGTAACCGCCACGTCGCCTTGCAGGTTGGCGATGGCTGGCTGCGTTTGCTTGACGATTACGTCCTCAAAGCGATGCTCGAACAACTGGGCGCGCAGGTCGAAGCGATCGAAGCGCCATTCCAGCCCGAGCACGGCGCTTATGGCGGCGGCCATCATCACTCACGCCACGGCGACGAAGACTTCAATTACGCGCCGAAACTCCATCAGTTCGGCGTACGCCTGTGAATCCGGCCTGGGCGCTGCTGCGCCTGGCCAGTCCGCAGCTGCCGATTGGCGGCTACAGCTATTCGCAAGGTCTGGAAATGGCGGTGGATAACGGTCGCGTCAACAACCCGGACAGCGCGCGGCGCTGGATCAGCGATCAGTTGCTGCTCAACCTCGCTCGCTTCGAAGCGCCGCTATTGCTCGCGCATTGCCAGGCAGCGGCGGATGAACAGTGGGCTGAATTGCAGATCCTTGGCGAAAGCCATCGCGCCAGTCGCGAGACTCGCGAGTTGCACCTGGAGAGCCGGCAGATGGGCTATTCGTTGCAGCAGTTGCTCAACGGTTTGCCGGAACTCGACGCATCCGCCCGCAACTTTCTTGATCAATGCACTGAACCGCATCTGGCCCTGTGCTGGGCGCTGGCCGCGCGTGCCTGGGGCATCAACCCGCAGGACGCGCTCGCCGCGTGGTTGTGGAGCTGGCTGGAAAACCAGCTCGCCGTATTGATGAAAACCCTGCCGCTGGGCCAGCAAGCCGCACAACGCCTGACCAGCGAACTGCTGCCGCTGCTGCAACAGGCGCAGCAGGACGCCAGCCGAATCAATCCCGAACACATGGGCAGCGCCGCGTTTGGTCTGTCCCTGGCGTGCATGGCCCACGAACGCCAGTACAGCCGACTCTTCCGTTCTTAGGAGAAACACTCGATGAACACACAACCTCTGCGCGTCGGCATCGGCGGCCCGGTCGGTTCCGGCAAAACCGCGTTGACCCTGGCCCTGTGCCTGGCCCTGCGCGAGCGCTACAACCTCGCCGTGGTCACCAACGACATCTACACCCGCGAAGACGCCGATTTCCTGGTGCGCAACGAAGCCTTGGCGCCGGAGCGGATCATCGGCGTGGAAACCGGTGGCTGCCCGCACACGGCGATCCGCGAAGACGCCTCGATCAACCTGGAAGCGGTCGATCAACTGAACCGGCGTTTTCCGGGGCTGGATCTGATCCTGGTGGAATCCGGTGGTGACAACCTCTCGGCGACTTTCAGCCCGGAGCTGTCCGACCTGACCATCTACGTGATCGACGTTTCGGCCGGCGACAAGCTGCCGCGCAAGGGCGGGCCGGGGATCTGCAAATCCGATCTGCTGGTCATCAACAAGATCGACCTCGCGCCGCTGGTGGGCGCCTCGCTGGAAATGATGGACAGCGACACCCAGCGCATGCGCAACGGTAAGCCATTCGTCTTCAGCAACCAGAAAACCGGTCAGGGCCTTGAAGCCATCATCGCCTTCATCGAACGCCAGGGCTTGCTGACTGCAGCCTGATTCACTTATCAACAAGGAAGCTTATTCATGACACTCAAACGCATTCTTGGCGCTGTGGCGCTGCTGCTGACTCCGGCATTGGCCTTCGCTCACCCGGGGCATGGCGACAGCGGTTTGATCGCCGGCATCAGCCACCCGATCGGCGGCCTCGACCATTTGCTGGCAATGGTCGCTGTCGGCCTGTGGGCTGCGCAACAGCAAGGCGCGGCGCGCTGGGCACTGCCGTGCACATTTGTCGGCACCATGCTGATTGGTGGCATGCTCGGGTTTGAAGGGCTGGAACTGCCGGCGCTGGAAAGCGGGATTGCTGCGTCGGTGCTGGCGCTGGGTCTGGCGGTGGCATTGGCGGTGCGTCCGCCGTTGGTCATGGCGGTGGTGGCGACGGCGGTGTTTGCGTTGTTCCATGGCGTGGCGCATGGCTTGGAACTGCCGGACATGAGCAGTCCTTGGGCGTATGCGGCGGGTTTCGTCGCCGCGACGGCTGCACTGCATGCGGCGGGTTATGGCGTGGTGCGTTTCCTGCCTCAGGCGGCGGCTCCGTTGGTGCGTCTTGCAGGTGCTGCTTCGGCAGTCACAGGCGCTTGGCTGCTGGCAGGCTAATCTCTATCGCCTGAGCCGGCCTCATCGCTGGCAAGCCAGCTCCCACAAGGATATTTGGTGTTCACACAATTGTGGACTTACCCAATAACCTGTGGGAGCTGGCTTGCCAGCGATGACGGCCGATCAGACACCAAACCTCTAAAGCCCGCCGCTCTGCTACCATGTCGCGCAATCGCCCCAGCCCGTGACGACGTCCGCCCATGCCCCACGCTTCCCGCTCCACTTCCCTGCCTGAATTGACCGCCCTGTTCGGCGCTGTGCAACAGCACTTCGTCAACGTCATAGTGCCCCTCTGGCAAGGCCCGGGCTGGAACGCCGACATGGCCTTGCCCTATGAGGCGCTGGACGCCGCGCACCAACCGCTGCCACCGCAGCGCTACCGGGCAATGGCCTGCGCACGACAGCTGTACCTGTTTTCCAGTCTGATCGGGGTTGTGGATAACGCTGACGTACGCGCGGCGGCGCTGTTCCGCTCCTTGCAGCGGCACTTTCATGATGCCGAGCATGGCGGCTGGTTCTACAGCATCGATGCGCAGGGCAAGCCGCTGGATCAGCGCAAGGATCTCTACACCCACGCCTTTATCCTGTTCGCCTGCGCGCATTACTGGGAGAAGTCCGGCGATCCGTTGGCTGAGTCGACGTTGAATGCGGCGCTGGAAATCATCGGCCGACGCTTTGCCACCGGTGATGGCTTGTACGAAGCCTGCCTGGAACGCGACTGGATCACCCTGCAGACCGGTCCGCTGCAAAACCCGTTGATGCATCTGGCCGAAGCGTTTCTGGCCACCCTGGCGGTTCGCGAAGATCCCCAGACGCAGCAGGCATTGCTGGAGTTATGCACAGCCATGCACAAGCAGTTCGTCGATCCGCAATATGGCGTGTTGATGGAAAAGCCGCTTGGCGCTGTGGATAACTGGTATGAGCCGGGGCACCAGTTCGAATGGTATTTCTTGCTCGAATCGTCGCCGTTGCTGCGCGGTTCGAAATTGCACGCCGCGCTCGACCGCGCGTTTGCCTTCACCGAGCAATACGGTGTGGTGCAGTCATCCGGCGCGGTGCGGGCGATGCTCGATCTGGAAACGAATGGACGCCCGCGAGACTCGACCCAGCGGATCTGGGCTCAGGCGGAATATCTGCGCGCGCTGACCTTGCGTCAGGGCAGTGAAGCGGTGGTGCTGCGCCAGTTACAGGCGTTGCAGCAGCGGTTTCTGCATGCCGGTGGCTGGCATGAGTGCCGGGATGAGTTGGGCGAAGTGAGCCGCAAGGACATGCCTTCTACTACGCCGTATCACTTGGCGACTTGCTATAGCGGCATTGCTGAATATCTTCGCTGATTTATAAATAGCTTTCGCGAGCAGGCTCACTCCTACAGGGGAACGCATTCCAAATGTAGGAGTGAGCCTGCTCCGGGCGGCGATCCGACGATTAGCCGTTATGCGGTCTCTACACGATCCACTTCTTGTCGCCGGTAAAGCTGATCGTCAGCCAGCGCGCCGCATCCGGCGTGCCCAGCTTCGCCGAAATCTCCTCGCGCAACGCATCCAGTTGCCCGACATGGCTCAGCGCATAATCCGCTGGCAACACCACATGAATCTCGATAAACCGCGCCCGCCCGTGCTTCTGCACGTACGACACGTAATCGTTGAAACCATGCTCGGTTTTCGCCGCGTCCATCACTTGGCGCACCTGATCATCCAGCGTGTCCGGGGCAATCCCCAGCACATCGCGCAGCGCCGGGCCAAGGATCTTGAACGCCGGCGGCAACATGGTCAGCGCCAGCACGATCAGAATCAGCGGATCGACATACACCGCCCACTGGCCATAACCCTGGGACTTGAGCAGCAACGCCGCAAGGAAACTGATCAACAGGCCTACCGACAGCATCGCGTCCACCAGCCAACTGATGTTGTCGAACTGGATCAGGCTGGATTTGAGCTTGCGGTTACGCTGCCGTACGTAGAAGAAGTAGGCGAATTCGACCACGGTAAACACCGCGGCATAAATGATCACCAGTCCTAACTCGATGTCGCGGCCACCGTTGATGATGCCGAACACTCCGTTGAGAAACGCGTAGATCGCGATCAACATCAGGAAGCTGCCTTCGATCAGCAGCACCATCGGCTCCAGGTGCCAGAAACCGAACTGGAAACGGTGGTTGCTTTCCTTGGCGATCAGCTTGGCGGTGATCAGCATCAGAACTTTGATGAACGTTGCGATCAGCGAGAAAAAACCATCAAACAGGATGGATTGCGAACCTGAAACAAAACCGGTGACGATCCCGGCAATCGCCACGGCAAACATCAGAATGGTCGATTGTTTGAGCAGTGCCTGCTCACCTCGGTTACTCACTTTGACTCCTCGAAAAACCTTGAAAACCGCGGGGTGCGGTTGGGTTGTTGCGAGGGGAGTTTACCTTATCGCCATTTTTTGCCTGTTCTGGCCTCATCGCTGGCAAGCCAGCTCCCACAAGTATCGAGCCGTTCACAAGATTTGTGTACGCCAATAAACCTGTGGGAGCTGGCTTGCCAGCGATTGGCCGTAACGCGGTGTCAGGCCTTATTGCGCTCAATGGCAAACCCGGCCCAGGTCTGGCTCACCGGCATCAATTCCAGGCTATTGATGTTGATATGCGCCGGCGCATTCATCACCCAGAAAATCGTCTCGGCGATGTCCTGTGGCTGGATCGGCTCGGCACCGGCGTAAGTCGCGTTGTAACGCTCCTGATCACCCGCGAAACGCACCAGCGAAAACTCGCTTTCGCACAGCCCCGGCTCAATGTTGCTCACCCGCACACCGGTACCCTGCAAGTCGCAGCGCAGGTTCAGCGAGAACTGTTTAACGAACGCCTTGGTCGCGCCGTACACATGACTGCCCGGATACGGATAGTTGCCAGCGATGGAACCAAGGTTGACGATGCCGGCGCCACGGCCATGGGCGATCAGGCGCGGCAGCAGCAGGCGCGTGGCGTACATCAGGCCTTTGACGTTGGTGTCGACCATGGTGTCCCAATCGTCCAGATCGCAGTTCGGCGCCGGGTCCACGCCCAGCGCCAGACCTGCGTTGTTGATCAGGCCACGCAGCTTGGCGAACGATGGCGGCAAGTTGGCAATCGCCTCCTCCATCGCCTTGCGATCACGCACATCGAGGACCAGACCGTGCACTTCAGCCTGCTTCGACAACTCCGCACACAGCGCATTCAAGCGTTCTTCACGACGGCCGGTCAGCACCAGTTTCCAGCCAGCCTCGGCAAAACGGCGGGCACAGGCTTCACCAAATCCGGACGTCGCGCCGGTGATAAACAGGGTGTTGGACATCGTGTTCTCCTTGCTTCGGCCGCCGGGGCAGCCCTTGGAATAGAAAATCAGCAGGCAGCATGCCCGCCCGCGCATTCACGGGCAACACCCACAAGCTGTACAAAAAACGACCAACCGCACCAACGCTATAGCCACCGTGGCCTGTAGCCATGTGCACGCATGTTATCCACAGTCCCTTCCACAGTTTTCGGGGGCAAGTGCAAACGCGCAAAGCCGCGCCACACAAGGCTTTGCGGGCGAAATAGAAAGTTTTTTGCTTGACCCTGAAGTGGCGGATGTGCCGGACATGGCATTTTGCACGAACGGACGTTTAGCACAGTGATTGCGCGAGGCCAGTAATTACGGCGCTCAGCGCGGTCTTTCCAGAGTTTAATCACAGACTTATCCACAGGATTGTTCACCCGGAACCGGCCGATTGGCAATGTCTAGAAAAAGATTGACAACGACGTCTTCAGCCCTCTCAAAAACGCCTGATCAAAAAACAACCACACACTTGAAAGCCACGGTTTACAAGGCGTCCAGCCAGATACACCCACGTTATTCACAGCCAGCTCCACAGTAACCGGGGACAAGTCAAAACTGCGCAAAAACAGCCATTTGCAGCGTCTATATGTCGCGCTTTGGCAGCTTCGGGAATTTGTTTTCCACAATTCCACGCAAGACTTGAAATCACTGATCAATTCCCTGTAGGAGCTGCCGAAGGCTGCGATCTTTTGA
This sequence comes from Pseudomonas sp. TNT2022 ID642, assembly GCF_028656995.1. Taxonomy (NCBI): domain Bacteria; kingdom Pseudomonadati; phylum Pseudomonadota; class Gammaproteobacteria; order Pseudomonadales; family Pseudomonadaceae; genus Pseudomonas; species Pseudomonas sp. TNT2022 ID642. Next base: position 85,452 of record NZ_JAMDGW010000016.1, on the reverse strand, counting down.
TCTTTAAAGACAACATCAAAAGATCGCAGCCTTCGGCAGCTCCTACACAGGCGTGCGGTATGTTTGCGGAATGAAAAAGCCCCGGGACTTTCGTCGCCGGGGCTGTGCATAACGTCGAGGAATCAGTGCCCGCCCAAATAGGCGTTACGCACCTCCTCGTTCACCAGCAGTTCTTTACCCGTGCCGGTCAGGCGAATCTCACCGTTGACCATCACATACGCGCGGTCCGACAGCTTCAGCGCATGGTTGGCGTTCTGCTCGACCAGAAAAATGGTCATGCCGGTTTTCGCCAATTCGCGCAGGGTCGCAAAGATCTGCTTCACCACAATCGGCGCCAGGCCCAGGCTCGGCTCATCGAGCAGCAGCAACTTCGGCCGGCTCATCAACGCACGGGCAATGGCGAGCATTTGCTGTTCACCACCCGACATGGTCATCGCCCGTTGGTTACGTCGCTCTTCCAGCCGTGGAAACAGCGTGAACATACGCTGCATGTCCTCTTTCGCGTACTTGTCGCCAATCGGGATGGTGCCCATCAGCAGGTTTTCCTCGACGGTCATGTCGGGGAACACCCGCCGCCCTTCCGGCGACTGCGCAATACCGTTGGAGGCGATGTAGTGCGAGGACTTGTGGGTGATGTCGACGCCTTGATAAAGGATCTGCCCGCCCGCCGCCCGTGGCTGGCCGAAGATCGACATCAGCAACGTCGATTTGCCCGCGCCGTTGGAGCCGATCAGGCTGACGGTTTCCCCTTCGTTGATCTGCAGCGAAACACCTTTGAGGGCCTGGATCGGACCGTAGAAGACGTCGAGGTCTTTGAGTTCGAGGATCGGTTGGGTCATGCCACTTCCTCTTCATCGGCGCCCAGGTAGGCCGCGATCACTTTCGGATCGTTGCGGATCGCTTCAGGCCCGCCTTCGGCGATGACGATGCCGTGGTCCAGCACCACGATGTGGTCGGAAATACTCATAACCATGCCCATGTCGTGTTCGATCAGCACCACGGTCAGATCGTGCTCGTCGCGCAGCAGCCGGATCATCGCGCTCAGCGCTTCGGTTTCCTGAGGGTTGAGGCCGGCGGCCGGTTCGTCCAGGCAGATGATCTGCGGCCGCGTGCACATGGCTCGGGCGATCTCCAGACGGCGTTGCTGACCGTAGGAAAGTTCACCGGCGAGACGGTTGGCACAGTCCACCAGATCGACCACTTCCAACCAGTAGAACGCGCAGTCCAGCGCGTCGCTTTCGGCCTTGCGGTAGCCCTTGGTGTTGAGGATGCCGGCGAGCATGTTGCGGTTGACCCACATGTGCTGGGCCACCAGCAGGTTTTCCAGCACCGACATTTCCTTGAACAGGCGAATGTTCTGAAAGGTTCGCGCCAGGCCTGCACGGTTCACCAGGTGCGTACCGCCGAACATCTTGTAGTACATGCGGCTGAGGAAGGATTTCGGCGAGACGAAATCGGTCGGTTTGAACGACTCGCCCAGCAACTGGATGACGTTGGTCTGCTGGCCGCGCACATTGAGTTCGATCTTGCCGCCCGAGGCTTTGTAGAACCCGGTCAGGCAGTTGAACACCGTGGTCTTGCCGGCGCCGTTGGGGCCGATCAGGGCGAAGATCGAGTTGCGTTTGACCTTCAGGCTGACATCGCTCAAGGCCTTGATGCCACCGAAATGCATCATCAGTTTTTCAACAGAGAGTACGACTTCACTCATGGCGCAGTCCTCTCATAGTGAATGGCACCTTTGCGTGGAGTGACCCCGGTACGGCTGATGCGAATCAGCCCGCGTGGTCGCCAGATCATCATCAACACCATCAGGATGCCGAACAGCAGCACGCGATATTCAGCGAAGCCGCGCAGCAATTCCGGAGCGACGGTGAGTACGAATGCCGCAATCACCACGCCGATGGTCGAGCCCATACCGCCGAGCACGACGATGGCGAGGATCAGTGCCGATTCGAAGAAGGTGAACGAGGTCGGGTTGACGAAGCCCTGGTAGGTCGCGAAGAACACACCGGCGAGACCTGCGGTCGACGCACCGATGGTGAACGCCGAGAGTTTGACCAGCACGTGGTTGAGCCCCATCGAGCGGCAGGCGATTTCATCTTCCCGCAAGGCTTCCCAGGCGCGACCGACCGGCATTTTCACCAGACGATGCTTGATGTACAGCACGGCCAAGACCACGAGGAACAACACCGCGTAGATGAAGTAGTACTTCACGTCCGGGTTGTAGGCGATGCCGAAGAACTCATGGAACGGCACCCCGCCATCCTTCGCCCGTTTGCCGAACTCCAGACCGAAGAACGTCGGCAGTGGCGCCGGCATACCGTTCGGGCCGCCGGTCAGCGACAACCAGTTGTTGAGGACCAGGCGAATGATTTCACCAAAGCCCAGGGTCACGATTGCCAGATAGTCGCCGTGCAGACGCAACACCGGGAAGCCGAGGATGCACCCGGCCAGCCCGGCAGTGATCGCCGCCAGCGGCAGCACCGTCCAGAAGCCCAGACCGAGATACTGATAACCGAGCGCCAGACCGTAGGCACCGATGGCGTAGAACGCCACGTAACCAAGGTCGAGCAGACCGGCCAGACCGACCACGATGTTCAGCCCCAGCCCCAGCAACACGTAGATCAACCCGAGGATAACCACACCGAGCAGATAGGAGTTGGAGACAAACGGCACGATGACGGCCAGCACAATCAGCAGCGGGATGATCCAGCGCAGTGAGGATTTGTGATCGGACGGCAACACATGCACACCGGAACCGGTGCTCTCGAATCCGTCGAGAATTTTCAGGCCCTTGGGCGTTTGCAGGAACAGGCTGAGGGCAAAGCGACCGACCATGACAATGCCGATGATCCACGCCACGCGGGTCGGCTCGAGGTTGAAGCTGTAACCCTCGAGCACAACGCCGACAATCGGGCCGAAAACGATCAGGGCAATCAGGCCGGCAAGAATCGCCTCAACCAGGCTTTTTTTGATATCGATGGATTTTTGAGTGGTTGAAGACATCGCTTACACCTTCGACACAAGAGGACGGCCCAACAGGCCCTGCGGCCGGAAGACCAGAACAAGTACGAGCAGCGAGAAGCTGAACACGTCTTTGTAGTCGGAGTTGACCAGACCGGAGAACAGCGACTCGGAAATGCCGAGAATGATCCCGCCGAGCATGGCCCCGGGCAGCGAACCGATCCCGCCGAGCACCGCCGCGGTGAACGCCTTGATGCCGATAATGAAGCCGGCATAGAAGTCGAAAGTGCCGTAGTTCATGGTGATCAGCACGCCGGCCAGCGCCGCCATGGCTGCACCGATGATGAACACATAGGAAATGACCCGATCGGTGTTGATGCCGAGGATCGAAGCCATCTTGCGGTCTTGCTGGGTAGCGCGGCACATGCGGCCGAGCTTGGTGTACTTGATGATGTAGGTCAGCAGGCCCATGCCGACGAATGCGGCCACCAGAATGAAGACTTTGGTGTACGTCAGTTGCACGAAGCCGGTGCCGACTTCGACCCGCCATGCGCCGGTGAGCAGCGTCGGAACGCCCTGTTGTTTGGCGCCTTGGGCGATCTGTGCATAGTTTTGCAGGATCAGGGAGATACCGATGGCGCTGATCAACGGAGCCAGTCGGGTGGAGTTGCGCAGGGGTTTGTAAGCGACTCGCTCGATGACCCAGCCATACACCGCCGTGACGACGATGGTGAAGATCAGTGTGCCGAGCATCAGCAGCGGGAAAGATTCGATACCGAAGTACGCCAGCAGAGCCAGACTGATTGCCGCCAGGTAAGCAGAAATCATGTAAACCTCGCCGTGGGCGAAGTTGATCATGCCGATGATGCCGTAGACCATTGTGTAGCCGATGGCGATCAGGCCATAGACCGACCCGAGGGTCAGGCCGTTGACCAGTTGCTGCAGGAAAATACCATCCATAACGCAATCTCACGCAGTGAGAACCTGCACACCGTGATGTGCGGTTCTTCTAGGAAAAATACAGATTTACGTCGGAGCAATGTCAGAGCGCGAACGGTTCGATCACCACAGGACCTTGTGGGAGCTGGCTTGCCAGCGATAGCGGTAGAACATTCAACACAGTTGTCGACTGTCAGGCCGTCATCGCGGGCAAGCCCGCTCCCACAGGGATTTGCGGAGTTCAAAGGGTCGCGTCAGCCCTTACTTCTGTTTTTCCAGCTGGTGATATTTGCCGTCCTTGTCCCACTGGTAAACCACGTAGTCGGAGACTTTCAGGTCGCCCTTGGAATCCCAGGTTTTTTCGCCCATCACGGTTTTCACCGGATTTTTCTTCAGCCAGGCCGCAGCCTCTTCGCCCTTGTTGGACTTGGCACCGTTGAACGCGGCAGCCAGGGTCTGCACCGAAGCGTAGGCGTACAGGGTGTAACCCTCAGGCTCGGTACCGGCCTTGCGGAATGCGTCCACTACGGTCTTGCTCTCAGGCAACAGACGCGGGTCGGCGCCGAAGGTCATCAGCACGCCATCGGTGAATTGCGGACCACCGGCGGTGGTCACCAGTTCGTCAGTCACGATGCCGTCATCGGACATGAACTTGACGTCTTTCAGGCCTTGTTCACGCAGTTGGCGAACCAGCGGGCCGGCCTCCGGGTGCAGACCACCGAAGTAGACGACATCGGCGCCGGCGCCACGGATCTTGGTGACGATAGTGCTGAAGTCTTTTTCGCCACGGGTCAGGCCTTCGTACAACACAGGCGTCACGCCGCGCTTGACCAGTTGTGCCTTGGTGGCATCCGCCAGACCTTGGCCGTAGGTGTCTTTGTCGTGCAGCACGACGACTTTCTTGCCCTTGAGCACATCAACGATGTAGTCGCCGGCCACAATGCCCTGTTGGTCGTCACGCCCGCACATACGGAACATGGCGCTGAGGCCGCGCTCGGTGACTTGCGGGTTGGTCGAACCCGGGGTGATCGCGATGATCCCGGCTTCGTCGTAGATTTCCGACGCTGGAATGGTCGAAGAGGAGCAGAAGTGACCGACCACGCCGGCGACTTTCTGGTTGGTGAGGTCCTTGGCGACCGTCACGGCCTGCTTCGGCTCGCAGGCGTCATCGCCTTTGACCAGAACGATTTTCTCCCCGTTGACGCCACCCGCCGCGTTGACTGCGTCAGCCGCTGCCTGTGCACCCTTCATGTACTGCTCGCCAAATGCTGCGTTGGCGCCCGTCATTGGACCCGCTACACCGATTTTCACATCAGCTTGAGCAAACGCAGAAACACCCAATGCAGTAGCCACTGCGAGGGCCAGAAAGCCTTTCTTGTAAAACGTCTGGGACATGAGGTGGTGCTCCAAGGTTTTTTTTAGTTGGCACTGCGACTTCACTTCACTGAATGCTCAGAGCAAGGGCCGTGCCATCGGTTTTTTATTCTTCAAAAAGTCGCTGCTTTCTTGTTATTTCGACTGTTTCGTTCCCATTTTCATTGGGCGTGCAACCGTCTAAACCGCGGAAGGTGAAACCATTTATTTTTTCAGGCGCAACCCGCACGCGCCATCATTGCAACCGCGGCGCCAAACGACGTGCAACCAGCCTGTAACAGCCCGCGTCACCGAACTGCACACTGCTGGTGCGGGACTGCTACAACCCGCACCATTACAGGCTAGTCGCTACATCGAAAAGCGCCGCTTCCGGCAACATATTTCAACACTCAAATCACAATGCGCAGGCACTGGCCCGCGTGATACAGCGAGAACCCGGCCTCGTACAGGCAACTGCGCAAGCCGACGCCGGCCAGGGGCTGCATCGGTGCGAAGGGAATCGGCAGGGCTTGCGGATCACCGTTGCACAAATAGTCGGCGAAGGCTTTGCCGACCACCGTGCCAGTGGTCACGCCACGACCGTTGTAACCAGTGACGGCCACCAGTCCCGGTGCAGGTTCGAACAGGCGCATAAGGTGATCGGGTGTAAACGCAATGCGCCCGGTCCAGGTGCATTCCCACTCGACAGGTTTCAGATTGGGGAAGTAATGCTGCTGCACGCGGTCGGCCCAAGCCTTGAGAAACCACGTCGGTTTCTGATTGCCGTTACCGAGGCTGCCGAGCAACAAGCGCCCTTCTTTGTCGCGGCGGATGCTGCTCAACACCTGACGGGTGTCCCATGAACCCTGCCCGCCCGGGAGAATTTCCTGCGCGGCGTCTTCGGTCAGCGGCACCGACGCGACCTGATAGTAGTAACCGGGGAAGAAGTTGCGCTTGAGTTCGGTCCAGTCACCTTCGGTGTAGGCGTTGGAGGCGATGACCACTTGCCCGGCCAGTACCGAACCGTGCTCGGTCTGCACCGACCAGTTCGAGCCCTGACGCTCAAGGCGAGTGACCGGCGAATGATCGAACATCTGCCCGCCAAGACCTTTCACCGCATTGGCCAGCCCGGTGACATACGCCATCGGATTGAGCGTACCGGCGCGGCGATCGAGCAATGCGGCGGCAATTTTTTGCGTGCCGGTGGCTTGCTCGCAGGCCTTGCCGGTCAGCAGTTCAACCGGTGCGCCGCGACGTTTCCATTGTTGCTCGCGGCTGCGCAAATCCGCCTCGCCCTTGGCGTTGTGCGCCATGTGCAACGTGCCTTCGCGGCGTAACTGGCAATCGATGTTGTACTTGTCCACAAGGCTGAAGACCAGCGCCGGGGCGGCCCCGAGCATGCGGTTGAGCTGACTGCCGACCGCTTCGCCGAAACCGGCTTCTATCTCGTCCGGCGGAATCCACATGCCGGCGTTGACCAGCCCGACGTTGCGTCCGGAACCGCCATGCCCCGCGCGATGAGCTTCCAGCACGCAGACGCTTTTGCCTTTTTCCAACAGATGCAGCGCCGCCGACAACCCGGTGAACCCGGCGCCGATCACGCAGACATCGACTTTGACTTCGCCCCTGAGCGCGGTGTTATCCGGCCTTTGCGGCGTGAGTTTTTCCCACAGACATTCTTCGCGTAACGGCATTGCCAGACTCCAACAGAAACCTAACCAAATGCGCTTGCAGGGCCACCAAAAGATCGCAGCCTTCGGCAGCTCCTACAAAACCGCAGCCTGGCGCCACCTGTGTAGGAGCTGCCGAAGGCTGCGATCTTTTCCGCTTTCTCTCAATCCTCAGTCGAACGTGATGCCCTGCGCCAGCGGCAACTCCAGCGAATAATTCACGGTGTTGGTCTGACGGCGCATGTACGCGCGCCAGGCGTCCGAGCCCGACTCACGGCCACCACCGGTTTCTTTCTCGCCACCAAACGCGCCACCAATTTCCGCACCGCTCGGACCGATGTTGACGTTGGCGATGCCGCAGTCGCTGCCAACCGCCGACATGAACTGCTCGGCTTCACGCACGTCCGTGGTGAAGATGCACGACGACAGGCCTTGTGGCACCGCGTTATTCAAGCGCAGCGCCTCTTGGAAATCGCTGTAACCGACCACGTACAGAATCGGTGCGAAGGTTTCGCTGCAGACCACGTCACTTTGCTCCGGCATTTCAACGATGGCCGGCGAGACGTAGTAAGCGTTAGGGAATTGATCTTCGAGCTGACGCTTGCCACCGAACACCCGGCCGCCCTCGCTCAACGCCTGCTCCAGCGCGTCCTGCATGTTTTCGAAGCTGTGCTTGTCGATCAGCGGACCGACCAGATTGCCTTCCAGCGGGTTGCCGATGCGCACTTTCGAGTACGCAGCTTTGAGACGGGTGACGATTTCTTCTTTGACCGACTCATGAGCGATCAGACGGCGCAAGGTGGTGCAACGCTGGCCGGCGGTACCGACGGCGCTGAACAGAATCGCACGCACGGCCATGTCCAGATCGGCGCTCGGGCCGAGGATCATCGCGTTGTTACCACCCAATTCAAGAATGCTGCGAGCAAAACGCGCGGCGACTTTCGGCGCCACTTCGCGGCCCATGCGCGTGCTGCCAGTGGCGCTGATCAGCGCGACACGCGGATCATCGACCAGCGCTTCACCGGCATCGCGACCACCGATGATCACCTGACACAGGTTCGCCGGGGCATCGGTGAAGTTCTTCACCACGCGATCGAACAGCGCCTGACAGGCCAACGCGGTGAGCGGAGTTTTCTCCGACGGTTTCCACACCACCGGGTTGCCGCAGACCAGCGCCAGCGTGGTGTTCCACGCCCACACTGCGACCGGGAAGTTGAACGCGCTGATCACCCCGACCACGCCCAGCGGATGCCAGGTTTCACGCATGTGGTGGCCCGGACGCTCGGAGGCGATGGTCAAACCGTACAGCTGGCGAGACAGACCGACGGCGAAATCGCAGATGTCGATCATCTCCTGCACTTCACCCAGACCTTCCTGAGTGATCTTGCCCGCCTCCCAAGAGACCAGTTCGCCGAGGTCGGTCTTGTATTCACGCAACACTTCACCGAACTGACGCACCAGCTCACCGCGACGCGGGGCCGGCACCTTGCGCCATTGCTCGAACGCATGATCTGCGCGACTGATGTGCTGCTCGACTTCGGCCGGGCCTTCCCAGTTCACGGCGGCAATGCGGCTGCCGTCGATCGGCGAATGCACCGGCACTTTGCCGTTCTGATAAAGGGCCGGGTTCACACCAAGACGATCAAGCAATGCGGCAACCATGGGTCACTCCTCAAGCAAAAAACTGAATGTGTGCGGCCACTGTTTCGCGACCGGGCAGGCCTTTAGTTGTAGCGTCACAATGGCAAGGCAACAAACGACCTTTACGCGAGATATCATTCCGTTTATTCATGCTGCGCTAGAAAGACAAGAAAAGGATCGGTCATGCTGAACAAACGCCACTTGCCCTCGATCACCGCGTTGCAGTGCTTCGAGGCCGTGACCCGGCACTTGAGCTTCACCCGCGCTGCCGAGGAACTGAACCTGACCCAGAGCGCGGTGAGCAAACAGGTCGCGCAGCTTGAGGAGTTGTTGCAGCACTTGTTGTTCCGCCGGGTGCGGCGGCGCTTGCAGATGACCCCGGCTGGGGATTTGTACTTGGTTGAAGTAAGAAAAATCCTCACCCAAGTGGAAATGTCGACGCATTACCTGCGCTCCTACGGCGGTGAGACTGAAGTCCTGCGCGTGTCTACGCCATCAACCTTCGGCGCGCGCTGGCTGGTGCCGCGCCTGAAAGGCTGGCGGCTACGCCATCCTTCGATCCATCTGGATCTGTGCAACGAGCAGGAAGCGGATGATCTGCTGCAAGGGCGCAGCGATCTGGCGTTTTATTTCGGCCAAGGCTCGCGGCCCGGCACTGAATGCCTGAAGTTGTTCGGCGAAGAGCTTGTTCCGGTCTGCGCGCCGGGCAGCCTGCCGGACCAGCCATTCACTGATCCGACGCAACTCACCGATCTGGTCCTCCTGCAAAATGCCTCGCGCCCGCAAGCGTGGCACGACTGGTTCGACAGTCAGGGTTACCAGACCGAACACAGCTACCACGGGCCGCGTTTCGAAACCTTTTATATGTGCATTCGTGCCGCGCAGGTTGGCTGTGGTGTGGCGCTGTTGCCGCGGTTTCTGGTTGAAGAGGAGTTGGCCGACGGCAAACTGGTCATTCCTTTTGAGCATGCCATGCCCAGCACTGATGCCTATTACCTGGCATACCCGGAGCATGCGGCGGAAGTGCCCAAGGTACGGGACTTTGTGAAGTGGATGCTCGAACAGATCGACAATCCCTGACCGATCGCCCTGTAGGAGTTGTCGAGTGCAACGAGGCTGCGATCCTTTGATCTTAAAAAGCCAACATCAAGAGATCGCAGCCTGCTATGGGTTCTGTCAGGCGATAACAAACAGGCCCTCAACAACCTGAGTCTGAGCCAGACGCGCGCGCAGATCGTCATCGATAGCGCAATCATCAGGCTTGTACAACCGAACGCGTCGATAGGCATCGACGCGATTGATTTCCTGTCCCAGATATTCCCAGACAACCCTCGAGCACGCAGGAGCACGATGATCAGCCGCTGAAACCCCTATTTTCAAACCATTGAGCCGTGTAATACAGCTTTTAAAACTTGGGATGAGAATGGTCTGGCTGATTTCGTTGGAGGTAAGCGACTCATAATCGATGAAAAACAAGCGATCACGCAGGTAATAAGCAACACCCAGATATTGATACCGTTCAAAATCTTCCCCCGCCCCGGCTATCTGTAAGCGCTCGTTTCTCTCGTAGACGACGTCATCCCCCTCCCCCCGCACATGGACGAGCGAACACAGAATGGAGCCGGGGTCAGTCATTGCGTGGTAATACTCGTAGTAATAACCGATGTGGGCTTTCAGTTCCGCTGAAGACTTCAGACGCAGATGCTCATGCATTATCTGTGGCGCAGTTACCTCGCCCAAGGCTTGATTCTTACGGGCTTTCACACAAATCAGGCTGATGAATTGCTCCGTTGGAAGTCCAATCTCAAACTCCTCCACACCAAAGAAGTCGCAGATTCGTTTGAGATTAAAAGGTGTGGGGACGCTTTTCCCACAAAGGTACTTATTGAATTGCCCACGATTAATGCGAACTTTCCTACAAACCTCCGCGACAGATCGGTAGTGACTGCACAGCAGTCTCAAGTTTGCCGAAAGAAACTCACACATACAGTAGCCCAACAAAAATCAAGAAGAGGCAACCATAGCAGCAACTCGCATCACTTTTAAGCAACTTGCGAAATTGCGCCGAATGAAATATGGCTGGATATTACGCCACCTGAAAGCCTTCAGGACTGACGACACCATTAATTCGCCAGCACTCTATATAGCAAGGAGCTTTGAATGCTAGACGTCATCAACGATTTTTTGTCGGGCAAGGTATTAATACCTTTAGTTCTTGGATTGGGAAGCTATTTCACTATCCGATCGGGATTTGTTCAAATTAGATATTTCGGCCACATGTTCGGTGTTTTACACGGAAGTTGGCGCGCAGGCAGCCATCAATTGAGTTCATTTCAGGCGCTCACACTCAGTCTTGCCGGACGCGTGGGTACCGGCAATATCGTTGGGGTCGGGATTGCCGTCAGCATGGGTGGGCCAGGCGCCGTATTCTGGATGTGGATGACCGCACTTTTGGGTATGTCAAGCAGCCTCTTCGAATGCACGCTGGGCCAGCTCTATAAACGCAACGACGAAAACGGTCTCTATCGAGGGGGTCCGTGTTGGTACATCCAGCACGGTCTGGGCAAACGCTGGCTCGGGATAATAGCGGCTGTATTAATACTGGTGACCTTCGGCTTTGCAATCAATGGACTCGAGTCCCATGCAGTATCTCACTCGCTAAAGGATGCGTTTGGTCTGCCCCCCATGTGGTCAGGACTCGCACTTTCCTTGATGCTGGGCGTCGTCCTCATCGGCGGGATAAAGCGCATAGCAGCAGTAGCCGACCTTTTGGTTCCTATCAAGGTCCTCGCCTATATCGGCGTAACGGGCTACGTGTTGATTCTGCAGTTCGATCAAGTTCCGACAATGCTAGTGACCATTATCAAAAGCGCACTCGGTCTGGATCAGGCGCTTGGTGGTTTGATTGGAAGTGCAATTATCATGGGTGTCAGACGCGGTGTATTTTCCAACGAAGCAGGACTGGGTAGCGCTCCCAACGTTGCGTCAGTAGCGAAGGTCAGTCATCCGGTTGCACAGGGCGTCGTACAAGCACTGAGTGTTTTCATCGATACATTCGTAATCTGCACATGCACTGCACTAATGATTTTGCTGTCCGGTTTCTACACTCAGGGCCTTGAAGGTGACGGGATCGCTCTGGCACAAAACTCGTTGGCAGCCGTTGTAGGAGAATGGGGGCGGATGTTTATCAGCGTGGTACTTGCGTTGTTTGTATTCACGGCGATGCTTTACAACTACTACTTGGGAGAAAACAGTTTGCGCTTCATGTTTGACGAACCGCGTAAAGTGCTGATTCTCTATCGTGCGCTAGTGTTGACTCTAGTATTCTGGGGATCGATAGAAGATCTTTCCACTGTTTTGGCTTTTGCAGATATCACCATGACGTTACTGGCACTCGTCAACCTGATAACGATGGCCCTGCTTTTCAAGATATGCCTGCGCATCTTGCGTGATTACGATGACCAACGCCGCGCCGGAGTCGAGACACCCATTTTCGATTCAAAATTATTTCTTGATCTGGATCTTGATCCTGTGGCGTGGCCACCGTTAGCTTGCCGCTCAAGCACAATGAAACTTGGCGAGCCCTCTGCCCCCCCGGGAATCAGCAAACAGATTGCTCAGGCTTAGATAGAACAGATGCAGAGCCATTAAACCAAGTAATGGCTCTGCAGAAGGCAAACCAATAAATCCAACCATCGAACTAAAATAATATTAGATTCCTCGACCTGTCACGTCTAAAACAATCTGAAAGAGCTTATCCCATGAATCGATTTCATCCGCTCAAAGCAAACGCAACTAACATTCCCACCTTCTTTATAGACTCGCATGCCGCACCTGATCAGTTATTTGAAGACGCCTGCTTCAGAATCCGCGCGGCCGCCAGTCTCCTGGAGACGTTCACCTCAGTCACTATTAAAGGAACCAACGACTCTGACTTCTATCGACTAATACTGCCTGCCTATGTATTACTTCAGGATGGTGTTGATACGCTGGAACAGATCTCCTTCAAGGGAAGCTTCATCCATGTATAAAATTGCAACCAACGAAATGATAAGAGCGGCCATGATTAAAGCAGTTGAAACCAAGCTGATACCAAGACACTCTCTGCTCGCCGAGTATATAAAGAGCTGGGACTGTCTTGAACAAGTGCTTCACGCCGCACTTGAGGTACAACCGAAAATGAACAATTTTTGCGGGCTAAGGTGTATGGCCTCAGCGGATCTTTCACCTGAAATCAAAAAAGCACTGGCAATCCCCACCGCTGATATGCGCCACTAGCGCCATTGATTGAGACCGCGCACAGGCGCGGCGCACCTGGAGACCCCGTTATGAGCGAGAGCGTGTTTGCCGATCGCATCGTGCAGAACCTGCTCGACACCGACTTCTACAAACTGACGATGATGCAGGCGGTGCTGCACAACTACCCCAACGTCGAAGTCGAATGGGAGTTCCGTTGCCGTAACAGCGAGGATCTGCGCCCCTATCTGGCCGAGATCCGTTTTCAGATCGAGCGTCTGGCCGAGCTGAGCCTGAGCGCCGATCAACTGAGTTTTCTTGAGCGCATCAGCTTCCTCAAACCGGATTTCCTGCGTTTTCTCGGATTGTTCCGCTTCAACCTGCGCTATCTGCACACCGGGATCGAAAACGGCGAGTTGTTCATCCGCCTGCGTGGACCATGGCTGCACGTAATCCTCTACGAAGTGCCGTTGCTGGCGATCGTCAGCGAAGTACGCAACCGCTATCGCTACCGTGAAACCGTGCTCGAACAAGCGCGCGAGCAGCTCTACCGCAAGTTCGACTGGCTGACCGCCAACGCCTCGGCCGACGAATTGTCGCAACTGCAGGTCGCCGATTTCGGCACCCGCCGCCGCTTTTCGTACGGTGTGCAGGCCGAAGTTGTGAATGTGCTCAAGCACGACTTCCCCGGCCGTTTTGTCGGCACCAGTAACGTGCATCTGTCGCGAGAACTGGACATGAAACCGCTGGGCACCATGGCCCACGAGTGGATCATGGCGCACCAGCAACTGGGTCCACGGCTGATCGACAGCCAGATCGCCGCGCTCGATTGCTGGGTCCGCGAATACCGCGGCTTGCTGGGGATTGCCCTGACTGATTGCATCACCACCGATGCCTTCCTCGGCGATTTCGACCTGTTCTTCGCCAAGCTTTTCGATGGTCTGCGCCACGACTCCGGTGACCCAGTGGTGTGGGGCGAAAAATGCATCGCCCACTATCACAGACTCGGCATCGACCCGATGAGCAAGACCCTGGTGTTCTCCGACAGCCTGACCCTGCCTAAGTCGCTGGAGATCTTCCGCGCGCTGCACGGCCGGATCAACGTCAGCTTCGGCATCGGCACCAACCTCACCTGTGACATTCCGGGTGTCGAACCGATGAGCATCGTGCTTAAAATGACTGCCTGCAACGGCCAACCGGTGGCGAAAATCTCCGACGAGCCAGGCAAGTCCCACTGCAAAGACCCGAATTTCGTCGCCTATTTGCGACACGTGTTCCAGGTTCCTGCCGATTCCAGTCTATCTAGCAAGGAGTGAATTCATGCAAGCCGTACAGCGTGAGATTGCTGAACAGCTCAAGGTGCAACCGCCGTTCGCCGACTACCAGGCCCTGCAGGCCGAAGTCGCCCGGCGCATTGCCTTTATTCAGGATTGTCTGGTCAATTCCGGGCTCAAGACGCTGGTGCTCGGCATCAGCGGTGGTGTCGATTCGCTGACCGCCGGCCTGTTGGCCCAGCGCGCGATGCGCGAGCTGCGCGACCAGACCGGCGACAACAGCTACAAATTCATCGCCGTGCGCCTGCCGTACGAAACCCAGTTCGACGAGCACGACGCCCAGGCCTCAGTAGATTTCATCGCCCCGGACGAACGTCACACTGTCAACATCGGCCCGGCGGTGAAATCGCTGGCCAGTGAAGTGGCGGCGTTTGAAGGCAAGCACGCGGTGTCGGTGGACTTTGTGCTCGGCAATACCAAGGCACGCATGCGTATGGTCGCCCAATACACCATCGCTGGCGCGGCGCACGGTCTGGTGATCGGCACTGATCATGCGGCGGAAGCGGTGATGGGTTTCTTCACCAAGTTTGGTGACGGCGCCTGCGACCTGGCACCGCTCAGCGGCCTGGTGAAGAATCAGGTGCGCGCGATTGCCCGCAGCTTTGGCGCGCCGGAGTCGCTGGTCGAGAAAGTGCCAACGGCGGATCTGGAAGACCTGTCGCCAGGCAAACCGGATGAAGCATCGCACGGCGTGACCTATGCCGAGATCGATGCGTTCCTGCACGGTGAGCCGGTGCGTCAGGAAGCGTTCGACATCATCGTCGCGACCTACAACAAGACTCATCACAAACGCGTGATGCCGTTTGCGCCTTAAGCGCTGACGGAATGAAAAAGCCCGCTGAGGAGTGATTCTCAGCGGGCTTTTCTTTGGCCATTGCTTTCATTGATACGGATGGCCCCTTCGCGAGCAGGCTCGCTCCCACATTGATGGCGCAAACCTGTGGGAGCGAGCCTGCTCGCGAAGAACGATGACGCGGTTGACCGGCTTACTTGACAGTAATGGTGCCTTTCATCATCGAGATGTGGCCTGGAAACGAGCAGAAGAAGCCGTATTTATCAGTGCCGGCCAGCTTCGACACGTCGAAGGTTACCGAGTCAGTTTCCTTGGCACCGATGATTTTGGTGTGCGCGATCACGCGAGCATCGCCATCTTTCAGGTAGTTTTTGTCGATGCCAGCAGCCAGGCCATCAGTGGCGATTGGCTGCATGTCCGCTTCTTTGCTGATTACCAGGTTATGGCCCATGACGTTCTTCGGCAGGCTGCCGGAGTGAGTCAGTTCAACGGTGAAAGTCTTGCAGCTCTTGTCGATCACGATTTCCTTGGTGTTGAAGGACATCTGATCGGTGGAGTCAACGGTGGTTTTGCACTCGGCAGCCATCAATTGGCTGCTGGCCAGCGCCAGCAGGGATACCGCAACAACTTTGGAAAACATGGTGAATCTCCAAGGCAGGGTTAACAAAAACACGAATGGTGGAAAGACTGCCTGAAATCTTCGCAAGTTCCTATGACTTGAGTCAAAAATTGTATACAACTTTCAGGCTATGACACTCATCGAGACAATCTAACGGCCAGATTCCCCGGCCGGCCCTATGATCGGCACATCTACTGAGACGGAGTGTCTGTCATGTTCTTTAACGGTCTGTTGTGCAGTTTGCTCGCCGCCTACGCCTGTGGCGCCAGCGGCACCTTTGAATCGCCGGAACGCGAAGTTTAGCCCTTGGATCGAGGCGTGCCAGCCATTACCCTGTGTCGGATTGACCCAGGAGAAAAGCATGTCTCTGAAATCCGTTTGTGTATTTTGCGGTGCCAATGCGGGCACTGATCCGGCTTACACCGAAGCCGCCATCGCCCTTGGCCGGGCCTTGGCTGAACGCAAGTTGACCCTGGTCTACGGCGGTGGTGCTGTGGGTCTGATGGGCATTGTCGCCGATGCGGCGCTGGCCGCTGGCGGCGAAGTGATCGGCATCATCCCGCAGAGCCTGATGGACAAGGAAATCGGTCACAAAAGTCTGACGCGTCTGGAAGTGGTCGACGGCATGCACGCGCGCAAGGCGCGCATGGCTGAACTCAGCGATGCGTTTATCGCCCTGCCCGGCGGCCTCGGCACACTGGAAGAGTTGTTCGAAGTCTGGACCTGGGGCCAGCTCGGCTACCACGGCAAACCGTTGGGCCTGCTGGAAGTGAACGGTTTCTACAGCAAACTCACTGCATTTCTTGACCATATCGTCGGTGAAGGCTTCGTTCGCGCGCCACACCGTGACATGCTGCAAGTGAGCGAATCGCCGCAAACACTGCTCGATGCCCTGGATAATTGGAAGCCGACCATCACGCCCAAGTGGGTCGACCAAAAACCCGGCTAACCACGAGGCACCGATACAGGGCAGAATATGCGCCGCTCAACCTCACCTTCGACCCAAGAGGATCGCCCATGGCCAAACCCAATTACTCCTTCGCCAAACGTCAACGAGACCTGGCAAAGGAACAGAAGAAAGAGGAAAAGCTTCAGCGCAAGAAACAAACCGCTGAAGAAGCAGCACTGAACCCTGACGGTGAAGTGGCGACGCAAGATGATGTTGATGCAACCGATGCGACTGAAAAACCGAAAGATCAGGCGCCCGACGCCTGAACCCCACCGGGTTTGATGATCGAATCAGACCCTGCGGATTTGTGACGGGGCTGGCAGTTTCACTGCTGGCCCTCACAGCCCTCCCCCTTCCCAAGCACACCCAAATTCCCATGTGGGAGCGAGCCTGCTCGCGAAAGCGTCGTGTCAGTCGATAAATCACTTACTGAAAGAAAGCATTCGCGAGCAGGCTCGCTCCCACAGTTTTGATCAGGTTAATCCAGCGGCATTACCGTGACGCGCACTTCCGGATCATGATTGCCGCCGCCGAGGATCACCCCGCGCAACGGTGACACATCGGAAAAATCCCGCCCCCACGCCAACGTGATGTGCTCCAGCGCCGGTTGCACATTGTTGGTCGGATCAAAATCCACCCAGCCCAGCACCGGACAAAATACCGACACCCACGCATGCGACGCATCGGCGCCGATCAAGCGTGGCTGCCCCGGCGGCGGCTGCGTCAGCAAATAACCACTGATGTAGCGCGCCGCCAGCCCTCGCGAGCGCACGCACGCCAGCATCAAGTGCGCGAAGTCCTGACACACCCCGCGTCGCCGCTCCAGCACTTCCACCAACGGGGTCGCCACTTGGGTTGCTTCAGCATCGAAGGTGAACTCGCTGAAGATCTTCTGCATCAAGTCCTGCACGCCCAACAGCAACGGTCGTCCAGGCGGAAAACAGCTTTGCGAAAACTCGACGAAACTGCGCTTCAAATGCACGTACGGTGACTGGAACCGGTAGCGACAGGCTTCGAGCAACGCAGCGGACAACGGCTGGCTGCTGTAGGTCAGCGCATCGCGGGTCAGCTCCCAGGCGGGCGACTGATTGAAATCCAGTACAGGCCGCGCCAGCACTTCCACCGTGAGTTGTGCATTGACCTGCAACTCGTCATGCGGACGCTCGAAGGCCAGTCGGGTCAACGGATTACCAAACACATCCAGCTCATCGCGCCGTGCGGTCGGGTCCGGACTGATCAGCAATTGCTGTGCGGTACAACGCTGCCAATCGCATTTTCGCGGCCACAAGTGCGCCAGTTGCTGCGCCAGGGAAACCGGGCTGTCGTAGTGATAACAGGTGTCGTGGAAGATCTGGTATCGAGCATTCATCAGACGGACACCGTGCGTTGGCTAACGTCATCGACATGAGCGAAATGACGCAGAGCCAAGCGATCCGAGACCTGCCCACTGGCTTCGGCAATCTCTTGCAGCAGATCCGCCAGACCGCTCAAAGCCGCTCGTACGCTGGACTCACCGAACAATGGATTCTCCAGACAACCCAGATCGAATCGCGCCAGACGCTCGACCAGTCGCGGCAACCCCGCTTCCCGTGGCACGCCAAAATCATCGTTCAAACGTTTCAACGTGCGCGTGACCAGTTTCAACTGGAACAACACCGCGTGCGGGTTCTGCTCGTCGAGCAGCAACAGGTCGAGCACCGGAATCAATTGCGCCACGGCCAGATAACGTGAGCGATAGGTGATGCTGCTGTTGCCCAACTCCAGCAACCACTCCAGGCCCGTCTGATCGAAAGCACCAGCGCCACGCAGAAACGCCGCGAGGCTGCTGCTGAGAAACTGCAGTCGCTCGATACGCCGGCCAATCATCAGAAAGCGCCAGCCTTCGTCGCGGGTCATGTCGTCCAGGGCAAACCCGGACAACGCCGCCAGCGACATCACCAGCCGGTTGAGGAAATCCAGCAGTTCGCCGAAGTCAGGCTCGTCGGTGTCCAGTTCCATCGCTTCGCGCTGCAACTCCACCAGCGCCTGCCAGTTCTCCCGCGAAAGCTTGCCGCGCACCTGTGAGGCCGCCCACTGCAAGCGTTGCAGGTTGGAACGCAGGCTGAACGACCAGTCTTCACCGAGCAATGCAGCGAGCAAGCGCTCGGGCAGCTCTCCTTCATCCGGCAACAACGTCAAGCGCTCACCGAGATCGACCGCCGCCTGCAACGCTTGCGGGTCATCACCATCGACATACCGCGCAAGCATGATGCGCAGCAGCCGCGCACTGTCGTCGCAGCGTTCGCAGTAACGGCCGAACCAGAACAGGTTCTCCACCACTCGCGAGGGTAGATACGGATCGCGCCGCACCAGATCGTGCACCCCGACATTACGCTGGCTCTTCCATTGCTCGCCGCTGGGTGGACGATCGCCAAGCACCCAAGTGTCCTTGCTCGCCCCACCGCGCTGCATCGATACCACTTCGGCATCCGCCTCGGCGGCCACCCGGGTCAGACCTCCGGGAAGCACACGATAGCCATCACCACCGGCCACGGCGTACATGCGCATGCCGATCGCCCGCGGTTGCAGTTGACCATTTTCGGCCTGCCAGATCGGCGCTTGCGATAGCTGAGCCAATTCTTGCGCAACGTAGGCATAAGGGCGCGCCTGCATGCGCTCGGCAAGCGTGTGACGCTGTTTTTCACTCAGATCACGGCCAAATACAGGCGTGAAGCTTTGCGAGGGAAACGCCGGTTTGATCAACAGCTCAGGTAGTTTTTCCAAGGCCTGCGCCAGCACCGGTGGCTCGCCGCACCACCACGTCGCGATTGACGGCAAGATCAGCTCTTCGCCGAACAGGTATTGGTTGATCTTCGGCAGAAAACCCAGCAAACCCGGCGACTCCAGAACGCCGCTGCCCAACGCGTTGGCAACCAGGACTCGCCCCTGACGCACGGCTTCGAGCAGACCGGGCACGCCGAGCGCCGAATCCGTACGCAGCTCAAGCGGATCGCAGAAATCATCATCGAGCCGGCGCATGATTGCGTGCACCCGACGCAAGCCACTGAGGGTTTTCAGGTAGACCGTGGCATCGCGCACCGTCAGGTCACCGCCCTCGACCAGCGGGTAACCCAGCTGGCGAGCCAGATACAAATGTTCAAAATAACTTTCGTTGAAACGCCCCGGAGTGAGCAGCACCACCAGCGGCGCGTCATCGTCACTTGGCGCCTGCCGCGCGAGGGTTTCCTGCAAGGTGCGGAAGAAGCCCGCCAGATGCTGCACCTTCAGATCCCGGTACAACTCGGGAAAGGCACGGGACACGATGGTGCGGTTTTCCAGGGCATACCCGGCACCCGACGGCGCTTGTGTGCGATCCGCCGTGACCCACCAACGTCCGTCCGGCGTGCGTGCCAGATCCACGGCGTACAGATGCAGAAATATCTCTTCCGGCGGCGCGATCCGCTGACACGGCCAGAGAAAATTGTTGTGACCAAAGACCAGCTCTGCCGGCAACAAGCCTTCGCTGATCAGCCGTTGCGGGCCGTACAAGTCCGCCAGCACAGCGTTGAGCAGTCGGGCACGTTGAGCGATGCCTGCCGACAACTGTTGCCATTCATCTGCTGCAATCACATGGGGCAGCAGATCCAGCTCCCACGGACGATCAGCTCCCTTGGGATCCGCGTAAACGTTATAGGTGACACCGTTTTCCTGAATTTGCCGCGCCAGCAATGCCTGCCGCTGCACCAGTTGGGCCGGAGTACTGCGCTGCAACTGATCGAACAGCCGCCGCCAGTGCGGGCGCACCGCGCCACTGCCATCGAGCAGTTCGTGATAAGTGCCCGCCGTGAGCGGGTAGCGGTCTAGCAGGTCAGGCATGGAAAGCTCGGCAGACAGCAAGGAACGGTCAGACTAACGCAGGCACATGACACGCGGATATACGAAAAATCCGCGTGTCGCGCAGGACTTAGAAACGTCGCAAATCGATTGTCATCGGTAGCTCGTCACTGATTTCCACGTTGGGTACAGGAAGTTTCCCCGGCGTGTGTCCGACGCGGAAGAATCGCGCCATGCGCCGGCTCTCCGCTTCGTTGGCATTGACCGGCAACGTCTCGTAATTACGCCCGCCCGGATGGGCGACGTGGTACTGACATCCACCCAGCGAACGGCCCATCCAGGTGTCGAGCAAATCGAACACCAGCGGTGCGTGCACGGGAATCGTCGGTTGCAGACAGTTGGCCGGTTGCCACGCACGGTAACGCACACCCGCGACGAACTCGCCCACGCGCCCGGTCGGGTGCAACGGCACCGCGATGCCATTACAGGTCAGCAAATAACGCTGCGGCGGCAGCCCTTTGAGCTTGACCTGCAGACGCTCCAGAGATGAGTCGACGTAACGCACCGTGCCGCCTGCCGCGCCCTCCTCGCCCAGCACATGCCAAGGCTCCAGCGCCTGACGCAGCTCCAGTTCGATGCCGTTGACGGCGTAATCGCCGACCTTGGGAAAACGAAACTCCAGATGCGCGGCAAACCATTCCGCGCGCAGCGGATAACCGGCGTTGTTCAGCTCCACGATGACGTCGGCGAAGTCCTGCTCGATAAAGTGCGGCAGCAAGAAACGATCGTGCAGCTCGGTGCCCCAACGCGCCAGTTTCGGCGGCGCATAAGGCTCACGCCAGAAACGTGCGACCAGCGCCCGCAGCAACAGCTGCTGGGCCAGACTCATGCGCGCGTGCGGCGGCATTTCAAAGGCGCGCAGTTCCAGCAAGCCGAGACGTCCGGTGGCGCCATCCGGTGAGTACAGTTTGTCGATGCAGAACTCGGCTCGGTGAGTGTTACCGGTGACGTCGATCAGCAAGTTGCGCAGCAGACGATCCACCAGCCACGGCGCGCACTCCTCGCCCGGCTCCGGCATTTGCGCGAAAGCGATTTCCAGTTCGTACAGTGCATCATTGCGCGCCTCATCGACACGCGGCGCCTGCGACGTCGGGCCGATGAACAATCCGGAAAACAGATACGACAACGACGGATGGTTGTGCCAGTAACTGATCAGGCTGCGTAACAGATCCGGGCGACGCAGAAACGGTGAATCCGCTGGCGTCGCACCACCGAGCACAAAATGGTTACCGCCGCCGGTGCCAGTGTGGCGACCATCGATCATGAATTTCTCGGTGGTCAGTCGGGTTTGCCGTGCCTCTTCATAGAGAAACCCGGTGCGTTCGACCAATTCGTCCCAGGTCGCCGACGGCTGCACATTCACCTCGATCACACCGGGATCCGGGGTGATGCGGAAGTTGCTCAGACGCGGATCGCTCGGCGGCTCGTAGCCCTCCAGCAACACCGGGCAATGCAGTTCTTCAGCCGTCGCTTCGATGGCGGCCACCAGTTCCAGATAATCCTCGACGCGCTCCAGCGGCGGCATGAACAGGTACAAGCGGCCCTCGCGAGCCTCGGCGCAGAATGCAGTGCGGGTCAGCCAGTCAGCGGACTCGTCGATTTTCGGCGCGCGTTCGTCAGGCGCCGCCGGTTCGCCGTGACGGTTGAGCTGCGCGGTTTCCGGAAGCTCAGGGAACTCCTGATTCGGGTCCTGCGGATGAATAAACGGATATTCGGCAGCCTTCACCCACGGCTGCGAACCCAGTGGCAAGCGATACCCCAGCGGCGAATCCCCGGGCACCAGTCGGCAGTGCTCGTCACGTAGATACCAGCGCCCGCTCTGCCATTGATCGCCCTTGGCCGTACGCGCCAGCGGCAGCACTTGGCCAATGACTTTGTTGAGGCCCTGACTGAAGACTTTACGCAGGCGTGCGCGCTCCAGCGGTTCCTCCAGACGTGAATCTTCGGCGCTGACGTTGCTCGGCAAGGTGCCCTCACGCCAGAGGTAATAGAAATTGTCTTCGTAGGCCGGAAACACAAAACGCGTAGGCAACTTCAGTCGCTCGGCGACACTGGCGAGGAAGCGCCCGGCCAATTCGCCATTGGCGCCGTAATCCTGCTGCTCATCGGCGATCAAGGCATCGTTGTGCCAGATCGGCACGCCGTCGCGGCGCCAGTAGCAGTTGAGCGACCAGCGCGGCAGTTGCTCGCCGGGATACCACTTGCCCTGACCAAAATGCACCAGGCCTTTCGGTGCGTAGTGTTTGCGCATGCGCTGAAACAGTTCGGCAGAGAGCCGGCGCTTGTCCGCGCCCAACGCGGCGGTATTCCACTCGGCACCGTCCGGATCATCGATGGAAACGAAAGTCGGTTCGCCACCCATGGTCAGGCGTACGTCATCCGCCAGCAGGTCGGCATCGATCTGTCGGCCGAGTGCCTGAATCGCCAGCCACTGCTCATCGGTGTAGGGTTTGGTGACGCGCGGCGCCTCCCAGATCCGTTCCACCGACATCTCATGGCTGAACACACAATCGCACGGCTCGACCAAGCCACTGATCGGTGCCGCCGAGGACGGATCGGGACTGCAGGCCAACGGGATATGCCCTTCACCGGCAAACAGCCCGGAAGTCGCATCCAGGCCGATCCAGCCCGCGCCTGGCAAATACACCTCGCACCAGGCGTGCAGGTCGGTGAAATCGACGTCAGTGCCGGACGGGCCGTCGAGACTTTTCACGTCGGCGGTCAGTTGAATCAGGTAGCCGGAGACAAATCGCGCGGCCAATCCAAGGTTACGCAGCAGTTGCACCAGCAGCCACGCCGAGTCGCGGCAGGAGCCGGAGGCATGTTCGAGGGTGTGTTCCGGCGTCTGCACGCCCGGCTCCATGCGGATCAGGTAACCGATGTCTTCGCTCAAGCGCTGGTTGAGCGCCACCAGAAAATCCACCGCAGGTAACGGCGTGCGGTCGATTCCGTCCAGATAGGCCTTGAATTTCGGCGTCAGCGGCAGGGTTTCGAGGTACGGCGCCAGCTCCTTGCGCTCATCGGCGGCATAGGCGAAGGGGATTTTCTCGGCGTAGGGTTCGAGGAAGAAGTCGAACGGGTTGAACACGGCCATCTCGGCGAGCAGATCGACTTCGATGCGCAGCTCATTGGTTTTCTCGGGGAACACCAATCGGGCAAGGTAGTTGCCTTGCGGATCCTGCTGCCAGTTGATGAAGTGCTGCTCGGGCGAGACTTTCAGCGCATACGACAGAATCCGCGTGCGGCTGTGGGCGGCCGGGCGCAGGCGAACGATCTGCGGGCCGAGTTCGACAGCGCGGTCGTAGCGGTAATGCGTGACGTGATGCAATGCGACATGAATCGACACGGCGTGCCTCCTGCGAGCCTAAGCGTATTCGAAAGCGCGCAAGACTTATGCCATGCAGAGGGCTTGGGCGCTTTCCCGGAATGCTTAGGGCAGTACAGCACCAAAATCGGGCGATGCGGGGAAATGGTTTGGGCTGATTGCACGTAAATGTTGCGAAGAGCCCCTCACCCTGGCCCTCCCGAAACGTCGGACCGCCCATAGGGAGAGGGGACTGACCGACGTGGTTGTTGGAGATACGCCGACGTGAAAGTCCTGAGTCGACCCCGGATTTTGAGAAGCATGGAGATCTGCTGTGAAGAGCCCCTCACCCTGACCCTCCCGAAACGTCGGACCGCCCTAGGTAGAGGGGACTGACCGAGGTGGCTGTTAGAGATACGCCGACGTGAAAGTCCTGAGTCGAACTTCGATTTTGAAAAGCACAGCGATCGGCTCCCTTCCCCCTCGCCCCCCATGGGGGAGAGGGCTGGGGTGAGGGGGATGGATCTCCCGGACAACGCAATATCCAGCCCCAGAAATGCAAAACGCCAACCCGAAGGTTGGCGTTCTGCTCAGCTCAAGCGATGTTTAGCGCGGTACCACCGGCTTGCGGGTCGGCTTCGGCCCTTTGCCTTTCGCAGCGTCTTTACGCTCTTTGGCTGCCTGCTGGTTGCGGGCAAACGCCGCTGCCTTGGCCTGCTCACGCTTGTCCCAAGGATTACCGCCATCACTGGCACGCGGTGGCAGGCCGGTGTGCTGAGTGAGGATCTTGGTGGTCTTCTCTTTGCCTTCCTTCGCCACTTTATGGCTGCCGGCCGGCGTCGAGTTCTTGCGACGGGCGCTCTGGTAGCTGTCGGTAGCCGGCTGGTGCGTCGGGATCAACTGATCCTTGCCCGAACCGATCAGGTCGCCACGGCCCATGCGGATCAGCGCTTCACGCAGCATCGGCCAGCCTTTCGGGTCGTGATAACGCAAGAACGCCTTGTGCAGACGACGCTGCTCTTCGCTCTTGACGATAGTCACGCCATCACTCTTGTAGGTGACCTTGCGCAGCGGGTTCTTGCCCGAGTGGTACATCGCGGTGGCGGTGGCCATCGGCGACGGGTAGAACGCCTGCACCTGGTCAGCGCGGAAGCCATTGCCCTTGAGCCACAGCGCGAGGTTCATCATGTCTTCGTCGGTCGTGCCCGGGTGGGCGGCGATGAAGTACGGAATCAGGTACTGCTCTTTGCCCGCTTCCTTGGTGTACTTCTCGAACATGCGCTTGAACTTGTCATAGCTGCCAATGCCCGGTTTCATCATCTGGTTGAGCGGACCTTCCTCGGTGTGTTCCGGGGCGATCTTCAGGTAACCACCAACGTGGTGCGTCACCAGCTCTTTGACGTACTCCGGCGACTCGACCGCGAGGTCGTAACGCAGGCCGGAGGCAATCAGAATCTTTTTCACACCCGGCAACGCACGGGCGCTGCGGTACAGCTGAATCAGCGACGAGTGGTCGGTGTTCAGGTTCGGGCAGATGCCCGGGAACACGCAGGACGGCTTGCGGCACGCGGATTCGATTTCCGGCGTTTTGCAGGCGATGCGGTACATGTTCGCGGTCGGGCCGCCGAGGTCGGAAATGACCCCGGTGAAGCCTGGAACCTTGTCGCGGATCTCTTCGATTTCGCGAATGATCGACTCTTCGGAACGGTTCTGGATGATCCGGCCTTCGTGCTCGGTGATCGAGCAGAAGGTGCAGCCACCGAAGCAGCCACGCATGATGTTCACCGAGAAACGGATCATGTCGTAGGCCGGGATTTTCTCCTTGCCGTACGCCGGGTGCGGAACACGTGCGTACGGCATGCCGAACACGTAGTCCATTTCTTCAGTGGTCATCGGAATCGGCGGCGGGTTGAACCAGACATCGACTTCGCCATGCTTCTGCACCAGCGCGCGGGCGTTGCCCGGGTTGGTTTCCAAATGCAGCACGCGGTTGGCGTGGGCATACAGAACGGCGTCGCCACGGACCTTTTCAACCGACGGCAGACGAATCACGGTCTTGTCGCGGGTCATGCGCGGGCTGGCCAGGATCTGAACGACCTTGGCTTCCTGCGGATCTTCAACCGGACCTTTTTCCTGCTCGATGGCGCAGGCCTGGGTGTCCTGGGTGTTCACGTACGGGTTGATGATCTTGTCGACCTTGCCCGGACGGTCGATACGCGTCGAGTCGACTTCGTACCAGTCTTTCGGCGTATCGCGACGGATGAACGCGGTGCCGCGCACATCGGTGATGTCTTCGATCTTGTGGCCATAAGACAGACGCTGAGCGACTTCGACAATTGCGCGTTCGGCGTTGCCGTACAGCAGGATGTCGGCGCTGGCGTCGATCAGGATCGAGTTACGCACGCGATCCTGCCAGTAATCGTAGTGGGCGATGCGACGCAGCGAGGCTTCGATACCGCCGAGTACGATCGGCACATGCTTGTAGGCTTCTTTGCAGCGCTGGCTGTAGACCAGGCTCGCGCGATCCGGACGCTTGCCGGCCATGCCGCCAGGCGTGTAGGCGTCGTCGGAACGGATTTTCTTGTCCGCGGTGTAGCGGTTGATCATCGAGTCCATGTTGCCCGCCGCAACCCCGAAGAACAGGTTCGGCTCGCCGAGCTTCATGAAGTCGTCTTTGGACTGCCAGTTCGGCTGCGCAATGATCCCGACGCGGAAGCCTTGCGACTCCAGCAGCCGGCCGATGATCGCCATGCCGAACGACGGGTGATCGACGTAGGCATCACCGGTGACGATGATGATGTCGCACGAATCCCAGCCAAGCTGATCCATCTCCTCCCTGCTCATCGGCAGGAATGGCGCTGGCCCGAAACATTCGGCCCAATATTTTGGATAGTCAAATAACGGCTTGGCTGCTTGCATGTCGACGACCGGTGTTGAAGTGAAAAATCGCGGGCGCGGAATATAGCACAAATTTTGACCAATTCCGACGACGGCGGTCGGTTTCTCTTCACGCTGCATCACACGTACCGGACAAAACGTCAAATGCCAGAAAACATCTGATCAAACTCGCCAATCATCAGTCCACAGCTCGAACTGCTGATACGACACCCCTTCAAGGATGAAGACATGTCACCAAAATTGCCTGCTAAAGGCACCCTTACCAGCAACACCCCAACACGAGCCACACAGTCGAGCAGCTCGAATCCGCGGACGCCCAACAACCCGCAAACCGTGGTCGCAAGCTCATCCACCAGCAGACCTGGAGAAACATCGGGCACCCCGGTCAGAACCGATTTGCAGCCTCGCGTAACAGTCAGCCGGTCACCGACCGGGGCTGCCATGGTGTCGAAATCTGCACGACGACCGCTGGAGGATTACTGGATTTGCGCCGACGTCCGCCTGCCTGCTGCCGACACACAGGGTTTTCGCATCGTCAAGGGACGCCGTTACGTCGATGTGCCGGACGGTCACTCCGTCCTGGTGGCGATTGATCCGGATATGGGCCTCTATCGAGCCACGTTGACGAGTGAGCGGGATCCTTCAGGTCCGGTGCTGCAGCTTGACCCGCAAAGCAAGATCTGGAGGCCGCTACCGGCCTCGGGAGAAACGCTGCTCCTTCGCTCGGCCGATGACCTGAACGCGGAGCTGGATGGCCATACGAAAATGATGGATGAGTCTGCAGCTCTCGCCAGAGAGCTGCAAAGCGCCTGGTACGCGCTGAACGGTCAAGAGGGCGAACGAACTGCCATCGTTAAATATGAAGTTCAATACCACAGACATCTGGCCGCTGTGGACAAATGCCTCGATTTCTACCTGAGGGAACAGATCTCACTCCTGCTCTATCAAGGCATCACCACTTACGAAGCAGATCTGTTCAAGATTCAGCTAAGGCGATTCGAAACGCTTTGCAGAATCATGCGGGCCGGTGATCGGCGCAAATTGATCGACATGCCGCCGAGGACGCAGGTCACCCCCGAACAACATCGTTCGAACGCCGGATACTTGAAGGGCAAACTGGCGCTTTTGCGCAAGCGCCAGATCATTGCCGATGAATTACTGCATAAATCGCAATACAACCAGAACGTTTTTTCCGAGTGGGGTTACGACCCTATGGAAATATACAAAGACACTGCCGACTGGATGCAATCAAAGTGTCAGGTGCTGGCCGCAGAGCAGCGCGTTAGCAGCCCTTTGTACCTTTCGTTGTCATTTTCGGAAACGACGCTGGCCTTTCTCGATGTCGACGCAATCCCGCTGGAGGCTCGCATTCCCGTATTGAGCGATCTGCTGGAACAATGTACCTCGATCAAGAACTCCTTTGAGCACCTTGAGACTCCTTCGGGCTCCGTCCACGCCAGCTACCGACAAGAGATCGTCGACGCCATCAGCTCGTTCGAGAACACACTGGAAGATCGGCTGGCCTTGTATCACCGGGATCTGGAAAGCGTTCCATTGTTACCCTCGTCCGATCAGTCCATCGACTTCGATTTCATACCGGCTCAACGCGCAAACGAACCGGAATCCATGCCGACAAGGATGTTCCGCAGCAAACATAACGGCGTTCACAAGATCCGCCTCGGGCGACCGCGACGTGGTGCCGCCGACGAAGAACTCATGGATGTCATGCATCCACACAAACCCGCCGAGATCCTGCAGACATACGAGCGGCGTGAGGGAGAGTGGCACCGCCGTGTAGCCACGCCGAAAAAAAGCCTGTCGAAGCTGACAACCGAAGCCGAGCAGCACCTGGCAATGTCCGATCAGTATTTGCGCGAAGCCTGGCAAAAAGAGGCGGCAAAACACAATGCATCAGGCATCGTGGATGAGTTGGTCACCAAAGCCATCGTGCTCGATGACCTGATTCCACAGATAGAAAAAGCGCCAAACCCTTCTGCCATCAATGTTGGACCTGTCTTGCAGCGACTCAGGCAAGACAGCCAGCGATTGCGCAACGATGCCGAAGCGATCCGCATCCGGTTGTTCAAGGACAAAAGCTATCTCAGCGCCGATCGGGTGGTGCATCTGATCAGCCTTGACGAGCTGCGCGTCAAACGAATCCAAAGGCGGCAGCCGCTGGGCAAGGGCGCGAACAAAGAGTTCCTCGACACCTACCTGCTGAGCGACAGGCACACGGGTGAGCGATTATGGGAGGCCCATTTTCACTATCCGGAAGCTGGCACTCCTGCACGGGATTTCAACGACCGCGGCGGTCATCTGAAAACGCTTGATCAAGCCCGCAAAGGTGTCTCGTCCCAACGCCGGGACGAACAGGCCGGGCGTCCGCATGTCGCCATCTGGAGACTGACCCTCGACCGCAAAACAGCGCAGAAAATCTTCGACCTGGCGTCGTGAAACCATTGCCAGACCGCTGCCCCACCTCTTCAAGGATGAAGACATGTCGCCGAAGTCGCCCATCAAGCGCCCCATCACCGTCGATGTCCAGGCTCACCCCGGCGAGCCGCCGTGTGCACCTTGCTGCATCGGTTTGTGGCACCCGACAGATCCATACCGGGAGCTGACCTGGTCGCAATCACCCCGCGCCCCCTTCTGCATGATCAGCCAGCCCCCCTTGGGTCGCACACATGCGCACATCTGGCGAGAGGAGATCGACCTGTCGACAGCCCGGCAAATATTCCGGCTCGCTTCCTAAAACGGCCCCTCCCTGAACCAGGGCTGTAGTACTTATTTCAAGGATGAAAAACATGGCTCCAAGAAAACCCGCCAAGGGCACCACCAACGCCGATAGCCGTTCTCGCCCGGATGCACCGCTGCACGGCAATACCGGGCAAGCACCGCGGTCGACGCTGGAATCGTCGTTTCCTCTCGGTTCCCAAACCCGACCGGCCACCCCCCAGGGCATTGCCGACCTCGACGCGGCCAGACCGTCAACCGTCGTCATTGCACACTCGACATCAGTCGAAACCGGCACACCAGGGTTTCAACCGCTGGAACATTACTGGATCGCCAAACCTGACCATATGCCGCAGGCCAATCTTGAAGGCTTGAGGATGTACAAGGGACGCGAATATGTCGATGTGGCGTATGACGGCATCGTTATGGTCGACGTAGATCCACACACCGGCCTCTACCGCGCCCAACTCGCCGCCGAACGGGTTGCGTCAGGGCCGCTACTGCTGCGCGACGCCGACAGCGGTCTCTGGAATTCGCTCAATGACGGTGACGCCGTTACCTTGTTCGATACTCACCTGCAGACGCTTCGCACGAATCTGGACCTCACAGTCGTCAGGGCCGACGGCAATGGAATATTTCGCTTCGACGGTCGGCTGTATCTGATCCTTCACAATCACGTCTATCAGGTCATGCACGATGTGGGCGCCTCCACCTCGACACAAAAAGCGTGGCGTATCGTCAACCCGAAAGACCCCGTGGCAATCGATATCGCGAATATCTACCGGGCCAGCCGCAGCGGCGAAACGCGGACTGTCAGGCGCGCTGAGAGCAACGGTTGGGTTTATCACTTGCCAATCCTGAAGGGCCGCATCCCGGAAGCAGAGATAGCCGGGTTAGGCCCGGAGACTTTGAAGCTGATGTCCAAGCCTTTTCAGGAGGCCCACACGGATTTGAAAAATTCGTCCGACCAGCACAACGAACTATGGGCTGAGGCCAAAAAATTGCCGGAGGGCAGTGCGGAGCGAAACGCAAAACTGCTCAACGTTGAAGTGAATCTGCTCAGGCACGTTCACAAGCAAGCGGACTTCGTGGAGTCGCTTCTTCTCAACAAAGACTGGCTGATCCGCGCGAAAGCAAAAGGGCTGTTCAAGCAAGAACTGCACACTTTCCGGATGGAACGCGTGGAGTTTCTGAACCGACTCATGGCAGCCATGGATTTGAGGGTCAAACCTACGTTTTCCAGAGTGGACGCCGACAGTTGCAAGAAGGTCATTCCCCACTTGAACAAGAAGCTCAGGTTTATCGAAGAGCGGGAAGTGGTGATGGCTGAAATCAAAAAATCCGATCCGGGAGCAGCCCCGTTACTTGAAGAAATCAGGCGGCAAGTGCCATCGGCCGAGCGCATCAACTTCAACAAGCTGACCCTGTTCGTGCACCTGTATGCGGGTACGCCCGAACATGCGCCCAACACAACCATGCCCTCACTGGCGTCGATCGACTTGATCACCGGGGACTTGAAAAACGTTCCGCAACGCGATCATCCGATGGCGCTGCTGCTAACCCTTGATCAGATCAGGACAGACAAATACCGCTTTGAAAAGCGACAGGCCGACGTGGACGTCACCAGGGCCGAGTACATCAGGGAAATCGTCAGCCTGATCGGTCCATTCGAGAAGCGCATCGAAAACCGGCTAAGTGAAATTCTTGACTCGTTCGATCGCAACACCGCGCTGCCAAGTGTCAACCACGACATCGATTTCGACTTTCTTCCACCGCAACCCGACCCCTCCGAAAATGCCCACCCCGTATCACGCCGCAAAGTTTTCCGTGTCCGTCAGCATGGCACTTACCGGGTAATGGTCGGGGACATGGAAACCCATCATGACGGCAGCGTCATCGTCAGGGTCCCGGATCCACTTCGCCCGGATTATCCATCCGCGCGCTATGAAAAAAGACAAGGTGAATGGTTGCCTGTGCGCTCGCCCATCACCCAGACACCCAGGCCACAACTTATCGCCAAGGCAAGACAGTTACTGGCTGACGTTGAACAACACGCTGCCAAGGCCCGGGCAGATGAGGCAAAAAAAACCAATCCTAGCGAAATCCTCGACGACTTGGATGACGCGACGGAAAGCCTGAACGAGCAGGCAAGACGCCTGGAAAGCCTCGAAGACGCCATCGCCGATAGCGAAGTTGCCGAGCTGGC
The DNA here is from genome assembly GCF_028656995.1 of Pseudomonas sp. TNT2022 ID642. Taxonomy (NCBI): domain Bacteria; kingdom Pseudomonadati; phylum Pseudomonadota; class Gammaproteobacteria; order Pseudomonadales; family Pseudomonadaceae; genus Pseudomonas; species Pseudomonas sp. TNT2022 ID642. The sequence continues at coordinate 53,940 of NZ_JAMDGW010000016.1, read as the reverse complement.
CACACACCTGCGAACAGCGGCTGGCTCACTGGCCGCGCAAGGTCAAAAAGTGCTGGTGCGCATGTACAAGAACAGAAATGTGCTCGACATCATGCGTCTGAACTATCTCATGGATGCCCACGAACTCAATGTGAGCAAGACCGTTGACCGCAAGCAGTTGGGCAAAGGCGAGAGCAGGTCGTTTCTCGACGTTTATTCGCTCCGTGACTGTGTCGACGACTCACCTCTGTGGGAAGCCCATTTCCACTATGACCAGCACGACACCCTGCCCCTGAATTTCAAGAAAAGAGGCGGTCACCTCAAAACGCTCGCACAGAGCAGACGCGGCCTCGAGTCTCAGCGCCGCGATGAACAGGCGGGCTTACCGCACGTGGCCATCTGGCGTCAGACCTTCGATGGCAAGACAGCGACAAAAATATTTGCACTGGCCAGCCCGGCCGCCGTGCTCCCCAGGCCCGAATAAAGGGCATTGGGACCAAACGCTAAATCAGGCAATGACGCCGACTCTGCCATCAGTTGCTGCTCAGACGAGCTGATGCGCACACACTACAAGGATAGAAAGACATGCCCGTTAAACGACCTCCCAACGGCAACAGTTCCGGTAATACCCCCATTCATCAAAACACCACACCGGAGGTGAGCACCCCGCACCTCGATCTGCCACCGCGTACAAATGTCGAGATCCCGACACCGGGCGGCCACTCGCAACGACCGGGTCGACTGTCGGCGCAAGCGGACATTGATGCGATCGAGCCAGCAGCGACCATCTCAGTGCATTCAACCCCTTCGTCACCGGACACGCCCCTTCCGATCGATCAGACACTGGAACATTATCGACTCGTCGCACCGCCGGGATTGGCGGAAGCCGATGACTGAATACAACGCCCGTCTGATGCAGGCCGAAACTCCGCTGACCGGTTTGAGAAACCTGGTCGACACGGCGCGAGGTCTCGCTCCCGTAATCAACCGTAGAGCCACAGACGATCCCGTGGTGCGCTGGACAGCAGGACTCACGGCGGATCAGTTGGCAGCCAGAAGAACCCAGTGGCAGACACTGCGTGATCAGCCTCACTCGGATGGCCTGTTCAATACATTTGAACGCCTGCTGGATTCTCCCACCGGTCACAATGAACTTCAGAGTCGAGTCTGGAGGCTGATCGACAGCATTACCGAGAACACTTCAGAGTCCGAACGTCTGCGTAAAGAAGTGTTTGATCGGGCGGGTGACGCAGCCTGCTGCGATCGGGCGGCTTTCACCTTCGCCAATCTGGAAACCAGAATGATGATGCATACCGCCCTTGCCCAGGCCAGCGACAAGGTGCAAGGGCCAAAACTGTTCGCATTATCCAAAGCGCTGTTCCGTTTGCATGAAGTCGACAAATTCGCCTCGGCGGACATTGCACAACGCGAGGCCGCGATTGCAGCCGCCAGGTCACCTCAAGAAGCAGCAACACTTGCACCGCCTCATATTCCGGAGGAGATCGAAGTCAGGCTCTTCTATCGCCATGGTTTGAAAGACCGACTGCAATTGCCGGGACAACCGGAAAGAATGGGGTTCTCTCGTCTGGCCGGCGTTTCAAAAACGCAGTTGGAGGGCGCGTACAAGAAAGTCATCGCGCTGGATAACTCCCCTGAAGAATTTCAGGAATTGGTGTCGAGAGAGTTCTGGCAAAAATTCCTCACTCACAAGTACCAGGAAGTTTTCGAAAACCAGCGTCAGCCATTTCAGGATCGGCAGGCGGCACTCGACGAGTCGCACGCGGCCAAAGAGCTAGCGTTTGACGATTACGACGCGCAATCCAAAGCGATGCAAGCATCGTTGATGGTCGAGGAAGCGGCATTGATCGAAACACTGACGCGGCAAGAGCTTGCTGAATACTCGGCGGCCAACACCGCTGAAGAAGCGGTGGACGCAAGCGCATAAATCGACAGGAACAGGTGTTGGCCGAAAGGTTTCGGCCAACATTTACTCATCATCGTCGAAGTTGTAGCTGCCCGGCGCAAGGTTTTCGAAACGGGTGTATTTGCCAATGAACGCCAGGCGGATAAAACCGATCGGGCCGTTCCGCTGCTTGCCGATGATGATTTCGGCGATGCCCTTGTGTTCGGTTTCCGGGTGATACACCTCGTCGCGGTACACGAACATGATTACGTCGGCGTCCTGCTCGATCGCTCCGGATTCGCGCAAGTCGGAGTTCACCGGACGCTTGTTGGGACGCTGTTCGAGGGAGCGGTTGAGCTGCGACAGGGCAACTACCGGGCAGTTGAACTCCTTGGCCAGCGCTTTCAGGGATCGCGAGATCTCGGAAATCTCGTTGGTCCGGTTGTCACCGCTGGAACCGGGGATCTGCATCAGTTGCAGGTAGTCGATCATGATCAGGCCGACGTCGCCGTGCTCCCGCACCAGACGCCGGGTCCGCGCACGCATTTCCGACGGGCTGATACCGGCAGTGTCATCGATGAACAGCTTGCGGTCGTTGAGCAGGTTGACCGCTGAAGTCAGGCGCGGCCAGTCATCGTCTTCCAGTTGACCGGAACGCACTTTGGTCTGATCGATGCGGCCCAGCGAGGAAAGCATACGCATGATCAGCGATTCGCCTGGCATCTCGAGGGAATACACCAGAACCGCCTTCTCGCTGCGCAACACGGCGTTTTCCACCAGGTTCATCGCGAAGGTGGTTTTACCCATCGACGGACGGCCGGCGACGATGATCAAGTCGGACGGCTGCAGGCCGCTGGTCTTCTCGTCGAGGTCGGTGTAGCCGGTGGACAGGCCGGTGATGGCGTTGTCGGTGTTGAACAAGGTGTCGATGCGGTCGATGGCCTTGGTCAGCAAATCGTTCACACCCACCGGGCCGCCGGTTTTAGGCCGGGCCTCGGCAATCTGGAAGATCTGCCGTTCGGCTTCGTCGAGAATTTCGGCCGCGGTGCGGCCTTCAGGATTGAAGGCGCTGTCGGCGATTTCGGTGCTGATGCCGATCAACTGGCGCAAGGTCGCTCGTTCACGAACGATCTGTGCATAGGCCTTGATGTTGGCGACGGACGGCGTGTTTTTCGCCAGCTCGCCCAGGTAGCCGAGGCCGCCGACCTGTGAGGTCTGCCCTTCCTTGTCCAGTTGTTCGGACAGGGTCACGACGTCGATCGGCATGTTCTGATCGGCCAGCTTGGCGATCGCACGGAAGATCAGACGGTGGTCATGTCGATAGAAATCGCCGTCGGAGACTTGATCGAGCACGCGTTCCCAGGCGTTGTTGTCCAGCATCAGACCACCGAGTACAGCCTGTTCGGCTTCGATGGAATGCGGCGGCACCTTCAGGGCAGCGGTTTGCAGATCGTATTGCTCGGGAGCGGAGATATCGTTCATGGCCACTTGTGTTGTTTGGAAAAACAGGGAATTCAGAAAGACAAAGGGCACGACCTGTAAACAGGATCGTGCCCGATGTTAACCGTCTGACGGACAAGCCGCCAGCCGATCAGTGTTGCTTAAGCTGCTACCACGACAACGCGTACGGTGGCTTCAACTTCGGCGTGCAGGTGCACAGCCACGTCGAACTCACCCACGTTGCGGATGGTGCCGTTCGGCAGACGAACTTCGCTCTTCTGCACTTCAACGCCGGAGGCGGTCAGTGCGTCAGCGATGTCGTGAGTACCGATCGAACCGAACAGCTTGCCTTCGTCGCCAGCGGTGGCAGTGATGGTCACTTCCAGCTCGGCCAGTTGGGCAGCACGGCTTTCAGCCGATGCTTTACGGTCTGCGGCAGCTTTTTCCAGCTCAGCACGACGCTCTTCGAACGCAGCCAGGTTGGCAGCGGTCGCAGCGGTAGCTTTGCCGAAAAGCAGCAGGTAGTTACGGCCGTAACCGGCCTTAACGTTTACTTTGTCGCCCAGGTTGCCCAGGTTGGCGATTTTTTCCAGAAGGATCAGTTGCATGTGGAAATCCTCTTAACTTTTAACCTTCACCGTTCGCGTTATCGGCGTCTTTCGACACGTGACGACCGCGAAAATCAATCAGGCTGTCGACAATGGCCAGGACCACGAGCAACGGATAGATCAGCTGCATGAACAACAGCAGCGTGACGTACAACCCCACCAGCCAGAAACCGGCCAGTCGCTTCTGCCCGACCAGCCCGTGAATCAGGGCAAGTCCGGCGAACACCAGCGGTACACTGCACAACGGCGTCAACATGGCCATCTGTGCACCGAGATTCGGGCCCAGAAGCATCAACGCCAGCAGCAACATCGCCGGCCCCAGCGGGATCCGGATGGCGCGAAACTCGCGACCAAAACCACCCGGGTTGTACAACAACGCCTGCCAATGCCGCCCGACAATCAGGCTCAGCACGCTGACGATTTGCAACAAAGCCGCAATCAGTCCGGTCAGGACTGGTGCGATCAGGGACGCGAAACGCGCTTGCTCATCGACCGACAATTGCTTGTAAGTCTCACCGAGAAGCGCCGGCATGACCTTTATCAAGGCCTGCGCGAGCATCTCGATCTGGGCCGCAAACGCGGCCCCGAGCACCACTGAAAACACCACTCCAATCACTACGCTGACCAGCAGCGTGCGAACCCAGGACTCACTTGCGCGCAAAACCAACGCAAGTCCCGAAGACCCCAGCAGCACCAGAAGTGCGCGTGGGTCATCGGCATACAGCCACCAGATCAATGCCGGCAGCAGCCCCAGAGACAGAACACCCAGGGCGTCCGTCAGTCCGCGCCGCAGCAGCACAAGGCTCCCGGCGGCAGCGCCCAACCAATACAACAACGGCAATGTTGCACATCCGGCCACCACGAGAGTGGCCTGCATACGGCCTCGCATGATGAACTCAGCTAAGGCACGCATGCATTCAATCCTTTGCTACTTGTCGACTGCCCGGTCTCAGCGGCCGTGGCTGTCGGTGTAGGCCAGCAGGGCCAGGAAGCGGGCGCGCTTGATAGCGGTGGCCAGCTGACGCTGATAACGAGCTTTGGTACCGGTGATGCGGCTTGGAACGATTTTGCCGGTCTCGGATACGTAGGCTTTCAGAGTGTTGAGATCTTTGTAATCGATCTCTTTCACGTCTTCAGCGGTGAAGCGGCAGAATTTACGACGACGGAAGAAACGTGCCATTTGATAGGCTCCTTAAAAGGTCCGTGGATTACTCGTCAGCGTTATCGCTGTTGTCGCTGTCATCACTATCAGCGCTATCAGCGCCTTCGTGCTCAGGACGGTCGCGACGCTCACGGCGCTCACTGCGGTTTTCTTCAGCCTTGAGCATCTCGGACTGGCCAGTAACAGCTTCGTCGCGACGGATGACCAGGTTACGGATCACTGCATCGTTGTAGCGGAAGTTGTCTTCCAGCTCGGCCAGAGCCTTGCCAGTGCACTCAACGTTCAGCATCACGTAGTGAGCCTTGTGAACATTGTTGATTGCGTAGGCCAGTTGACGACGGCCCCAATCTTCCAGACGGTGGATTTTGCCGCCGTCTTCTTCGATCAGCTTGGTGTAACGCTCAACCATGCCGCCGACTTGCTCGCTTTGATCCGGGTGGACCAAAAAGATGATTTCGTAATGACGCATGAATGCTCCTTACGGGTTGTAGCCTGCCGCTCAAAAACGGTCAGACAAGGAGTGAATGACACTTATGGACTTGCTGGCGCGGGGCACATGCGTGCCTGCCGTCACAGCAAGGGGCGCAATTGTAGAGAAGGGACAGAAGAGGTGCAAGGCAATTGGTGATTATTTGAACAACCAACGATCTTCGCCCTGGCCCAAAACTACTGTGGGAGCGAGCCTGCTCGCGAATGCGATACATCAGGCAACATTAATGTCGTCTGACACACCCCTTTCGCGAGCAGGCTCGCTCCCACATTTGAGCCGCTTTCAGCTCAAGACTACTTCTTCGCGGCAGCCTTGGCTTTTGCACCGCGCTGACGCTGTGCTTCAAACAGGCAAACGCCAGTGGCTACGGAGACGTTGAGACTGCTGACGCTACCGGCCATCGGCAGCTTCACCAGATAGTCGCAGTGTTCGCGAGTCAAGCGACGCATGCCTTTGCCTTCTGCGCCCATGATCAGGATGGTCGGGCCGGTCAGGTCCTGGTCATAAATGCTGACCTCGGCCTCACCCGCCGTACCGACAATCCACAGACCGCGCTGCTGAAGCTTTTCCAGCGTACGCGCAAGGTTGGTTACCGCCACCAGCGGAATCACTTCCGCCGCGCCGCAAGCGACTTTACGCACGACCGGCGTCAAAGTTGCCGATTTGTCTTTCGGCACGATCACCGCCAGCGCACCGGCCGCATCGGCCGAGCGCAGGCAGGCGCCGAGGTTGTGCGGATCGGTCACGCCGTCGAGCACCAGCAACAGTGGTGCGCCTTCGGTGCGGTCGAGCAGCTCATCGAGCATTGCTTCGCCCCAGACCTGGCTCGGACTGACTTCCGCGACCACGCCTTGGTGAACACCTTCAACCCAAGCGTCCATTTCGCGGCGCTCGGCCTGGCCGACCTGGACGCGATTTTCATTGGCCAGTTCAACCAGGGTCTGCACGCGCGGATCGTTGCGGCTTTCCGCCAGCCAGATCTGCTTGACGCGTTTCGGGTGGTGACGCAGCAACGCTTCTACCGCGTGAACGCCGTAGATTTTTTCCAACTGACTCATGACTTCGCCTTCGGTTTACGTGCCCCGCCACTTTTGGCTGGAGCAGAACCCGCTTTTGGCGGGCCTTTACGGTGTTTGCTCGGTTTGGCTGGCTTGCCGCCGGAGGCCTTTTCAGGCGCCGACCGTCCGGTCTTTCCCCCGGACGCCGCTTTACCACCGTTTTTGGCATCGGAAAGCAGAGCTTTCTTCATTTCACGGCTTTTGCGCAGCTCGGCGTTTTTCGCTACGGCGTCGCTTGGGCGATAGGCTTCGGCAGCTTTCTCTTTAGCAGGGCGACGACCAGCGGTTTTCGCTGGCGCTGCTTCGGCTTTTTCCTTCGCGGCCGGTGCGGCAGTTTCAGCACCACGCTTTTTCCGACCGATCGGCGCGCTGATGGTTTTTTCCGCCATCTCGAAGTCGATCTTGCGCTCGTCGAGGTCAACGCGCATGACCCGCACTTCAACGGTATCGCCCAGACGGAAGCTGCGACCGGTGCGCTCGCCCGCCAGGCGGTGATGCACAGGATCGAAGTGGTAGTAATCGCCCGGCAGCGCGGTGACGTGCACCAGACCTTCGACGTAGATATCGGTCAGCTCGACGAACAGGCCGAAACCGGTCACTGCGGTGATCACACCCGGGAACGATTCGCCCACGCGATCTTTCATGAACTCGCACTTGAGCCAGTTCACGACGTCGCGGGTCGCTTCGTCGGCACGGCGTTCGCTCATCGAGCATTGCTCGCCGAGCTGCTCGAGCGCTGCTTCGTCGTACGGATAGATGCGCGCCTTCGGAATGGTCATCGCACCGGCACGGCGAACGTGCGGGGTGTCCTGTTTCGAATGGATCACGCTGCGGATCGCGCGGTGAGTGAGCAAGTCCGGATAGCGACGGATCGGCGAGGTGAAGTGGGTATACGCTTCGTAATTCAGGCCGAAGTGGCCTTGATTGTCAGCGCTGTACACCGCCTGGCTCAGCGAGCGCAGCATCACGGTCTGGATCAGGTGGAAATCCGGACGATCCTTGATGCTCGCCAGCAAGGCCTGATAGTCCTTCGGCGACGGGCCGTCCTTGCCTTTGTGCAGGGACAGGCCGAGCTCACCGAGGAAGGCACGCAGTTTTTCCAGACGCTCCGGTGGCGGGCCGTCGTGGACGCGGTACAGCGCAGGAATTTCGTGCTTCTTGAGGAATTCGGCAGTGGCCACGTTGGCCGCCAGCATGCATTCTTCGATCAGCTTGTGCGCGTCGTTACGGGTGGTCGGACGGATTTCGGCAATCTTGCGCTCGGTACCGAAGATGATTCGGGTTTCCTGCGTTTCGAAATCGATCGCGCCACGGACGTGACGGGCAGCCAGCAGAACCTTGTACAGCGCATAAAGCTGCTTGAGGTGCGGCAGAACATCGTTGTACTCACCGCGAAGCTGACGCGCCTCGGTGACTTTCGGCGTTTCCAGCATCGCGCTGACTTTGTTGTACGTCAGACGAGCGTGGGAATGGATCACCGCTTCATAGAAGCAGTAGTCGGTCATTTCGCCGGACTTGGAGATGGTCATCTCGCAAACCATGGCCAGACGATCGACGTGCGGGTTCAGCGAGCACAGGCCGTTGGACAGTTGCTCAGGCAGCATCGGCACGACGCGCTCGGGGAAATACACCGAGTTGCCACGCACTTGCGCTTCGTTGTCCAGCGCCGAACCGATCTTCACGTAGCTGGAAACGTCGGCGATCGCCACGTACAACTTCCAGCCGCCGGAGAACAGGCGCAGCTTGCCCGGTTTGGCTTCGCAATAAACAGCATCGTCGAAGTCGCGGGCATCTTCGCCGTCGATGGTGACGAACGGCAGATGGCGCAGGTCGATGCGCTTCTCTTTGTCTTTTTCTTCGACTTCCGGCTTGAGCTTGGCCGCTTCTTTCAGAACGGCTTCAGGCCAGACGTGCGGAATATCATAGGTGCGCAGGGCCACATCGATTTCCATGCCCGGCGCCATGTAGTTGCCGACCACTTCCACCACGTCGCCTTGCGGCTGGAAGCGCGGCGTCGGCCAGTGGGTGATTTTCACCTCGACGAACTGACCGATCTGCGCGTTGGCGTTACGACCCGGGGTGACCAGCACTTCTTGCTGAATCTTCGGATTGTCCGCGACGACGAAGCCGATGCCGCCCTCTTCGAAGTAGCGGCCGACGATGGTTTCGTGAGCGCGCGACACCACTTCAACGATCACGCCTTCACGGCGACCGCGACGGTCGAGACCGGAAACACGGGCCAACGCACGATCGCCATCGAACACCAGACGCATTTGCGCCGGACTCATGAACAGGTCGTCGCTGCCGTCATCCGGCACCAGGAAGCCGAAACCGTCACGGTGACCGCTGATGCGGCCGAGGATCAGGTCGAGCTTGTCTACCGGCGCGTACGTACCGCGACGGGTGTAGATCAGTTGTGCGTCGCGCTCCATGGCGCGCAGGCGGCGGCGCAGGGCTTCGATCTGGTCTTCTGTGGTCAGACCAAACTCTTCGACCAGTTGCTCGCGGGCAGCAGGCGAACCCCGATCGGCGAGGTGCGCCAGGATCAGTTCGCGGCTAGGAATAGGGTTTTCGTATTTTTCCGCTTCACGAGCGGCCTCGGGATCGAGGGACTGCCAATCGGCCATTAGAGAGTTTTCACCTTGTCTATATGCGGGTTAGTTTGGCATAGGCGCCATGAAACGGGAAATTTCCGACTCTATAAGGCCCAACAGAGGCCCTGTAGCGACGCTGGAAAGCCGTTTTGACCACCGCCGGTAAAAAAAATCATATTTTTTGCTGACAGGGGTTTACAGTTAAAAAGACGCTCCGTATAGTGCGCGCCATCGACGACGCACAGCGTTGCCGATACTGCCCAGATGGTGAAATTGGTAGACACGCCAGCTTCAGGTGCTGGTGACCTTACGGTCGTGGAAGTTCGAGTCTTCTTCTGGGCACCAATTTCGAGCTTGAGACTAGATCAGTTTCAAGGCTCACACAAAACCCGCGAAAGCGGGTTTTTTGCATTCTAAGCCCAGGTTTTCTTAAAACTGATTTATTAAAATTAAATCAGGGGTTTACAGATCAAAAGACGCTCCGTATAGTGCGCCACATCAACAGCGGCAACGCTCGCGATGATTGCCCAGATGGTGAAATTGGTAGACACGCCAGCTTCAGGTGCTGGTGACCTTACGGTCGTGGAAGTTCGAGTCTTCTTCTGGGCACCAATTCAAATTCAAGGTTACGACCTTGAATTTCACAAAAACCCGCGAAAGCGGGTTTTTGCGTTTCTGGCTTCCAGAAAACCAGAATCCCCCTGTAGGAGCCGCCGAAGGCTGCGATCTCTTGATCTTGTTTTTTCAAAGAGCAAGATCAAGAGATCGCAGCCTTCGGCAGCGCCTAAATTTCAGCGTAGCCCGCCGTATCAGAGCTGGCGGCCTCCCGCAAGGCGCACTTGAGAAACAATATCGTTTATCATTGTTGCAAGTTTTTGCAATGCGACAGTGAGGAACCCTGCGAATGACGTTTCGAAATACCCTGCGCCGAGGCTTGACCTTTACCCTTCTCGGCCTGGCGCTCGCCACTCCCCTCACCCAGGCTGCCGATGCGGTTTCCCTGACTCTCTACAACGGCCAGCACAAGGAAGTCGGCGACGCGATCGCCAAAGCCTTCGAAGCCAAGACCGGCATTCACGTCAATGTGCGCAAAGGCAGCAGCAATCAGCTCGCCAGCCAGGTCATCGAAGAAGGCGACCGCTCCCCCGCCGACGTGATTTACACCGAAGAATCGCCACCACTGAACAATCTCGGCGAACTGGGCTTGCTGGCCAAGACCGATGACGCCACTTTGGCTGTGCTTCCAGAAAAATACGTGGCCGGAAACGGCACCTGGATCGGCGTGACCGCGCGCGTCCGCGTGGTTGCCTACAACCCGAAACTGGTCGACGAAAAAGACCTGCCGAAATCGGTGATGGAATTCTCCGACCCGCAATGGCAAGGCAAAGTCGGCTTCGTACCAACCAGCGGTGCGTTTCAGGAACAAGCCGTGGCGATCATCAAGATGCACGGTCGCGACGCCGCCGAAGAATGGCTGACCGGCTTGCGCGCATTCGGCAAGACCTACAGCAACAACATGGTCGCCCTCAAAGCCGTGGAAAACGGTGAAGTCGCTACCGTGCTGGTGAACAACTACTACTGGTTCGCCCTGCAACGCGAGAAGGGCAAGCTTGATTCGAAACTGCATTACTTCACCGGTGGCGACGTCGGCGGCTTGATCACTGTATCCAGTGCTGCCGTACTCAAATCCAGCAAACATCCAAGAGAAGCCCAGCAATTCCTCGCCTACATGGCCAGCGAAGAAGGTCAGCGCGTGATCACCCAGACCACCGCCGAGTATCCGTTACATAAGGGCATGGAATCGGATCGCGGGCTCAAGCCGTTCAGCGAACTGGAAGCGCCAAACGTCACGCCAGCCGATCTGGGCAATGCCGAAGAAGCGCTGGAGCTGGAACGTGAAGTTGGCTTGAACTGATGACCGCATCGTTATCCGCCCCCGCCGCGCGCGGGGGTTACGTGCCAAAGCGCAAGCGACCATCGGTCTGGCTGGTGCTGCCGGTATTGTTGCTGGTCGTGCTCAGCCTGCTGCCACTGGCCTATGTCGGACTCAAAGCCTGGCAGGCCGGCTGGGCCGAGGCACTGCATTTGCTGTGGCGCCCGTATGTATTCGGCCTGCTGCGCAACACCTTGGCTTTGATGGTTGGCGTAACCCTCACGTGCGGCGTGATCGGCCTGTCGCTGGCCTGGCTGCTGGAACGCAGCAATTTACCGGGGCGACGCCTGTGGGGTGTGATTCTGTGCCTGCCGTTCGCGGTGCCGGCGTTTGTCAGCAGCTTTACCTGGGTGTCGTTGAGTGCGCAGTTCGAAGGCCTTGGCGGGGCGATTCTGGTCATGAGCCTGTCGAAGTATCCGCTGATCTTTCTGCCAGTCGCCGCGACGCTGCGCAATCTCGATCCTTCTCTTGAAGAATCTGCCCGCACCCTCGGACAGAATCGCTGGGGGGTGTTTTTCCGCGTCACCCTGCCACTGCTCTGGCCGTCGCTGCTGGCAGGCTCGCTGCTGATTGCCTTGCACATGCTGGTGGAGTTCGGTGCGCTGTCGATCATCGGCCTGCAAACTTTCACCACCGCGATCTATCAGCAATTCGAACTGGAATTCAGCAACGCCAACGCAGCGATGCTGTCTGCCGTGTTGCTGGCGCTGTGCCTGGTGCTGTTGTGGCTGGAGTTGCGCGTACGCGGCAAAGGCCGGCATGTGCGCACCGGCCAAGGCGCGGCGCGTCAGGCTGAACAGGTTCGGCTTGGGCCGTGGGCGACAGTCGGTCAGCTGTACTGTCTGATGCTGGCGGTTGTCGGCAGCGGGATTCCGCTGGGGATGTTGGCCTATTGGCTGGCAGTAGGGTCGTCGGCGGCATTCCCGGTCGCCGCAATTACTGAAGCACTGCTTTCTTCTTTGGCGCTTTCTCTAGGCGGCGCGGCGCTGTGCCTGGTGCTAGCTGTGCCGGTCGGGCTGCTAGTCGTGCGCTACAAAGGCCGACTGGCAATCTGGGCCGAGCGCTTGCCGTATCTGCTGCATGCGCTACCGGGCCTGGTCATTGCGTTGACGCTGGTGTATTTCGCCCTGCATTACGTGCCGGCGCTGTACCAGACGTCGGGGTTGCTGCTGATCGCTTATGCGCTGCTGTTTTTGCCACTGGCGCAGGCGCCGATTCGCACGGCACTGAACAAGGCGGCACCGCAACTGGAAGAGGCTGCGCGCACGCTGGGGGCTTCGTCATTTACGGCGTTTTGTCGGGTGACGTTACCGATCATCTTCCCGGCATTGGGTGCGGCGTTTGCTTTGGTGTTTCTGGATGCGATGAAGGAATTGACGGCTACGCTGCTGCTGAGTCCGACCGGGCTTAATACGCTGGCGACTGAAGTTTGGGCGCATACCGCGAATGTCGAGTTTGCGGCGGCGGCGCCTTATGCGGCGTTGTTGATTTTGGTGTCGGGATTACCGGTGTATCTGCTGACGACTCGGATGTATTTGAGCCGCTAAAAGATCGCAGCCTGCGGCAGCTCCTACATGGGATTTCGCGTTTCAATGTAGGAGCTGCCGCAGGCTGCGATCTTTTGATCTTAAGCCCTGAACTGTCCCAGGCTTGCCTTCAGTTGCGCCGCCAGACCATCCAGCACTTTGCCACTCGCCGTGGTCTCCACCACCGCCTGCGCCGCTTTCTCGGCCTGTGCATGAATCGTCTCGACGCGCCCGCGCACAGCCTGCGCACCTTGCGCCTGATGCGCCGCTGCCTGGGTGGCCAGACCTATCGCCGCATGCACTTGCTCGACCGACGCCTGCACTGACTGCTGCAAGCGCGCGCTGTCACGCAACACCAGCAACCCTTCGCTGGCCTGACGCCCGGCCTGGCCGATCGCCTCGACCGCCTCACGCGCGCCCTGCTGCAACGCGACGATGTGCGCCTGAATATCGCCGGTAGAGCTTTGTGTCTTGCTCGCCAGCGCCCGCACCTCGTCCGCCACCACCGCAAAACCTCGCCCGGTCTCGCCAGCACGCGCCGCTTCAATCGCAGCGTTCAACGCCAGCAGATTGGTCTGCTCGGCGATCCCGTGGATCACCGTCAGCACCACTTCAATCTGCTCGCTCTGCTGCGCCAGCCGCTCGATGACTTTCGCCCCGGTATCGACCTGCCCCGCCAGCGCCTCGATCAGGCTGCCGACTTTGGCGGAGGTGCGGGTGTTTTCGTCAGTGGCCTGGCGAATATCCACCACCTGCTTCAACGCTGCTTGCATTGCATGGCTTTCCGATTGCGCCTCGTCAGCCATTTGCGACAGTGCGCGCAGGCTCTCAGCGACTTCATCACGCTGCATGCCGGCAGCCGCATCGGCACCGGCATTGCGCAGGGTCATCGCGCCAATCTCGACGCCAGTACGCTGCGCGACATCGCCCGCCTCGCGCACGATCGGCTGCAACTTATCCACAAAGCGATTGACCGCCGAAGCCATGTCGCCGATTTCGTCCTTGCTGTTGATTTGCACACGCTTGGTCAGATCACCCTCACCTGCCGCCAGATCATCCATCGCCGCATTGAGCATCTTCAGGCGATTGACCACGCGATGGCCGAGCACGACTGCCAGCAACAGCAACACGCCGCAGCCGACCAGCGCCAGGCCCATGCCGATCCGCCAGCGCAAAGTCGCCGCCGCTTCCTGGACGGTATTGGCGGTATTGGCTTTCATCTCGGTCGCGGTGGACTGCGCTGACTGCAGGCGCGCTTGCATCGCCTTGGCGCTGTCCGCTGCGGCGCCTTTGAGGCTGTCGCCGACCAGTTGATCACTGCTGGCAATCAACGCCGAGAAGCGCTTGTCCAGCGCGGCCAGATCGGTTTCCACCGACGCCGTGGAGACGCCCATCAACACCTTGCCGATTTCCACGCCATTGGGATTGATCGAGGCTTCCAGGTAGTAAACCGAAGGATCGTTCTTCGCCGCATCCAGCACTTTATCCAGCGCACGCTCACCCTGACCTTTTTCCAGCAAAGCCTTGTTGATCGGGTTTTCGCGGTTGAGATAACGGGTCAGGTGCTGGCCAGTGGCGTCGTCGTAGACCACGAACAGCACGTTGGGATTACGCTGGGCACGGCGGGCGAATTCGGACAGGGTCGGTACGTCGCTGTCCCACATGGCACGCGGGGCGACGGAGGCCAGTAACTGCGCCATGTCATTGGCCGAATCTTTCAGATCCTTTTCCAGCGTCGCACGCAATTGCGCCTGCTCATCCTTCAGGCGCGAAGACAGGCCGGCGGTAAGCCGCTGACGGGTGCTGGCTGACAAGGCATCGAGGCTCGAGGTGACTTCACGCCCGGCCTGCTCCAGCTCGCCGGAGAGTTTCTGGCTGTCGGCGCCGAGGCGCACCGCCAGATCAGCTTCCAGCGCCGTGACGGTGCTCCGCGTCAGGGCAACGGCCACCAACACTTGCACCAAAAGGGCGATACCAAGGGTAACGAACACGGGGCGCAACAAACGGCTTTGTAACAGTGAGAGAACGGCCGACACTGTGAATACCTCTACTTCTGACGCCATTAATTTGATGGCACTCTTGTAGACAGATTCACAGCAAAGGTCATGCCGTCCAACAGGCATAAACGACAAAGGCCCCGATGAAGGGGCCTTTGTGTTTTTACATCAACGACTTATCAAGCAAACGGATGACGCAGAACGATGGTTTCGTTGCGGTCCGGGCCCGTCGAAATAATGTCGATCGGTGCGCCGATCAACTCTTCAACGCGCTTGATGTAGGCACGAGCGTTAGCTGGCAGCTCTTCCAGGGTCTTGGCGCCCACAGTCGATTCGGTCCAGCCCGGCACTTCTTCGTACACAGGCTGCAGGCCTACGTAGCTGTCAGCGTCAGTCGGAGCAACGGCATTGCCTTCAGCATCTTTGTAGCCGATACAGATGTTGATGGTTTCCAGACCGTCAAGTACGTCCAGCTTGGTCAGGCAGATGCCCGAAATGCTGTTCACATCGATAGCGCGACGCAGGATAACGGCGTCGAACCAGCCACAACGACGGGCACGGCCGGTGGTCGCACCGAACTCGTGACCTTGCTTGGCCAGGTGTGCACCAACTTCGTCGAACAGCTCAGTCGGGAACGGGCCCGAACCAACGCGAGTGGTGTAAGCCTTGGTGATGCCCAGGATGTAATCGAGGAACATCGGGCCAACGCCCGAACCAGTGGCCACGCCACCGGCGGTGGTGTTGGAGCTGGTCACGTACGGGTAGGTACCGTGGTCGATGTCGAGCAACGAACCCTGGGCGCCTTCGAACATGATGTCTTTGCCGGCGCGACGCAGGTCGTGCAGCTCAGCGGTGACGTCGAGCATCAGCGGCTTGAGCAGCTCAGCGTATTCCTTGCACTCGGCCAAGGTCTTTTCGAACTCGATGGCCGGCTCTTTGTAGTAACCGACCAGCATGAAGTTGTGGTAATCCACCAGTTCACGCAGCTTGTCTTCGAAGCGCGGCATGTTCAGCAGGTCGCCAACACGCAGGCCACGACGAGCAACCTTGTCTTCGTACGCCGGGCCGATGCCGCGACCGGTGGTACCGATCTTCAGCTCGCCACGGGCCTTTTCACGGGCCTGGTCCAGCGCCACGTGGAAGGACAGGATCAGCGGGCAGGACGGGCTGATACGCAGACGCTCGCGCACCGGTACGCCTTTCTCTTCCAGCTTGGTGATCTCGCGCAGCAGGGCGTCAGGTGCAACCACCACGCCGTTGCCGATCAGGCACTGCACGCCTTCGCGCAGCACGCCCGACGGGATCAGGTGCAGGACGGTTTTTTCGCCGTCGATCACCAGTGTGTGGCCAGCGTTGTGGCCACCTTGGTAGCGCACTACGGCTGCAGCATGTTCGGTCAGCAGATCAACGATCTTGCCTTTGCCCTCATCACCCCATTGGGTGCCCAGGACTACGACATTCTTACCCATAACACTTGTCCTCATTCGCGCAAACTTGGTGCCGGCGATGGCCGGCAGGAAAACTCAAGAAGCCAGTGGCGATACTTGCCAAAGCCCGTTCTGCTGAATCAATTGCCGGTCGCAGTCCGCATCACGGGCGGCGGCCAAAGGTTGTCCAGGCAACGCCTGAACGACACGCTGACCCTCACTGCGCAACTGGCAAACCTGCTGCCAGAGTGCCGCATCCGTACTGTCAGGCATCCAGATACCGCCAGACGGTAGCTCGATCTCAGCACGCCCCAGGGTCACCAGGGTTTTCAAATCGGTGGAGAAGCCTGTCGCTGGACGGGCGCGGCCAAAATCAGCGCCGATGTCGTCGTAACGACCGCCCTGAGCAATGGACTGACCAACGCCCGGCACGAACACGGCGAACACCACACCAGTGTGGTAGTGGTAGCCACGCAGCTCGCCCAGATCGAAGTACAACGGCAGCTCCGGGAAGCGCGCCGACAGACGCTCGGCGATCGCCAGCAAATCTTCCAGTGCCGCCAGAACCGGCGCCGGCGCATTGGCCAGACGCTCACGGGCAGCGCTTAACACTTCACGGCCGCCGCACAGATCAACCAGCGCACGCAGCATGCCGGACAAATCGGCCGGCAGGCCTTCGGTCAAGGTAATGACCTCGTCGATGGCTTTGCGTTGCAGCGCGTCGAACAACTGCTGCTCGACTTCACCCGACAGACCGGCGGCACGCGCCAGACCGCGGTAGATGCCGACATGACCAAGATCCATGTGCACATCCGGCACGTCGGCCAGTTGCAGCATGGCCAGCATCAGGCTGATCACTTCAACGTCGCTGCTCGGGCTGGCGTCGCCGTACAACTCGGCGCCCAACTGGATCGGGCTGCGCGAGGACGACAGTGCACGCGGCTGAGCATGCAGCACACTGCCGGCGTAGCACAGACGGCTCGGGCCTTCGCGACGCAGGGTGTGCGCATCGATGCGCGCCACTTGCGGCGTGATGTCGGCACGGAAACCCATCTGCCGGCCCGACTGCGGGTCGATGACCTTGAAGGTACGCAGATCCAGGTCCTGGCCCGCGCCGGTCAGCAGGGATTCCAGGTACTCGATATGGGGAGTCACGACAAACTCGTAACCCCAGCTCTGGAACAGATCCAACACCTGACGACGCGCGACTTCAATGCGCGCCGCTTCCGGTGGCAGTACTTCTTCGATGCCATCTGGCAGCAGCCAGCGGTCTACCGTTGCCATTACGCCATTCCCCTTTGATCCGGGCGGCCAGCCTGCGGGCGAGCCTTGAGTGAAGCAGAAAATGACCGATCCGTTCAAAACGCACGCGCATGAACGACGCGGCGAAAGGCCTGTTAGCGGCTTCGCCCATCACTTTCCTCGAAATACTCTCGGGCCATTCAACCCGATGCCTGCAACAAAAAACAGCAATCAAACGTGCAGACGCAAAAAAGCCGGGAATTTCCCGGCTGCCGCATCATACACACGTTTTCCCAAAGGATCACCCCGCCCGAGGTTTTAGCCGCCGGGCGGAATGATTCAGGTCAACGGCGTATCAAGGCTTGGCCTTTTCCAGGTAGTGGAAAAAGTCGCTGCTTGGGTCGAGGACCAATACGTCGGATTTGTTCGCGAAGCTTTCACGGTAGGCGCGCAGGCTACGGTAGAAACTGTAGAACTCCTGATCCTGACCGTAGGCCTTGGAGTAGATCGCAGCGGCCTGGGCATCACCGTCACCGCGAACCTCTTCGGATTCACGATAGGCTTCAGCCAGCAGCACGCGGCGTTGACGATCGGCGTCAGCACGGATGCCTTCAGCCAGTTCGTTACCCTTGGCGCGGTGCTCGCGAGCTTCACGCTCACGCTCGGTGCTCATACGTTCGAACACGCTGCGGTTTACTTCTTTCGGCAGATCGATGGTCTTGACCCGGACATCGACGACTTCGATACCCAGCTCTTTTTCCGCCATTTTGTTCAGCGATGCGGTGATGTCAGCCATCAGTGCATCACGCTCACCCGACACCACTTCGTGCAGGGTGCGCTTACCGAACTGGTCACGCAGACCGGATTCCAGACGACGGGACAGACGCTCGTCGGCGATTTGCTTCAGACCGGAAGTCGCGGTGTAGAAGCGCTCGGCATCTTTCACGCGCCACTTGGCATAAGCGTCGACCATTACGGCTTTCTTTTCCAGGGTCAGGAAACGCTGTGTCGGTGCATCCAGCGTCATCAGACGTGCGTCGAATTTACGCACCTGGTTAACGTAAGGCACTTTCACATGCAGGCCTGGCTGAACATCGGCCTGAACCACACGACCGAATTGCAGCAGCACCGCACGCTCGGTCTGAGCGACGATGTAGAAGCAGTTCCAGCCCACCAGTACCACAACGACGCCAACGATCAGGGCGATCAGCGATTTATTGCTCATCAGCGGGTCTCCCTTGTACGCGACTGCGGCAGGTCAGTGACATGCGGCGTGACGTCCGTGTTGTTGCTGGCGGCAGCCGAACCGGTGACCGGTGCATTGCTGCCCGAACTGTTCTGAATCATCTTGTCCAACGGCAGGTAAAGCAGGTTGCTCTGGCCGTTTTTGTTACCGGTCACGAGTACCTTGCTGGTGTTGCTGAAGACTTCCTGCATGGTGTCCAGGTACAGACGCTGGCGGGTGACTTCAGGTGCCTTGCGATACTCGGCGACCAGCTTGGTAAAGCGATCAGCCTCACCCTTGGCGCGCGAGACCGTTTCGTCACGGTAACCGTTGGCATCTTCAAGGATGCGCTGGGCCTGACCACGGGCTTCCGGCACGACGCCGTTGGCGTAGGTTTCAGCCTGGTTGCGCGAACGCTGCTCGTCTTCACGGGCGCGGATCACGTCATCGAAGGCTTCCTGCACTTCACGCGGTGCCGCTGCGCTCTGCACGTTGACCTGAGTAACGGTGATACCGGTGCGATAGGTATCGAGGAAGCGTTGCAGACGCTCCTTGATTTCGCTGGCCATCAACTCACGACCTTCCGTCAGCACCTGGTCCATGGCGGTGGAACCCACCACGTGGCGCAGCGCACTGTCGGTCGCATGCTGCAGGCTGATTTCCGGCTGATCGACGTTCAGCACGAAATCCTGCAGGTTGCTGATCTTGTACTGCACGGTCAGTGGGACTTCGACGATGTTCTCGTCTTCGGTCAGCATCTGGCCCTGCTTGGTGTACGCACGCTCACGCGTTACGTTTTCCATGTACTTCTTGTCGATCGGCGGGAAGTAGATGTTCAGGCCCGGGCCGACAGTCTCGTAGTACTTGCCGAAGCGCAGCACCACGGCCTGCTCCTGCTCGTCCACCACGTAGACCGCGCTGTACAGCCAGACAGCCGCCAGCACAACGAGGCCGATGCCGAGCAGGCCGCCGAAGCCGCCACCACTCCTGCCCGAACCACCGCCGTCATCACCACCGCGTTTCTTACCACCACCGAACAACCCGTTGAGGCTTTCCTGCAGCTTTCGGAAGGCCTCGTCGAGATCTGGTGGCCCCTTGCGGTCGCCGTTATTGCGGCGCTTGCCACCCCAAGGATCCTGATTATTCGAGTTGCCACCCGGCTCATTCCAAGCCATAGCGCTCTCCATCTGATAAAGCAAAGACGCACCCACGGCGCGCCGACCAATGCTACAGAATGCCTGCCGTTGCGGCACAACCGCTTTGTCAGGCTTTTATTGCAAAGTGTGTTGCTCGATGAATTCCATCGGCTGCAATCCTTCGCGGCTTACCAGTCGATTCAACTCGACACGGGGCAAACGAACGGCCAGCAAACTGATGCCTTCTTCGTCGTGCTCTTCTTTCTGCACCGCACCGAGTTCGAAAAACTGCGCACGCAGTCGGGCGAATCGTTGCGGCAAACGCAGGGTACCGACAAACAAATCACTGCCGAGCAATTCGGCAATGGCTTGTTCAAGCAACTCCAGACCACTGCCATCTCGCGCCGACAGCCAGACCCGCTGGGGCTTGCCGTTTTCGTCGCGCTGTATTTGTGGCTCAACGCCTTCAAGCAAATCGAGTTTGTTATAGACCTCGAGGATCGGCAAGTCCTGGGCACCAATCTCGCCCAGTACCACCATCACCTGCTCGATCTGCAACATGCGATCCGGTTCGGCCGCATCGATCACGTGCAACAACAGATCGGAATTGCTCGACTCTTCGAGGGTAGACCGAAATGCCTCGACCAGCTTGTGCGGCAAGTGACGAATGAAACCCACCGTGTCAGCCAGAACGATCGGCCCCAGGTCGTCAAGCTCCAGACGGCGCAAGGTCGGGTCCAGCGTGGCGAACAATTGGTCCGCCGCGTAGACGTCGGATTTCGTCACGTTGTTGAAGAGTGTGGATTTGCCGGCGTTGGTGTATCCCACCAGAGAAACGGTCGGGATGTCCGCGCGGGAACGGCCACGTCGCGATTGCTCGCGCTGGCTGCGCACTTTTTCCAGTCGACCCTTGATCTGACGCAGGCGAACCCGCAGCAAGCGGCGGTCGGTTTCCAGTTGGGTTTCACCTGGACCGCGCATGCCGATACCGCCGCCCTGACGCTCAAGGTGAGTCCAGCCGCGAACCAGCCGCGTGCTCATGTGGTCAAGCTGAGCCAGTTCAACCTGGAGCTTGCCTTCATGGGTACGGGCGCGCTGGGCGAAAATATCGAGAATCAGACCGGTACGGTCGATCACGCGACACTCGAAAACACGTTCGAGGTTACGTTCCTGACTGGGCGTGAGGATGTGATTGAAAATCACCAGATCGGCTTCTTCAGCCTTGACCAGGTCGCGCAATTCCTCGACCTTGCCGCTGCCGATCAGAAATTTGGCGGTTGGCCGATGACGCGGCACGTTAAAAAACGCAACGGTCTCGGCGCCGGCCGAATTAGCCAATTCCTGAAACTCCTGCGGATCTTCGCGCGCCTCAGGGTCCTGTCCATCCAAGTGAACGAGGATGACTCGCTCACCACCACCGTGGCGCTCAAAGAACAAAGGAGACTCCTATCAGGCGTTACCTGGCTCAGCGTCACCTGCTTCGGATTCGGTTGCGCTAGGCAGACGAATTGGACGAACCGGCACTACTGTCGAGATAGCGTGTTTGTAAACCATCTGGCTTACGGTGTTTTTCAGCAGGATCACGAACTGGTCGAACGACTCGATCGTGCCTTGCAGTTTGATACCGTTGACCAGGTAGATGGAAACCCCAACTTTCTCTTTACGTAAAGTATTCAAGTAAGGGTCTTGTAGCGAATGCCCTTTTGACATGTGCCGCACTCCTTTAAGGATTCAATAATAAAAAATAGGTAATTCAGATGGCTTTGGCCGTCACACCCCCAAGGATAGACGGCAATTGCAAGGACTCAGCTCAATATGGAGATGGTCCCAAGGTATTTCAAGGCGCGCGGCAGATTGTCGCAATCCAGACTGTCCAGCCAGTGTATATCTTCCCAGCTGCGTAGCCAGGTGAACTGGCGTTTGGCCAATTGACGCGTGGCGATGATGCCGCGCTCCTGCATTTCAGCCAACGTCAGCTTGCCATCCAGGTAGTCCCAGACTTGGCGGTAGCCTACCGCACGTATAGACGGCAACCCCGAATGCAGGTCACTTCTTTTACGCAGGGCTACGACCTCGTCGATGAACCCCTGTTCCAACATATTTGTGAATCTTTGTTTAATGCGCTCGTGCAGAACCTGACGATTCGCCGGGGCAATGGCCAAGTTCGCGACAGTATAGGGCAATTGTTGCAGTCCCGAAGCGGCTGCTTCAGTACTTTGCGCAGATTGTTGCTGGCGCAGCTCGGTCATGCTCTGACCGCTGACTCGATAAACTTCCAGCGCGCGACTCAGGCGCTGCGGATCGTTCGGGTGAATCCGCGCCGCGGACACCGGGTCGATGAGCGCCAACTGGTCGTGCAGGGCTTGCCAGCCAAGGCGTGCAGCCTCTTCTTCGATCTGCGCGCGAACCTCGGGGTCGGCCGCTGGCATATCCGCCAGACCTTCGACCAAAGCCTTGTAATAGAGCATCGTACCGCCGACCAGCAGCGGAATTTTTCCGCGTGCGGTGATTTCAGCCATCGCTTGCAGGGCATCGCGACGGAAGTCCGCAGCTGAATAGGCTTCAGCCGGATCGAGAATATCGATCAAACGGTGCGGATACTCGGCCAGCAGTTCTTTCGAAGGCTTGGCCGTGCCAATGTCCATGCCGCGATAGACCAGCGCCGAATCAACGCTGATCAGCTCGCACGGCAGCACCTTGGTCAGCTCGATGGCCAGATCGGTTTTGCCCGCAGCGGTCGGGCCCATCAGGAAAATCGCGGGAGGAAGCTGGCTCATCAACGACCGCGCAAGAACAGTTTGTCCAGATCGTCCAGGCCCAGTTGGGTCCAGGTCGGTCGGCCATGGTTGCATTGACCGCTGCGCTCGGTGTTTTCCATGTCACGCAGCAGGCCGTTCATTTCCGGCAGGGCCAGGCGCCGGTTGGCGCGGATCGCGCCGTGACAGGCCATGGTGCCGAGCAATTCGTTGAGGTGCGCCTGAATCCGGTCGCTGGTGCCGTACTCCATCAGGTCCGACAGCACGTCGCCAACCAGACGGTTGGCTTCGGCCTGCTTCAACAAGGCCGGAATCTGACGAATCGCCAGGGTTTCCGGGCCTAGGCGCTGCAATTCGAAGCCCAGACGCTGGAACCATGCGGCGTGCTCTTCAGCGCAGTCGGCCTCGCGCTGGCTCACCGCCAGAGACTCTGGCACCAACAACGGCTGACCGCTTAGGCCTTCGCTGGCCATGGCGATTTTCAGGCGTTCATACATGATCCGCTCGTGGGCGGCGTGCATGTCCACCAGCACCAGACCTTGAGCGTTCTCGGACAGAATGTAGATGCCTTTGAGCTGCGCCAGCGCGTAACCGAGCGGCGGAATGTCTTCCTGACCGGCCGGCAATGCGTTGGCATTGGCTTCCGGCAGCGGTGCGAAAAACTCTCGATAAGCAGCTTGTGCCTCGGCAGCCGGCGGCATCGCCGATTGCGGGCGTGGCGTGTATTGATACTGGTAAGCCCCGCCAGCGCTGGCACCGGACGAGGTATTGAACGTCGGTTGCGCCTGCGGTTGCTCCAGCAGCGCATTGGCCGCCAGACGCATTTCACCCTGCGGGCCGAACTCACCGGCATCGAGGCCCGTCGGCCGCACGACAGCCGTGGTCACGGAACCGGCAAGCTGATCTTCCGGACGCACGTCGCCCAAAGCGCGGTGCAAGGTGCCATAAAGGAAGTCATGCACCATGCGCCCGTCACGGAAGCGCACTTCGTGTTTGGTCGGGTGCACGTTGACGTCGACTGCCGCCGGATCAACCTCGAAGAACAATGCAAACGTCGGATGGCGACCGTTGAACAGCACGTCGCGATAGGCCTGACGCACCGCGTGGGCCACCAGTTTGTCGCGCACCGCCCGGCCATTCACGAAGAAATACTGCAAATCCGCCTGACTGCGGTTGAAGGTCGGCAAACCGACCCAGCCCCACAGGTGCAAGCCGTTGCGCTCGATCTCGATCGGCAATGCCTGCTCGAGGAAACCCGAACCGCAGATCGCCGCCACACGCCGGGCGCGGGCCGCATCATCGTGGGCCTCGTGCAGGCTGAGGATGGTCTTGCCGTTGTGGCGCAGATGGAAAGCGACGTCGAAACGCGCCAGCGCCAGACGTTTGATCACTTCTTGCAGGTGATCGAATTCGGTTTTTTCGGTCTTGAGGAATTTGCGCCGCGCCGGGGTGTTGAAGAACAGATCGCGAACTTCCACCGAGGTGCCGACCGGATGCGCTGCCGGTTGCACCCGCGGCGCCATGTCGCGTCCTTCGGTTTCGACTTGCCAGGCTTGATCGGCATCGCGAGTACGCGAGGTCAGGGTCAGGCGCGCAACGGAACTGATCGACGCCAGCGCCTCACCACGAAAACCGAGGCTCATCACCTGCTCGAGGTCTTCGAGGTTGCGGATCTTGCTGGTGGCGTGACGGGCCAGCGCCAGCGGCAGATCATCGGCGGAAATACCGCTACCGTCGTCGCGAACCCGCAGCAGCTTGACGCCGCCCTGCTCGACATCGACATCGATGCGCTTGGCCCCAGAATCGAGGCTGTTCTCCAACAGCTCCTTGATCACCGAAGCCGGGCGCTCAACCACCTCACCGGCGGCAATCTGGTTCGCCAGCCGTGGGCTGAGCAGTTCGATGCGGGCAGCCGCGTTCAACACTTCGTTCATTCTTTGGACGCCAGTTCGGTGCCAGGAATGGTCAAGTGCTGACCGACTTTCAGCTCATCGCTTTTCAGGTTGTTGGCAGCGCGCAGCGTGGCCGGCGACACCTGGTAGCGCACGCCGATCATCGCCAGCGTTTCACCCGGGCCGACGCGATGATCGCGCGGGCCTTGGGCGATCTTGCCGGAGTCACGCAGCCAGGCGATGTAAGTGCCCGGTGGCGGGTTCTGCTGGAAGAACTGACGCACACCGCTGCTGATCGAACGCGCCAGCGCTTGCTGGTGGCTCGATGCCGAGAGCTTGTTCGCTTCGTTGGCGTTGGAGATAAACCCGGTTTCGACCAGGATCGACGGGATGTCCGGCGACTTCAGCACCATGAACCCGGCCTGCTCCACGCGCTGTTTGTGCAGCGGTGTGACGCGGCCGATATTGGTCAGCACTTTCTGCCCGACGTTAAGGCTGGAGGTCAGCGAGGCGGTCATCGACAGGTCGAGCAATACGCCGGCGAGCATGCGGTCCTTGTCGTCGAGGCTGACGTTGCCGGCACCACCGATCAAGTCGGAACGGTTTTCGCTGTCGGCCAGCCAACGCGCAGTCTCCGACGTCGCGCCGCGATCAGACAGGGCAAACACCGAGGCGCCGAAGGCTGCGGCGGACGGCGCAGCGTCGGCGTGAATCGAGACGAACAGGTCGGCGCCTTTCTTACGAGCGATTTCAGTACGACCGCGCAGCGGGATGAAGTAGTCGCCGGTACGGGTCAGTTCGGCGCGGAAGCCTTTCATGCCGTTGACCTGACGCTGCAGTTCGCGGGCGATCTGCAGTACCACGTCTTTTTCACGCTGGCCGCGCGAGCCGGACGCACCCGGGTCTTCGCCACCGTGGCCGGCGTCGATCACGACAATAATGTCGCGCTTGCCGGCGGGGGCTGGCGGCAACTTGATTGCAGGTTCAGTCGGGGTTACAGGCACCGCTGGCACGGTCGCCACCTGCGGCGTTGGCGCCGGCGGCGGTGCAGCGTCGGCCGGGTTGTCGAACAGGTCGACCACCAGACGATTGCCGTACTGCGCGTTCGGCGCCAGCGAGAAACTTTTTGGGGTGACGGCTTTCTTCAGGTCGATGACCACGCGCAGATCAGTCGGCGTACGTTGGGCCGAACGCATTGCGGTGATTGGCGTGTTCGCGGTCTGCACATTCAGCGGCGCACCGAGGGTGGCGCCGTTGATGTCGATCACCAGCCGGTCCGGTGAGGTCAGGGTGAAGACGCTGTGCTGCACCGGGCCACTCAGGTCGAAGACCAGTCGCGTGTTGTCCGGCGCCCGCCACAGGCGCACGCTGTTGACCTTTGAATCGGCCACAGCGTTGACGGTTACTGCCATCAACAACAGTCCAGCGGCAGCCACCAACGCGCGAAAGCGCATACCTAACCCCATCATTTAATTGGATTCCAATGCCAAAGCGGCACACCAGGCCTCGCCACGCGAGCCCTGGGATAAAATTTTCAGCGAACGCCCGCTGTCTTGCGGGCTAATGGTAATGGTCAGGTCAGGCTTTGGCAAAAAGCCTGCACCTTTATCGGGCCATTCGATCAGGCACATCGCGTCGTCTTCGAAGTAGTCGCGGATGCCGAGAAACTCCAGTTCTTCCGGATCGACCAGGCGATACAGGTCAAAGTGAAAGGCGCGGATGTCACCGATCTCATAGGGTTCGACCAAGGTGAAGGTCGGACTTTTTACCGCGCCAACATGGCCCAGCCCGCGAATGATGCCCCGCGACAGGGTGGTTTTGCCCATGCCCAGGTTGCCTTCGAGAAAAATCAGGCCATGGCCCTTGGTCACGCGGGCGATCCGTGCGCCAAAGTCGCTCATGGCCTGTTCATCGGCCAGGTACAGGGTTACTTCAGACACGGTGCTTGCTCCTCCAACAACTGACGAATGGCTGGAATCAGATCACTGGCCGCCAGCCCACGGCCGAATTTTCCTTGTTGCTGACCGGCATTGGCGTGCAGCCAGACCGCCAGACATGCCGCATCAAAGCCGGTCATGCCTTGCGCCAGCAGCGCACCGGTCAAACCGGCCAGCACATCACCCAGCCCGGCGGTGGCCATGGCCGGATGGCCCTGATGAGACAACGCCAGACGGCCATCGGGGTGAGCGATCAGGCTGCCGGCACCCTTCAGCACCACCACGGCTGTATATTTTTTGCTCAACGCCAGCGCCGCTGCCGGACGATCCGCCTGCACGTCGGCAGTGCTGATCCCCAGCAAACGCGCCGCTTCGCCGGGATGCGGGGTGATCACGCAATCCTTGGGCAACGCAACGAAACCATTCGCCAGCAGATTCAGCGCATCGGCGTCCCATACCTGCGGCAATGCCGCGTTGGCCGCCGCCGACAACAGTGCGCGCCCCCAGCTGGCCTGCCCCAATCCCGGACCGACCACCAGCACAGAAACTTTCTCCAGCAAGCCCATCAACTGATTGGCCGACGACGTGCCGAGCACCATGGCTTCCGGCACACGGGTCAGCGCCGCCGGCACATGTTCGGGACGAGTCGCCAGCGAAACCATACCCGCGCCGCTGCGCAGTGCCGTTTCGGTGCTGAGCAGAATCGCCCCGCCAAATCCGTGATCGCCACCGATCAGCAGCGCGTGGCCGAAGCGGCCCTTGTGTGACGTCGCTGCACGCGCCGCCAATCTCGGAAGATTAGCTGTGTTGAGCCGTTGGGCGATGACCGGAATGTCACGATAGATGTCGGCGCCGGCCTGCAAATCGTTAAACACCAATTCGCCGATATGATCCGCCGCGTCCCCGGTGAACAAACCGAGTTTCAGCCCGATGAAAGTCACCGTCAGATCGGCCTCTACGGCGGCACCCAGCACGTGCCCAGTGTCAGCACTTAGTCCAGAAGGGATATCGACAGCTGTCACCGGCAAACCGCTGGCGTTGATGGCTTTGATCGCCGACACGTAAGGCTCGCGCACATCCCCGCTCAGCCCCGTGCCAAGCAATGCATCGAGAATGACCCCGCGCAATTCGCTTTCAGCCTGCCAGCCCTGCACCGCAACACCTTCAGCCAACGCCTCGGCATGGGCCAGCGCGGCATCGCCCTGCAAACGCTGCGAATCTCCGACCGCCCATACGCGCACCGACCACCCAGCCCGCTGCGCCATCGCTGCGACCAGATAACCATCACCGGCATTGTTGCCATGCCCGGCCAGCACCGACAGTTCAGTCGCCGCCGGCCATTGCCGCACCAACGCTCGCCACGTCGCATGCGCCGCGCGCTGCATCAATTCGAAGCCCGGCGTGCCGGCGGCAATCAGCCGTGCATCGAGTTCGCGCACCTGTGCGGCGCCATACAGCGCGTCGGGTAATTCATCTTTCGTGTGCGGCATGCGTCTTCGGGCTCCGATGTCTGGCAGAATTATACGCACCTCAGCTCCGGTTTCTCTCGTCTCATGTCCGCCATCACCACAGACCTGCCCGCCCTCGCCCAATCGATCAAGGATTGGGGCCGCGAGCTGGGCTTTCAGCAAGTCGGCATCAGCGGCCTGGATCTGGCCGAGCATGAGCAGCACCTCGCGCGCTGGCTCGAGGCCGGCTATCACGGCGAAATGGACTACATGGGCGCCCATGGCAGCAAACGCTCGCACCCCGAAGAATTGGTGCCGGGCACCTTGCGCGTGGTTTCGCTGCGCATGGACTACCTGCCCGGCGACACGCAAATGGCGCAAATGCTCGCGCAACCGGAAAAAGCCTACGTGTCGCGTTATGCCTTGGGCCGCGATTACCACAAATTGATCCGTAAACGTGTGCAGCAATTGGCCGACAAGATTCAGGCGCAGATCGGCCCGTTCGGTTTTCGCGCGTTTGTCGACAGCGCCCCGGTACTGGAAAAAGCCATCGCTGAACAGGCCGGGCTGGGCTGGATCGGCAAAAACACTCTGGTGCTGAATCGCAAGGCTGGCAGTTACTTCTTTCTCAGCGAATTGTTCGTTGATCTGCCATTGCCGGTGGATGAACCACACAGCAGCGAACATTGCGGGCGCTGCACAGCATGCCTGGATATCTGCCCGACCAATGCCTTCGTCGGCCCGTACGTGCTGGACGCGCGGCGCTGCATTTCCTATCTGACCATCGAACTGAAAAGCGCCATCCCTGAAGACCTGCGTCCGTTGATCGGCAATCGCGTGTTCGGCTGTGATGACTGCCAGATCGTCTGCCCGTGGAACCGCTTCGCCAAGCCCTCCGGGGAAAGCGATTTCAAGCCACGGCACAGCCTCGACAATGCCGAACTGGCGGAGTTGTTTTTGTGGGATGAGGAGAAGTTTTTGAGCAGCACTGAAGGTTCGCCGTTGCGGCGAGCGGGGTATGAGCGTTGGTTGAGGAATCTGGCGGTGGGATTGGGCAATGCGCCCTCAACGATTCCGGTGCTGGAAGCGCTGAAAGCGCGACGGGATTATCCGTCAGAGTTGGTTAAAGAGCATGTGGAGTGGGCGTTGCGTCAGCATGTCCCTGACACACTGTAAAATCCTTTCGATCCACTTTTGCGGTGCGACCAATAGCCTGCACAGTCCGCTGGCCCGAGCATGTTGCCAGCCAATGAGTCAGCCCTCGTCGGAACTCTCCAGCCCACTGTCCACGCCATCGAACACTATATTCTGTTGGGGCACCCAGACATCGCCATCCACTTGAATCAGGACTTTTCTGTCTAAACCGGCGGCATTCATATAGTCAGTGACTCGTTGCAGGGTATCTTCATCCAGCGGATTGTTTCGAAAGTTATAGTTGACTTCCCAAACATCGGGCACGTCGAACAATTCCAGTGGCAAGTTCTTGATTCCATTACTCCCCAAATCTGCGTAGGCGAGACTCTCGATGTCAAACAGCCCTACTGGAACTTCGGTCAGCCCTGTATTCGAAAGATAGAGACTGTCCAGGCGCCGCATGAAACTGATATCAGGCGCGAGGCCAAGCGGGTTGTCGCTTAAATCCAGAAGCGTCAAGTTTTCAATATGGGCGAGGCCTTCGACGGTTGCTTCGGAGAGTCGAATGTCGCAGTTGTCCAGTGTTAATGTCGCCAGTTCTCTCATTTGAAAAATTTCAACGGGAAACGTTTTCAGCGCAAAACCCGAGAGGATCAGATACCGCACGCCCGGAAAAGCTTCGAGAAAAGCGCTGCCACTCAGTGGCGAAGTGCTGGAGAGACTCAGTTCACGGACATGACTGAAGTCAGCCGATAAACGCGGCAGGCTTCCCAGCATATCCAGATCGTAATCCAGCGTTGACGGGGTGTAAGGGTTTACGGTTGTTGCCTTGCGAGACCAATTGGCTTGTAACTCCAGTGCGAAAAACTCTCTGTGGGCTCGCTGAGACTCAATCTCGGTCTTTGTCAGCGACAGCCCCGTGACAGGGTGGAGAGGCGGCACTTCTGCCACCCACGCTCCAAGGTCTTCCACCAGTGTGGAGAATTCCTTCTCCAGGCCAGCCACCGCCAGCAACGGATCGCCGCTAAATCGCTCGCTAAGCATGGTTGATCGGGCCTCCTCGGTCATGGTCGGGTACAGCTCGGCCAGACGCTCGTCTATCGTGGAAATCGCCCCCTGCTGAAATTCCCCCTCACCGGACAACTCCCTGGCTCGCTCCACTGCTACCTGCCCGGGCAAGTCATCGTTGTCCGCCGGACGCCAGAACTTGCCCTCGGCATCCAGCTTCATCAGCGGGCCGGAGGCATTGAGTTCTCTGAGGACCGTGGCACGGTACAGACCGCTTTCGGCATCTTTGACCACTTGCACGAAATAGTCATCGGCAACGGCGACATACTGACGCTGCTTGCATAGCCGAATGCCCAACGCGTCGGCCTCACCGAGATTGTTCCAGGCACGTACCCAGTAGTCCCGGAACGCAGGTGCCGAAGCAGCCATCGCAACTCCCATGTAGGAAGTCATCGGGGTCACGCTGACCGACTGCGCTACTGCTTCAGTCGCCGACATGAGAAGAGGAGATTGCGCTACCTGATGCGGGACATTCGACTGGTGGGGCGGGCTGGTACGTAGCTGACGATGGCCCCCCCCAGCGCTGGAGTCGTTATTTTTTCCGAGGGAAGGTTTGATCTTTGGTGGTTTGCCAGACATAAACTCTCATCCTTGATTTGATTGCACTGCTCCAGCAGCTCTGCACAAGCAACGCCGGACATCTACACAAGTCATCCCTCTGGATAACTTGCCGATTGAAAGGAGCAGTCTATCGGGATGATTGCTGCGTGAAGATATACATAGATCTTCACGCAGCCCCGTTTTACTCAAGTGCAGAACCGAGCTAAATTCGGCAAATCACACTGTTCGCGTATTTGCGTCAAATTCCTTTACAGACCTTTCAACTTCCTTTCACCGTGTGCCCAAACGCATGCGCCGTCACCGTCCGAGTATCTCTGTTCGCAAAAAATATAAAACGGTGGGCAGCACTTAGCTTGATTTCGGTTTGCCCCGTCCCGTTGAAGAAAGCAGGGTCTTTAAGCTCTTTGGCATTGGCGCTGCGGAACGGGATTAGCTCTCTATATTTAGTATGAGTTCCCAACATGCTAGCCGCGTTGGTTGGCGTCTTCCCCTGGTCGACGATCTCGGTCAGGAATGTTTTGGCCTTTCCTATTTCACGTTCATCTAATTTGCTAAAACCCTTAATGACACTCAAGTCGGCTTGCCCATCCACCTTCACGCCGTCAATCTCGAAAGTCCAAGGTTCTGAAGCAGCTCGCTGAGGGATTTTTTTGCCCCCGGGCTTGGTGAAGATAGCGAATTCCTTTTCAACGATTTTGACTGGCGGCTCGTCCGCAACCGTGGCGATGTAAGCACGGGCTCTACTGGTCTGTGCCAAGGCCTTCTGGACCGCAAGCGCTCCCGCTGCTATCGAAGCGATTCCAAGACCAAGACTCACCCATCCAAGTATCGCTCCTGCCTGGGATTGTGAGTCGTAGGCATTTGCCACCTCACTGCCGATACCGGCAGCTCCCGATGCGACACCCAACCCCATGGCGAACAGGCCCAGTGGCGTGGCAGCCCCCATGGTCACAATACTCAATACAATCCCGATGAACCCCAATGCGATCCCGGCAATCGACTGCCAGGAAACATGGCCCGTTGGGTCAACCCTATTGATCGGGTCGCCCAGGCAGTAAGCGTACGCATTCAAACCACCCGCACGGAACGGACTCATGCTGTCGGGACTGGTGAAACGCATCAGCGTAGGGCTGTAGGCTCGGTAGCCGTTACCCAACAGATACAAGCCTGTGACCACATCGAGTTGCTCGCCATTGAAACCGGCCAGACTGAACAGACCACCGTCGACAGGACGATGCCCGTAGGGACTGTAGGTGCTGTCGACCCATTGCTCGCCATGCAAACGGTTCAACACGCTGCTCTGTTGATCAGTGCCAAAAATCCGGCTCCCCGCATCGGTCCCAAGCTGTTGATCCCCTAATATCAAGCCGTCATGGCGCACGACACTGCACGAGTCATTGCCACGGACCTCGCTACTGACTCTGGCGTTGTGGTAGTAGCGCTGCACATCCAGCATTCGCGGTTGCGACAACTCGACGAGCCGATCAAAGCCGTCGTAATGGTAACCACGCACCACTTCCCCTCGCGCATTGGTCACCTGCACCAAACGTCCAAAAGCGTCATATGTCAGGGCGCGTGCCTGATCATCCTTGATCATCCGACCGTCGGCGTCGTACTCCAGAACGATCGACGCCGGATAGTCGGCATGGGAGTGTGAGACGCCGATGAGCTGCGCCGGGTCAAGCGTGCTGAAACTGAAGGTGGTTACATTGACCCCCTGAGGAAACGTGGTTTGTAGCGTAAGAATGTTATCCAGAGCGTCGAAGGTAAAGATCTGCTGAACAATTTCCTTTCCGTACGGATCTCGCGGTCGCTGGCTGCCGCCGCAATCGTACTGAACCAGTCGCCCGCGCACGTCGTAAGTAAATTGCTCATCGCGCAACACGGCAGCGCCACGCGTCAACACCTTGCGCGCCAGTTTGCCGGTCATGTTGTAGCTGGAGGTCAGCGTCTGAGTGGGCAGCCCATTGACTTCGAAACTGCGGTTGGCTTCGCGCCCGATATCGTCATAAGTCAGACGCGTCTTCATTAGTCGCTTGGAGGAGGTATCGCGAGTTTCAATCGTTTGCAGCAAACCACGCTTGTCATAGGCGTAATTAGCCTGCACCGCACCTTGCTTGAACGTAGTTCTGCGCCCCCACTTGTCGTAACTGGTGTGGTGCTTTACACCCAGCACGTCCGTGTACGTCAGGGGTAGACCGGCAAATGAGTAAGTATGGGAAACGGTACGGCGCTGTTCGCCATATCGAGTGGTTTCCGATTTCAGACGTCCGGAGGGAAAGTACTCGAAATGACTCTCGCGATCTTCTTCGATACAGCTTTTGGTTCTTCCGCTCAGGGCTTCGTAGGTGAACCGCGTGCTCAACCCATCTTTGCCCTCCGCGGTCACGGCTTTGCGCTCAGTCAACACCCCCCCCAGTTCAGGCGCATGAACGAACTCGATTTTCTGACCCGTGGCGTCGGTGGTGAACTTGGGCAGACTGCGACCAGCCTCGAAACTGGCAACCGATTTACGCCCCCCCACTGAAATCTCCGTCACACGGTTCAAAGCATCGAAACTCTGTTGCCCCAATGACAAACCGGCCACTTTGATTTCCACTGGTAACTCATCGCAGCTATGGGCGGCAAACGTGGTTTCCACGGCATGCCCGTCCGGGAGAACACTGCGAACCATCCGGGAGAACACGTCATATTCGTAGCGGGTCTTGTTACCTGCCGGATCGGTCTGGCTCAGGGTTCGGCCCAACCCATCGTATTCAAAAACGGTTTTACCCAGGCTCTGATCCTTGAGATCGAATACCTCGATGCTGTCCGGCTTGCCGAAGTCATTGATGATCGTCACGGTCTTGCCAAAACCGTGCTGCCAGGCCTTCTGCTGCCGGCCCACCGGATCAAACTCGATATGTTCGATTCGACCGTCGCCATGACGGGTTTCCCTGACATTCCCCCAGTCATCGTAAAGCGATTGGGTTTTAACCGGTCGTGCAACGCCTTCCCACCAATCCGAGTGGGTTTGCTCCACCAACCGCCCGACCTGATCATGGACAGCGGCAAAGACTGTACGCATTGGACTTCCCCCCGAATGATCCGGGTTGTCGCGGTCCTTTTCCTGAATGCCGATCACCCGCCCCAGCGCGTCATAGCTGACATCCTGCCTGCCGCCCGAGGAATCCGTCATGACCACCATCGCCGGCTCGGTAGCGCTTGCAGCGTGATAAACCCAATGGATCGATGACGCGTTGGTCGCACCCGGGGACATGGTCTTGCGCAACTGCCGGCCGATTTTGTCGTATTCATACTCGACAACCTGGCCATCTGCGTCACGCTCGGACAAGATCAGCGCATTGAGTGTCGACAGCGCTTGTTCGGTCGTCGCGCTCGTACCGTCAAAACCCTGGAAGATTTTCTTCAGCACAAGCGTGTTGTCGTCAAGCACATAGGAATACTCGACACCCGACGTCTTGCTATCACGCGAGACACTTCGCTGCTGCAATACACCATGCTGGAACGAGTCGCC
Source organism: Pseudomonas sp. TNT2022 ID642 (assembly GCF_028656995.1). NCBI lineage: Bacteria > Pseudomonadati > Pseudomonadota > Gammaproteobacteria > Pseudomonadales > Pseudomonadaceae > Pseudomonas > Pseudomonas sp. TNT2022 ID642. The sequence goes on along the minus strand of NZ_JAMDGW010000016.1, from coordinate 19,907 downwards.
GGGGGTATTCACATAGGCCAGGCTAGCAGTCGAAAGCAGCACTTCACGGTCTGCCACACACTCGAACAGTTGTTCCTCGACGGGCACCACGTTTGCCAACGTCGAACCTTCAACACCCGGCTGCAACGCATAGCGAAAGCGTTTAACGGTGGACGCTCCACCACCGGAAGCCGGGATCACAGTCTGCTGTTTAAGGAATCGGACAAAGCCTATGGGGTCTGCGGGGCAGTCCGGGGTTTCGAAGGAGGGAAAGTATTCAAACAGCGTCGTCACGCCATCGATTCCGACCTGTTTACGCGGATTACCGGCGACATCGAACTCAGTGGTCGATGTCTCGGAACGGATCTTCTTGGTTAATCGGTCCTCGTAGCTACGAGTGTGCGTCTTGGGCATCCGGAATTGAGCCGGCTGCTGGGCGAGTGTTTTTTTTTCATCACCGTGATATTCGGTGGCAACTGTCACTACCGCATCACCACAAGTGGTGACTTCAGAAACCAACAGGTGGAACTTGTTGTAGGTGCGTTTGACCTGGGTATGAACTTTCTCACCCATCATCAGACGCTCGACACTGCTGTACCGGTAAACGCTGGTCGCCCGGTAAAGCGGGTCGCCGTCATCCGAAGGATCCGCCGCTACGCCGTGCCCTAGAAAGTTCCAGTCCGAATAGGTGTAAGCCTTGACGACCTTGGGCTGCCCTTGCTTTGGGTAAATATCGTGAGCAATCACGTAAGGCAGACTCTGAACCCCCTGCAAAGTGGGCAACAGATGACCGACTTCCTTGTAGCGGATATTTTCCACGGCCCCGAGCGGCGAAACCACTCGCTTCAAATAACCGGTGCCATTGATGTCCTCGTACTGCAGATCCCAGCCCCTGCCGACAGGCAAGCTAATGGTGCTGACCCGATCATTCTTGAGCTTGAGGGTAAATCCGGCGCTGGCTGGCGTATCGGGATCGCGAGTCAACGTGACGCGGCCACGCGTGCTGCCAACTTTCAACAAAGTCCTTTTGTCGTCCGCGATTTCAATAAGCATCGGCTGCTCATTGAACAACGCGTATTTCAGGCTGATGCTCACGCCGTTTGCTGCGAAGATTCGAATGGGTACGGCAATCTGTGTAGCACCGAAGACCTTTAGCTCTTCGCGCCGGCCATCCTTGTAACGTACTTCGTAATGTCCGTCGCCGTGCTTCAGCACCTTGGCGCTCTCCAGCTTCATTTCTTTAAAATGAAGCGCATTTCGCGATTCAACTGCCCGATAGGTTTCACCGGTGAATAGCGCCATGACTTTGTCACGAACGTCATAACGCGTCAGGGTCAGCGACCAACCAAGGCCATAACCTGTGTTGCGCAAATTCAACGGATTGAAGTTCAGCGCAAGATTAAACGAGGGACCATTCAGATCTGCGGAACGAATGGCACCCAGGGATAAAGAGCAGGTATATATGCCTGTTCGAGGATCAACGCCACCGCTCACAAATTCGCTAAAATTAAATGCATTCGAATGCACGGACTCTGGAGACTGACTACTCATAAACAACTTCCTGTTATTTGAAAAAATGCATCCATACAAACAACAACCGTCGACCTGAGACTCAGCAACAAGAGCAGGCCGACAATCGAAATAAAAAGAATCAGCTTATAAAGAAATTGCGAAGGGCTGTATTTGAATTAATACGCAAACGGTGATCGGTACCGAACTCATCAAAAACTTTCAGCTCGAAAGTTTCGGTACGCGCGGGTTTATTGGCAGGTTCCGCACTGGCATAGACTAATATGGAAATCCGGCCGGTTTCCTGAGGTAGCGTCCTAGAGCCATAGTGCGTCTTTACTGTGACTGTTTCGCCATAGACCGGAGCAATGAAACCAAAGTAAGTCCTCAGGTTTTTCACGCCATCATCAAGATTGCCGGAGAAAAAGAATTCACCAGCGTAGTCCGGGTCATATTTCACCTGATCACTGGACCAGTCGAGCAAGTGAATAACCCGCCCCTCCGAAAAAAGCGAAAGAGTGAATTGTTCAAGCCTGTCGTAACTACTTTTCTGCTCGACACTCCTGACTCCACCGAACAGGAAACTGGCAGCCGGATATCGCTTGGGAGCAACGGCATCCAGGCTAACGCTGCTGTCGTAGCCATTTTGCCCATTGCTTCGATACCGCTTCCCCTCCAGCGTTATTTCTGCGGCAATCTGTAATGATCCCACTCGCTTGCTGGATACCCAGAACTCGAACACTTGAATGGTTTCGGAAGGGTCGGAAAGACGATTGTCGGCGGCGGGTATCAACGGCGTAATGCTCGCTTCGCGACCTGACATGTCATGGGCATAGCGGTTCTCTTCGCGACTCGAAGTCCAGCTTCCCTCAAGAGGCATGCCGTCGTTATAGCTGATGAGCTGAAGCGTCTGCAGCGCCGGATGCCCATATAGAGAAACTTCATTACCTTGCGCATCCGCTGCGGACACCCGTACCAATACCCGAATCTGCATACGCCCGTTGGCATATAACGTCCGACGGCGGTCAGCGGCTGAGGAATCAAACTTCACTTCAAAGTGCTGAATACTTAAATTTTTCTCAAACATATTATTCACCTGTTAAAAAATAAAACAACAAAGAACCCATATAACCGTTTTTACATACAGCAAAACCGCAAGAAACCAGAAATTCTCGACAAGCCGCGATGACCAACACCGAAAAAAGCAAACTCCAGTGAAAGTTCATCAGACAATTACAAGCCAGAAAAAAAAACAACAAACACAAAGACAACCATCTCCGTAAATCGCCAGATCACGAAATGCGAAAGCAGGTTATGGATTTCTCGAGAGTCAGACCAAACGCCTATCAAGCAACCGGTAGCGCATTGGCTCCGGTGCCCGGAGCCAACGAAAGCTTGCCTACCTAGCTGCGAAAGCAAAATAAATCATGAGCTATTGACGTATCCATACCAAATGAAGCGGCATAAATACCCATCTGCAACTAATCCGGTTATCCCCGCGCCAGTGAAAAATTGCGTGTTTCAAAATCCGTATGAATGGCAAGTTTATGCTCGGTGCCATATTGATCAATGGCACGAAAGCGAAAGACCTCGCCATTCCTGCTCTTCGGCTCAATTGAAGAATACTCAGACAGCGCTTGCACTGCGGTCAGTTCTCCATCGCGGTCATTGACCGTCACAGAATAGGATTTGTTCTTTGTAGTAATTGCATCGGAATAAAACGTATAGGCAATAGAGTTTCCTGCATAGGGTAATACCACCAGAAAGTTCTTCAGTTCGGGAAGCACCAAAGTGCCTTGAAGACTGTTGGTTTTCCACTCATTGATCTTGTTCCCCGCAGCGAAGATGTAGCTCCCGCGTTCCCCCTGGAAAATCCAGTCCACCAGCTTTATTTGCTGCCCCCCTTGCGGATACAGCCCCAGATAGTAATTCCAGATCCGATTGCCTGGTTCTTCATTCCCGCGCCGGACCTGTTGCCACCTGAAGCTCTCGATGGAATAGGCGGAGGGTTCCTTTGCACTGAGGGTCACACTGCTGTCGTGGGCACTGTAAAGGGTCGAGCCATTACTACGAATGACTTGCTGGTTCGCTGTCAGCCGTGCGCCGACCTGGGTTTCTCCAGCACTGGAGGACGATACCCAGAAAGTGCGTACTTGCGGGTGTACCGTGTCGTCGTCATACGACTCGGACACATCATTGGTGCTGAAGCGCGACTCCAGCGTGAATCGGCCTTGCTCGTCACTGGCACGCCAGCCATTGCTCAGGGGCTGACCGCTGAGATAATGAACCAGTTCGATGCTGTCCATCACCTCGGAAGGCACATGAACCGCATTGCCATTAACGTCGGCTCCGGCAACAAGCACTTGTACTTTTACTTGCATGCGGCCATTACCGAACAGCTCTTTGCTTCGCGTACTTTCAGCGGCATCAAACTTTACTTTGAACAATGTAAGGCTTTCAAAAGCCCCAACAGAATCTGGCTGAACCCGGGTTTCTTCCGTGACTTCACTCATAGCAAACTTCCTTTGTCTTTATGTTAATTCAGCTAACTGCCACCAGTCTTTGATGACGTCGAATAAATAACATACAGACCAAAGAAAGCAAAAACAAAAATGTAAGAAACATGCACTCACGTGCACATCAATTAAAGTAATACGGCTCTCTCACGACAGAACACAATGAATTATCAATGCTCGTCGTTATAAACGAACTTGGGCATTTCCCAATGAAAACGGATAGCCAGCAGACGTAACAAAAATCCACCGAACAGCGTGATCAGAATGGCTTGTTCACTCGGCACATTCAGATAAAGACACAGCATGTAGCACCACGCCGCAGCGAACGAAACACTCGCATAAAGTTCGCGGCGAAAGATCAGCGGAATGTCGTTGCAGAAAATATCGCGCAGGATGCCGCCGAATACCCCGGTGATCACACCGCTGACCGAAGCCACCAACATGCCGTGGCCCATTTCCAGGGCGGTCATGCAACCAATGAGGGTGAACGCCACCAGACCAACGGCGTCGAGCACCAGAAACAGCGAGCGCAGGTGGCGCATCCAGCGCGCAGTGAACACCGTGAACATCGCCGCGACCGAGGTCAACACCAGGTACTCCGGATGTTTGACCCATGTCAGCGGATAATGGCCGAGCAGCACGTCGCGCACAGAGCCACCGCCCAAGGCTGTCACGCAGGCGATCAGCACTACGCCAAACCAGTCCATGCCGCGCCGCCCGGCAGAAAGGGCGCCAGTCATGGCTTCGGCGGTGATGGCGATGAGATAGAGCATCAGCAACATGGTGGCGATCCTGGCAATGAGGCGCGCAGTTTAGCCACTACGCGCCGGCACCAACAGAGATGACGTTAACCTCGCGCCAATTTAAATCCGCCGCGCTGGCCCCGCATAGCTTCAGGATCAGCATAGGACATCAGCAAAAGCACTTTGGGTGCGAATACCGGATAATTGAACATCACAGTTCATCGGTAGTCGCAACGCCAAAAGCATATACCTGTACTGACTACACGACATTGCATCAATGAAGGTCAGTAGCCTCGTTCCAGATATAAATTACGTTGATAAAAATTCGTGCGAATCGCCAGTTTATGCTCTGTACCGTGCTGATCAATGGCACGGAAGTGAAGCACATTGTCGACTTTGTATTTTTCCGCATCTTTCGAGTATTCGGACAGGGCTTGAACGACAGTCAGGTAACCGTCGCGGTCATTGACAGTTATTCTATAACGCACCTCTTTCGTTGATATGGCGTCAGAAGTAAAAGTGTACTGATAGTGATTTCCGCCATATGGCAAACACGCTGTAAATTCAGATCGTTCGCGGCGGACAAGCGTAGCCTCCATATAATTCGTTTTTGATTCATTAAGTTTGTTACCGCCCGCGAAGAAGTGATCATCGCCTGGCTCTACTCCATCTACTATCCAGTCGACCAGTCTGATCTGCCGCCCCTGCGGAAACAGGCCCAGATAATAGTTCCAGATACGATTGCGGGGGTGTTCATTGCCGCGACGCGTCTGAAACCAGTCGAACAGTCCAATCGAATAGGTCTCAGGTGTTTGTGCTTCGAGCGTCAAGCTGCTGTCATGAACACTGGAAAGCGTGGTCCCGTTACTGACAATCCTCACCCCGTTCAGAGACAAGCGCGCACCGATCCGGGTCGTACCAGCGCTCTTGGAGGATACCCAGTACGTGCGAACCTGAGGACGGATGCTGTCATTGCCCTCGTCATCTTCGTCAACTTCTCTGGTGGTGAATGGAGTTTGCGCCTCAACGGTAAACCGCCCTTGTTCGGTGCTCGCGACCCAGCCGTCGCGCAACGTCTTGCCGGTGCTGTAATGAATAAGTTCGATGCTGTCCATTACATCCGCGGGTACGTGCATCGCGTTGCCGTTAGCGTCAACCCCGGACACCAGAACTTGCACTTTCACCTGCATCCGGCCATTACCAAAAAGCGTTCTGCCAAGACTACTATCGCCGGCATCGAATTTGACCTTGAAACTGGCAATACTTCCGAAAACGGATGAATTGGTTTGCTGGCCATGTGTAGTGTCCATACTTTCACTCATGCTGCATTCCTTTTGAGAAACATATTTGAAGATGACAATTGAAATTTGCCAAAAACAGAGATACATGACTTCCAAAAAATCGACAAAATGAAAAATGTAAGAAACATACACTTGCAAGCCGCCAGCGACTCACAGGTTTTATCTAGAAAACTACCCGACTTCAACAAACATCGAGTTTTCGTAATAAACGAAGTTTGGCATTTCCCAATGAAGACGAATGGCCAGCAGACGTAACAAAAAACCGCCGAACAGGACAATCAGAATGGTGTGTTCACTCGACACATTGAGATAAAGACACCGCATGTAGCACCACGCTGCAGCGAACGAGTCACTCGCATACAAACGCCACCAAGCCATTTCGTGCCGGCTAGAAAGAGCGCGAGCGACACGACTCAATGCAGGAGCTGCCGCAGGCGACGATCTTTTGAGTGTGAATGGACAACAAGGGCAAAAAAGATCGCAGCTGCCGCGGCGCCTACACAAACCACATCAGAACTTGATGAAGTGCTTGCGGTAATGCTGCAACTCGGCGATCGATTCGCGAATATCGTCCAGCGCCAGATGGGTGCTGCCCTTCTTGAAGCTGTCGCGCACGTCCGGCGCCCAGCGCGCGGCCAGTTCCTTGAGGGTGGAAACGTCGAGGTTGCGATAGTGGAAGTAGCTTTCCAGCGACTTCATATGCGTATAGAGGAAGCGGCGATCCTGGCAGATGCTGTTGCCACAGATCGGCGATTTGCCTTTCGGCACCCATTTTTCCAGGAAGGCGATGGTTTCGGCTTCGGCTTCGGCCATGCTGATGCGGCTGTCGCGCACACGCTGGGTCAGGCCGGAGTTGCCGTGGGTGCGGGTGTTCCACTCGTCCATGCGGGCGAGTACTTCGTCACTGTGATGAATGGCAATCACCGGGCCTTCGGCCAAGGTGTTGAGATCACTGTCGGTGACGATGGTGGCCATTTCGATGATGACGTCGTTTTCCGGATCCAGACCGGTCATTTCCAGGTCGATCCAGATCAGGTTCTGCGGGTTTGGCATATTTCGGCTCCTAGGCAATGCTGCGCAGTTTAGCCTAGGCCGGTGGCCGGGCGTGCTAAACTCGCGGCCGTTTTACCTAATCGCTGCATTCTTCAGACGGAACACCCATGGCCAAACGCCAACTCAATCGTCGTCAAAACTGGCGCATCGAAAAGATTCAGGGCGAACGCGCTGCCCGCGCCGCCAAACGCGAGTCCTCGGCGGTCGAAGCCCTTGAGGGCGGCGATCTGGGCCCGGAACAAACAGGTCTGGTGATCGCCCACTTCGGTGTACAGGTCGAGGTCGAGGCCGTTGACGGTGATCAGGCCGGCCAGGTCTTCCGCTGCCACTTGCGCGCCAACCTGCCCGCGCTGGTAACCGGCGACACAGTCGTCTGGCGCGCCGGCAACCAAGGCATCGGGGTGATCGTTGCGCAACTGCCGCGCACCACCGAGCTGTGCCGCCCGGACAGCCGGGGCCAGCTCAAACCGGTAGCGGCCAACGTCGACATGATCGTCATCGTCTTCGCGCCGCTGCCCGAGCCGCATGCCAACCTGATCGACCGCTATCTGGTTGCCGCCGAACACGCCGGCATCCGGCCGCTGCTGCTGTTGAACAAATTCGACTTGATCGACGAGCAGAACGCCCCGGCGCTCAATGCGCTGCTGGCGGTGTACCGCACGCTGGGTTATCCGGTGCTGGAAGTGTCGGCGCACCACGGCAACGGCATGGAACAGCTGCAACAGCAGCTCGACGGCCGCATCAGCGTGTTCGTCGGCCAGTCCGGCGTCGGCAAGTCGTCGCTGGTCAACAGCTTGCTGCCGGAAGTCGAAACCCGCGTCGGGCCATTGTCCGAGCTGTCCGGCCAGGGCACGCATACGACGACCACCGCGCGCCTGTTCCACTTTCCCGGTGGCGGCGAACTGATCGACTCCCCGGGTATCCGTGAATTCGGCCTCGGTCACGTCAGCCGTGCCGACGTTGAAGCAGGTTTCATCGAGTTCAATGACCTGCTCGGCACCTGCCGCTTCCGCGACTGCAAGCACGACCGTGAACCGGGTTGCGCATTGCTCAAGGCCCTTGAAGATGGCCGCGTGCAGCAGCAGCGGATGAACAGCTACCGCTCGATCATCGCCAGCCTGCCGGAAAACGGCTATTAAGTAGCCAGACACAAAAAAGCCGCGATCATCTCGCGGCTTTTCTTTGCTCAAGCGCTGGCTGGCGGCTTTGGCACAGCCGTCTTCGGCTCAGGCTTTTGAAACGCATACAGATGCTGACGCACAATCCCGCCTGGCAACTCCTTGCCAAACACGCCATAACGCACCGGCCACTCTTTCGGCGGTAGCTTGAACGTGCCGAACAGCATGTCCACCAGCGGCGTGTGGATCGCGTAGTTTTTGTAGATGTAGTCCTTGTGCCGGGCGTGGTGCCAGTGGTGATAGCGCGGCAACACGATCAGGTAGTTCAGCCAGCCGCCGTTGATTCGCACGTTGGCGTGAGCCAGCACCGCCTGAACACCAACCAGAATCACATAGGCATTCAACGCTTGCGGCGCGAAGCCCAGCAGCATCAATGGCACCAGCACGCCAGTGCGGGTCAGCAGGATTTCAATGAAGTGCACGCGGGAGCCGGCGAGCCAGTCCATGTGCGTGCTGGAGTGATGCACCGCGTGAATGCGCCACAGCCATGGCACGACATGGTAGAGCCGGTGCAGCCAATACTGACCAAGATCGGCAACCAGAATCGCCAGCAGAAACTGCACCACCAGCGGCAGGCTCTGCACACTGGCCTGCAAGCCTGGCGACACCGCCCAACCAGCGATATAGCTTGAGGACGCGGTGATGAAGATCAGGATGAACTGCACCAGCATGTGGCTGACGAAAAAGTAGGTCAGGTCGGTGCGCCAGTGCGGGCGCAGGATGTTTTGCTCGGGATTCTTGGAATAGAGCTTCTCCAGAGGAATGAACACGATCGCCGACACCAGCAGCGCCAGGACAAACCAGTCCAGACCCAGCGAGTAAGGCGTCTGCCCGATCGAGCTGACCTGAACATTGGTGCCACCGAGAAATACCGCCAACCCCGATGCAACCAGGCCGGTAATCCCCAGGCGTTTGCGTTTGTTCAGCAGGATATTCAGGGTGCCGAGGCTGAACGACAGCACCAGACCGAGCAACAACGTGGTGCGCGCGAACTGCTCGTCATAGACCTTGCGCAGTTCGGCCGTGGTCAGCCATTCCGGGAAGAGGAAGCAGAACACCGCCAGCAGGCTCAACAGCCCGAGGGTGGCCGAAATGTAGCCACTGACCCGCCCCTCGCCAAATTTGAAGGGAGCGTTGCCGTGCCGCTGAAAATAGGCTTTGAGTCTTTCCATTTACTGATCTTCCGTGATTGCGAAAACTGCGACTGGTCATTGCGACGCAGGCAGATACAAAAAAGCCACGGTGACCGTGGCTTTTTGTGGATCACTGCTTCGGCGCGGGAGCCGGGGCAGTGGCTGGCGGAGCAGCGGGAGCAGGCGCTGGGGCCGCACTCCCCGGCTCAGCCGGTTTTGGCGCAGCGTCGTCGAACAGGTTCAAGCGTTCGCGCAACTCATGCGCCGGCACCGGTTGCTGATCCGCCGGCAGTGCATTCGGGTCAACCGGTGTCGCCGGAGCGGCGCCGTTCTGACCTTGATCTGCAGGTTTCGCTGGATCGGCACCTTGCGCACCTTCGATGGCCGCCTGGGCTTTCTTGGTCAGCACGACAATGTCGATACGACGGTTGACCGGGTTGAACGGGTTTTCCTTGTCGAACAGCGCCGACGAGGCATAACCGACGACCCGCGCCACTTGCGCATCCGGATAGCTGCCGGCGATCAAGGCACGACGCGCAGCGTTGGCGCGGTTGGCCGACAGCTCCCAGTTACCGAAATCACCGGTCCCTGTGTACGGCTTGGCGTCGGTGTGGCCGCTGATGCTGATCTTGTTCGGCACTGCTTTGATGGTGTCAGCCATGGCCAGCAGGATGTCTTCGAAGTATGGCTTCAGACGTGCGGAACCGGAGTCGAACATTGGTCGGTTTTCCGCGTCCATGATCTGGATGCGCAAGCCGTTCGGGGTGATCTCGAAGAGGATCTGATCCTTGAACTTCTGCAGTTGCGGGTTCTCGTCGACCTTGTTCTGCAGTTCTTGCAGGAGCAGCTCCAGACGTTCCTTCTCGACCTGCTCGGCCATGCCTTCAACCTGCTCGGTGTCGACCGTGACCTTGTCGGGTTGCGGCTGCGACTTCACTTCCGGGTTGAGGGTGTTTTCCGGCGCCAGGGTCGGCGTGCCGCCCAGGTCAATGATGTACGGCGTGCCGCTTTCAGAGAAGCCGACCGGGTCTTTGAAGTAACCGGCGATGGCGATCTTCTGCTCCGGCGTGGCGGTGGACAGCAGCCACAACACCAGGAAGAACGCCATCATCGCCGTGGCGAAGTCGGCGAAGGCGATTTTCCACGCCCCGCCGTGATGCCCGCCGGCTATGCGCTTGACGCGCTTGATGATAATCGGCTGATTATTTTCCATTTCTTAGCGACCGCGAACGGCTTGTTCCAGCTCGGCAAAGCTTGGACGGTGAGCCGGGTACAGAACCTTGCGACCGAACTCGACTGCCAGCGACGGTGGCATGCCGGAAGCCGAAGCCACCAGCGAGGCCTTGATGGCTTCGTAGACGTTCAGCTCTTCCTTGGCATCGTGGGCCAGGGAATGCGCCAGCGGGCCGAAGAAACCGTACGCCGCGAGAATACCGAAGAAGGTACCGACCAGTGCGGCACCCACGTGCAGACCGATGGACTTCTGATCGCCTTCACCCAGCGAGGCCATGGTCACCACAATACCGAGTACCGCCGCAACGATACCGAAACCGGGCATGGCGTCGGCGATGCCGTTCACCGCGTGGGATGGGTGCTCGAGGTCTTCCTTGAGGCTGTACAGCTCCATGTCGAACAAGCCTTCCAGCTCGTGCGGGGCCATGTTGCCGGACGACATGATGCGCAGGTAATCGCAGATGAACGCGGTCATGCGTTCGTCTTTGAGCACTGCCGGGTACTTGGCGAAAATCGGGCTCGCGGCAGCATCTTCGATGTCGCCTTCAATGGCCATCATGCCTTCGCGGCGGCTCTTGTTGAGGATCTCGTAGATCAGGCCGAGCACTTCCAGATAGAACGTGTGGCTGAAGCGCGAACTGAACATGCTCAGGGATTTCTTGAGCACGTGCATCGTCATGTAGCCAGGGTTGGCCTGCAGGAATGCACCGAGTGCAGCACCACCGATGATCAACACCTCGAAGGGCTGGATCAGGGCGGCAATCTTGCCGTGGGAGAGCACGTATCCGCCGAGCACGCTCGCGAATACGACGATGATGCCGATAATTTTAGCCATAGGTAGAAAGTACTTACTTAAGTCGGGTTCAAGGTCATATTCGGAAGTTAAAAAATCTCTTCTTCTACTTATCGGCAAAACTGCGCCAGACTATAGCCAGTTCAGGCGAAAAGCCAATTTAGCCCATGCCGGGCGCGTCTACAGTCAGTGAAGATCCCGTCCAGACATGGCTAATGAAACGAACGTCCCACACGCAAAACCGACCACCCTCGACGGCTGGGTAAAGTTGCTCGATGGCGTGCGACTGCCCGTACCGCAAGAGGCTCACGACAAAGTCTGCCGGGCGATCCGTGACAATCGCAGCTCGCTGCGCGACATTGCCGACCTGATGCAGGACAGCCCGGCACTGGCCTTGAGCATCATCCGTGAGGCGAATCGTCACACCCATGGCACCATGGCCGCGCCGGCGGAAAATCTTGAGGTGGCGATCAATCGCCTCGGCCTTGCCCGTACAGAAGAACTGCTGGCGCGGTTGCCCGCCGAGCCGCAGATGCAAATTCCCAAAGCCCTGCGCCAGTTGCAGATGATCAGCCAGCATGCAACGCAACAGGCCAACGGTTTTTTCGCCAGTCGCCTGGCGCGGCTGTGGCAGGACATTCATTGGGGCAGCCTGCTGTTTTTGTCGCCGCTTTGGCCATTGGCGCTGACCTATCCGCAATTGCTTGAAGAATGGGAACTGCGGGTTATCCACAAGGGCGAATCAGCGCGCGTGGTCGAAAAACAATTGTTTGGTGTACGTCTGCTGAAAATCGCAGAAGCGCTGGTGCAGGCCTGGCATCTGCCGATCTGGGTGCAGCAAGGCTATAAATTGCTGCTCAGCGAACAGCGCGAGCTGGTGAAAGTGCTGCGCATCGCCCGCGACAGCGAGCATCCGTTGCGCCAGCAAAATCGCCTCGACGATGACCCCACCCTGCGCCGCTGGCTCAACCAGCCGGCCAACACCGTACTGCTGGCCAACGGTCTGGCGTTGTCGGCACAGCAGGCCTGGGACAGTCCGCACAGCGAACGCTGGCAATACCTGACCAGCCTTTATCTGCAGATTTCCATGGACGAGGTGCAACAACAGTTGCACCAGCAAGCCGCCAACAGTGCGCGCCACCATGCGATGCCGGACTTGTGGCACCCGGCAGTTTCATTGCTATGGCCGTGGGGCACCCATCGTTTGCCGGCCGGCATGCTGCCCGCCGCTGCGCCAACCTCGGAAGATCTGACGCAATGGCGCCAGCAATGCGCCGAGCTATTGGCCGAGCCAAGCCGCTTCACCAATGCCATGAGCCTGACCGTCGCCGCTCGCGATGCGCTGGTCGCCAGCGGCATGCGCCGCGTGATGATCCTGATGGCCGACCGCACGCAGTCCAATCTGCGCGTGCATCAAACCGCGGGCCTGCCGAAAGAAGCGGCGGCGCTGAATTTTGTCGTCGGCCAGAGCAAAGTCCTGCAACGGCTGCTCGCGCAACAGGCGCAGGTACGCATCACTCCAGAGAACGATGCGCAATTCTCCGCCTTGCTGCCCGCGAGCCTGCGCACGCTGTTTCGCGGCGAGCATTTGTTCCTGCGCTCACTGGTCAATAACGGCCGGGTGATCATGATCGTCGTTGCCGATCAGGGCGGCGGGCCATTCGCCGACATCACCGTGCAAGCCTTTGGCAAAACCGCGCAGTGCATCGAAAAAGCCCTGCACAGCTTTAGCAGCCGTGGCCGATGAGGCTGCGCTACAATCCTCCCCTTTGTGCTCTGGAGACCTCACATGTCTGACTTCTCTGGCTTGCCGCTCGTCATCGAACCGAGCGACTTGCTCCCGCGTCTCGAGTCGGGCGAACTGATTCTGGTGGACCTGACCAGCCCTGCCCGTTACACCGAGGGCCATATCCCCGGCGCACGCTTTGTCGACCCGAAACGCACCCAGCTCGGCCAGCCGCCGGCGCCGGGCCTGCTGCCGGCCAAAGCCGATCTCGAAGCGTTATTCGGTGAACTGGGCCACCGCAAAGACGCGGTCTACGTGGTCTATGACGACGAAGGCGGCGGCTGGGCCGGGCGCTTCATCTGGCTGCTCGACGTCATTGGTCACGATAAATACCACTATATAGACGGTGGTCTGCCGGCATGGCTGGCAGATGGCATGCCAATGTCGATCCAAGTGCCAGCAGCCGTCGGTGGCCCACTGCCGTTGACTTTGCACGACGAGCCGACTGCCACGCGCGAATATCTGCAAAGCCGTCTCGGTGCTGCCGATCTGGCGATCTGGGACGCGCGCGGGCCGCTGGAATACTCCGGCGAGAAAGTACTGGCCGCCAAGGCCGGGCACATCCCCGGTGCGGTCAACTTCGAGTGGACGGCGGGCATGGACAAGGCCCGTCAGTTGCGTATTCGCACAGACATGCCGCAGATCCTCGAAGACCTCGGGATCACCAAGGACAAAGAAATCATTACCCACTGCCAGACCCATCACCGGTCGGGCTTCACTTATCTGGTGGCCAAGTCCCTCGGTTATCCGCGGGTCAAGGGCTACGCCGGTTCCTGGGGCGAATGGGGCAACCACCCTGACACGCCAGTCGAGATTTAAGGTTTTTAAGGACAACTAATGAAAGAGCGTCTGTTTATCCTCAGCCAGTACCTGCTGCCGCATCACCTGCTGTCGCGCCTGGCCGGCTGCATTGCCGAGTGCCGCGTGCGCTGGTTCAAGAATGCCTTCACCCAATGGTTCGCCAAGCGCTACCAAGTGGACATGTCGCAAGCGCTGGTCGAAGACCTGACCGCTTACGAGCACTTCAACGCCTTCTTCACCCGTGCCCTGAAAGACGGCGCGCGTCCGCTGGACGAAACCCCGGGCGCGATCCTCAGCCCGGCCGACGGTGCGGTCAGCCAGCTTGGCCCGATCGAACACGGTCGCGTGTTCCAGGCCAAGGGCCACAGTTTCAGCGTGCTGGAACTGCTCGGCGGTGATGCGGCCAACGCCGCGCCGTTCATGGGCGGCGACTTCGCCACCATCTACCTGTCGCCGAAGGACTACCACCGTGTGCACATGCCACTGGCCGGCACCCTGCGCGAGATGGTCTACATCCCGGGCCGGATTTTCTCGGTGAATCAGACCACCGCCGAAAACGTCCCGGAACTGTTCGCCCGTAACGAGCGCGTGGCGTGCATCTTCGACACCGAGCGCGGGCCGATGGCCGTGGTGTTGGTAGGTGCGATGATCGTCGCGTCGATCGAAACCGTATGGGCCGGTCTGGTCACCCCGCCGAAGCGCGAGCTGAAAACCTTCCGCTACGACGAAGCCGCCCGTGCGCCGATCCACTTGGAGAAAGGTGCTGAACTGGGCCGTTTCAAACTGGGTTCGACCGCCATCGTGCTGTTCGGGCCGGATCAGGTGAAATGGGCTGAAGAACTGGCGGCAGGTTCGCCAGTGCAGATGGGCCAAGGCCTGGCGCTGCCAAAAGCCTGATACTGAATCGACCGCCCCGGATTGCGCTGACGGTCGATATCCTTATAGGAGCTGCCGAAGGCTGCGATCTTTTGATCCTGGTTTTAAATCAAAATCAAAAGATCGCAGCCTGCGGCAGCTCCTACAGATTTCGTCATACCGACGAATCGCGAATTTTGCTGCTATGGTTTTTGGCATGAGCCAGACCATCTCCCCCCCACAACTGCGCGCGCCGACTCCGACTCAGTCGCGCCTGTCGTTTTGCGAAGCCACCCCGCGTGATCTCAAGCGCTGGATTGCCGACCTGCCCAAGGCCAACATCGGCGAAACCGCCCGCCAGTTGTATCAAGGGCTGGGCGAACTCAACCAATTGCTCACTCCCAGCGACAATCGTCTGCAGTTGCTCGAATTGCTGCGACCCGAGGTGTATTTCGTCTGCCAGCATCTGGAGCGAAACTTCCTGCATCAGGCGATCATGCTCGACGATCGCTCGCGCAAGATCAGCAATCTTTGCCAGGCGCTGCAAAGTCATTTGGCGATCGGTTACAAACAGATCGTGCTGCGGATCGCGCCGAAGTACAGCAAGGATCGCGCAGCGCTGGTCAGCACGGCCCTGCAACGGGCGGCGCATGCGTTGAAGGGGCAACTGGTGCGCGCCGCCCAGCTGTACAGTTCGCCGCCGGAGCATCTGTGGTTTGAACTGCATCAGCTCTATCACACAGCGTGCCAGTTGCAGCTGCAACAGCGCCGCGTGCATGACGATCTGGCCAGCCTGACCACGGAGCTGAGCCTCGAACAGATCTACATCGCCGCCCTGCTCCTCGGCAGCGCGCGCTGCAATCAACTGCGCCAGAACCAGATCGCCCGGCTCGCCGAAGTGCTTGAACCGTGGAGCGCCCTGCTCAAATTGCACCCCGGCAGTCCCGACGGCGGCTTGTTTGCGGTCAGCGCCGAGCTTGATGTCGGGCCGCGCTACCGCAGCATGTTTCGCAGCGAGCAGCGCGCCGGTTTGCTTGGCTTCGACCCGCAACCGCTGGTGAACACTCTCGAAGCGCATTTGCTGCATCAGGACACCTCCAAGCCTCTGCCCGTCCCGACCGGCCTGAGTTTCGACACGCTGCAACATTTACACGCGACGTGGGGCGAAGCGGCCGAGCGCAGTTTTCAGCGCACCGTCGGCCAGGGCAATCTCACCGTCTGCGTGGGCATGAGCGCCCTGCACTTCTACCTCGGCGGCGAACGCAGCTTCAGCGATCTGCTAAAACATCCCGGCGCCCGCGCAGCGAATTTCAACAAAGCCGTGGCCAAAGGGGAAAAGGACAGCTGGAGTCAGGCCTTCGACGCGGCACCGCAGAACAATGAGCAGTTTTTGCCCTACGAAGAAATCCAGTACGACCACCTGGTCGAAGACGAAAGCAGCACCGACGCTGCGCCGCACTATCCGACTTACGCGTTGCCAGTGATCAATCACAGCCCCGGGGGTTACTGTCTGGCGTGGCCAAATGAAGTGCCCGCCGAGTTACAGGCCGGAGAAATGCTCGGGATTCAGGACAGCGCCAGTCTGGGCTGGAGCATCGCGGTGATTCGCTGGATTCGTCAGGTACGCGGTGGTGGCACGCAAATGGGTATTGAACTAGTGGCGCCACATGCCCAGCCCTGCGGGTTGCAACTGGTGCGTGCGCGGGACGATCACAGTCAGTATTTGCGCGGATTATTGTTACCGGAGATAAGCGCGATCGATCTACCGGCAACCTTGCTGGCGCCGCGATTGCCGTTTCAGGAAGGCAGCAAAGTGCTGATCAACACCCACGGCGAAGAGCAACGTGCCGGGCTGGATCGACGCGTGGCGAGTACGCACAGCTTCAATCAGTTCGCTTATCGCTCGCTGGATACTGCGCGCAATGGCGGGAGCGAGGAGGATTTTGATTCGTTGTGGAAGTCACTTTGAAGCAAAAGATCGCAGCCTGCGGCAGCTCCTACAGAAAAACGCATATTCCTCTGTAGGAGCTGCCGCAGGCTGCGATCTTTTGATCTTAATTACAACTGCCCGTCGCGATCGCGGAAACCCAGCAGATACAGCACGCCATCCAGACCCAACGTCGAGATCGCCTGCTTCGCCGACTGTTTCACCAACGGCTTGGCGCGGAACGCCACACCCAAACCGGCAATCGCCAGCATTGGCAGGTCATTCGCGCCGTCGCCGACCGCGATGGTCTGCTCCAGACGCAAACCTTCCTTGTGCGCCAGCTCTTTCAACAGGTCAGCCTTGCGCTGGGCATCGACAATCGGCTCGATCGCCACGCCGGTGCACTTGCCGTCGACCACTTCCAGTTCGTTGGCGAACACATAGTCGATACCGAGTTTGGCCTGCAATTGCTTGGCGAAATAGGTGAAGCCGCCCGAGAGGATCGCGGTCTTGTAGCCCAGACGCTTGAGCTCGGCGAACAGCGTTTCGGCGCCCTCGGTCAGACGCAGCGAAGCGCCGATCGAATCCAGCACGCTGACGTCGAGGCCTTTGAGCAAGGCCAGACGCTCTTTGAAGCTGGCGCGGAAATCCAGCTCACCGGCCATGGCGCGTTCGGTGATTTCAGAAACCTGTTCGCCCACCCCGGCCGCCTTGGCCAGTTCATCGATGACCTCGGCCTCAATCAGGGTCGAGTCCATGTCGAACACCGCCAGACGACGGTTGCGACGGAACAGCGAATCTTCCTGGAAGGCGATGTCGACATTCAGCTCTTGGGCCACGCTGAGGAATTCGGCACGCAGCGCCTGCGGATCAGCCGCTTCGCCACGCACGGAAAACTCGATGCAGCCCTTGCCTTTGTCTGCCGGCGTGTCCAGCGGCATGCGACCCGACAGACGGTCGATGTGATCGATGTTCAAGCCATATTTGGCGGTGATCGAACTGACTGCCTGCAATTGGCCGGCGGTCACTTTGCGGGTCAGCAGGGTAACGATGTGGCGTTTCTTGCCCTGATTGCCTACCCACTGCTGGTAATCCTCTTCGGACACCGGGGTGAAGCGCACCTGCTGGTCGAGCTCGTAGCCCTTGAACAGGATGTCCTTGAGCACGGACTTGCCTTGCTCGGAATCGGGGATTTCAACCAGGATGCCGAACGACAGGGTGTCGTGGATCACCGCCTGACCGATGTCGAGAATGTTCACACCACCTTGTGCCAGAACGCCGGTAATGGCCGCAGTCAGACCCGGACGGTCGACTCCCGTGATGTTAATCAGGACGATTTCGCGCAACGCGCACCCCCGCAACTGGAAAAAAACCGCATTCTACCCACTTTCAGTGACCATCGGGCACCGCGAGCGCTTTGCCGGTCTAGGGCCTGTCGCTATACTGCGCGTCAACTTCACGGACAAAAGAGCCGAGCTCAGTGAACCGGCCCACGCCAGTTAAAACCGATAACTTCTTCCTGCTGATCTTCCGTGCACTGCGCCACCGCCGTGTACCGATTGCATTGCGCATTGCCAGCCATAACGTGATCCTGGTCGCTCTGGCGCTGGTGATCTATGCCGGCGTGATGGGTTTGCAATTCAAGCAGGCCATGCACCAGCAAGCCGATGCGCTGGGCGAAAGCCTGACCACGCAGACCGCGACCTCTGCCACCGAGCTGTTGGTGTCCAACGACATCCTCAGCCTCAATGTGCTGCTCAACAACCTGACCAAGAACAAGCTGGTGGCCCACGCGGCGATCTACAGCGTGGATAACCGCATCCTCGCCGAGTCCGGTCAGCGGCCCAAGCACAGCCTGCTGGGCGAAGCCGAAGGCATGTACGAGAGCAAGATCACTTTTCAGGACGTGACCGCCGGGCAACTGCGCATCAGCCTGGACATGGATCAGTTCCAGCAGCCGATGACCATCAGCCTGCAAAGCATGGGCATTCTCAGCGGTATTCTGTTGGCGCTGTCGCTGGCCTTGAGCCTGCGCATGGGCCGCTATCTGTCGACGCCGTTGCTGCAGTTGCGCGTCTGGCTGCGCCGCATCGACGAACACACGCCGGGCATCGATCGTCAGGATGAAATCGGCGATCTGGCGCGTCAGCTGCACGCCAACTACGCGCCGGAGCCTGCACCTGAACCGGAGCCGGAATTCGAGGACGAAGAAGACGAGCCGGAATTCGAGGTGCGCAACTTGCGTGATCCGAGTTTCGACGAAACCCGTCCGATGGCCGCGCAGAAGCCGGCGCCGCGACATCTGGTCAGCACCGTCGAAGACGATGATGACGATGACGCATTCGCCGACCTGCGCGACGAGTCGCTCAATGGCGCGCCCCAACCTGTCGTCCGCCAACCGTCGCCAAGCGTGCCGCAGCACACCGCCGTGCTAGCCGTGCAACTGGGCTCGCAGGAACAACTGCGCCGCTTGCCACGGGCACGTTTGGAAGAGTTGCAGGAGCGCTATCGCGACTGCCTCGATCAAGCCGCTTCGTTGTATCAGGGCGAAATCGAGACCCTGAACGACGGCAGCACGCTGATGCTGTTTCACACCGAAGACAGCGGCGATGATTACCTGACCAACGCCATTTGCTGTGGCGAGTTGCTGCGGGCGCTGGGCCATCAGTTGCAGATTGAGGTCGCCGACAGCGGCATCACCCTGCAATTGCAGCTGGGTTTGACCCTGGGCGATGAGCTGTTTGGCTTGAGCCAGATTGATCTGCTGCTGACCGATTCGGCCCAGGATGCCTTGGCCTTGTCGCAGCACAGCCGTAATCTGCTGCTGGTTGAGCGCAAGATCAGTGACGACGCGCTGATTCGCCAGCGTGCGCGGATCCGGCCGATTGCCAGCCCTGAGGGTGCTTGCTGCGTGGAGCGGTTGATGGAGCCTTATCCGTCGATGCTCGAGCGGCAACTGGCGCGGATGCATGAGCGCCGGGCTTAAGCCTTAGGCCTGAAACACAGAAGCCCGCAGACGAGTGATTGTCTGCGGGCTTTTTTGTGGCCGGTGTTATCGAGATTGCAAGCACCCTGAAAAGCCCCTCACTGTAGAGACCGG